>NZ_SSTC01000024.1 GCF_004801855.1 Pseudomonas sp. A-1 | reverse complement strand
GCCGCCGACGCCGGCGCCGATGGCTGCGCCGGTGCTGCCGCCGACCGCCTGGCCGACCACCGAGCCGAGCACCCCGCCGAGGGCGCCGCCGACGGCTGCGGTGCCATTGCCGTCGGCCGCCCAGGCGGAGCTGCCGACCAGGGTCAGGGACAACAGGAAGAGGGGGGCGTATTTCATCGCGGCTATCACTCCGTGGGGATGTCGGCGCCGATCCTGCGCAGGCACGAGGCATTTGGCAAGAGCCGTTCCGATGGGCGGCAGCGTTTTGCAAAATTCCGCACATTGCCGCCTTTTATCGGGAACTTTGCCGGATATGCCCCGGTCAGAGGGCTCTTGCTCAGGTCGCGGGCAGCCCCGTGCACAACGCCAGATAGCTGTCGACGGCGGCGAACTCCTCGGTGTCCTTGGGCGCGCCGCGGCTGTCCGGCTGGCGCACGCCGAGCAGGTGGGCGATGCCGTACTGGCGGGCGCTGCGCAGGATCGGCAGGCTGTCGTCGATGAACAGGCTGCGCGCCGGGTCGAAGCCGAAGTCCTGCTGCAGGGCGAACCAGAACTGCTGGTCCTCCTTGGGGAAGCCGTAGTCGTGGGAGCTGATCAGGCGGTCGAAGAATGGCGCCAGCTCGACCCGCTCCAGCTTCAGCGACAGCGAATCGCGGTGGGCGTTGGTGATCAGCGCCACGCGCTTGCCGGCGGCGCGCAGGGCGGCGAGGAAGCGGTCGGCGTCCGGGCGCAGGGCGATCAGGTGGGCGATCTCCTCCTTCAGCGCGCGCACCGGCAGCGCCAGCTCGCGGCTCCAGAAGTCCAGGCAGTACCAGCTCAGCTGGCCGGCATGCTGCTGGAACAGCGGCAGCAGCTCGGCCAGCGCGGCCTCGAGGGCGATGCCGTGCTTGTCGGCGTAGCGCTGCGGCAGGTGGTGCAGCCAGAAATGGTTGTCGAAGTGCAGGTCGAGCAGGGTGCCGTCCATGTCGAGCAGGACGGTGTCGATCTGGTTCCAGGGCAGCTGGGGCATGGGGGCGGGCGGCTCGGGCTGGGCGGCAGCCGCTGCAGCCGCCGGGCGGCGCGGCATTCTGCCGGGAGTCGAAAAAAGGGCGCGTTATGATAACGTGTCGGCCACGCCAAGGAGTCCAGCTTATGCGCCAGAAACCCGATGTTCTCGCCCGCGCCATCGTGGCCAAGAGCCGCCTGTTCACCGTCGAGGAGCTGCAGCTGCGCTTCAGCAACGGCGTCGAGCGCACCTACGAGCGGCTGCTCAGTCGCGGGCTGGGCTACGGGGCGGTGATGGTGGTGGCCATGGAGGACGCCGAGACCGTGCTGCTGATCGAGGAGTACTGCGCCGGTACCGATGGCTACGAGCTGTCGCTGCCCAAGGGGCTGATCGAGCCGGGCGAGGACGTGCTGGCGGCGGCCAACCGCGAGCTGAAGGAGGAGGCCGGCTTCGGCGCCCGCCAGCTCGAGCACATCACCGGCCTGTCGCTGTCGCCGGGCTACATGAGCCAGCGCATCCAGGTGGTGCTGGCCCGCGACCTCTATCCCGAGCGCCTGCCCGGCGACGAGCCGGAGGCGATCCGCGTCGAGCGCTTCAGCCTGCGCGACATCTCGCGTCTGGCGATGGCCGACAACTTCAGCGAGGGGCGCGCCCTGGCGGCACTGTACCTGGTGCGCGACCTGCTGACCCAGCGCGGCGACTACCAGCCGTGAGCCCGACCATGACTCATCCGCTGCTGCCCGCCGTGGTCGAGCTGGTGCGCCAGGCCGGCGCCGCGACCCTGCCGTTCTGGCGCGACGACGTGGCCATCGAGATCAAGGCCGACGCCTCGCCGGTGACCGCCGCCGACCTGGCCGCCCACCGCCTGCTGGCCGACGGTCTGGCGCGGCTGGCGAGCGATATCCCGGTACTGTCCGAGGAAGACTGCGAGATCGGCCTGGCGGTGCGTCGCCACTGGTCGCGCTGGTGGCTGGTCGACCCGCTGGACGGCACCAAGGAATTCATCGCCGGCAGCCCGGAGTTCACCGTCAACGTGGCGCTGGTCGAGCAGGGCCGGGTGCTGTTCGGCGTGGTCGGCGTACCCGCGCGCGGGCTGTGCTACTACGGCGGCGCCGGCCTCGGCGCCTGGCGCCGGGACGATGCCGGCGAGCAGCCGATCGGCGTGCGCATCGCCCCGCCCGAGGCCTTCACCGTGGTCGCCAGCCGCCGCCATTCCAGCCCGGCCCAGGAGCGTCTGCTCGCCGGCCTGAGCGCGCGCTTCGGCGACCTGGCGCTGGCCAGCGTCGGCAGCTCGCTGAAGTTCTGCCTGCTCGCCGAGGGCAGCGCCGACTGCTATCCGCGTCTGGCGCCCACCTCGCAGTGGGACACCGCGGCGGCGCAGGGCGTGCTGGAAGGCGCCGGCGGCGAGGTGCTCGACCTGCACGGCCGGCCGCTGGCCTACCCGGCGCGCGAGGACTACCTCAACCCGCACTTCCTCGCCCTGCCGCAGGCCGCGGAGTGGCGCGAGGAACTGCTGCAGCTGGCCCTGGCGCTGGATTGAGTGCGGGGCATCTAAGCTCATCGGTGCGCATGGCGCACCCTGCGTCGTACCGCCGCGCTGCTTAGCCGTAGGGTGCGCCATGCGCACCCAGAGCCCTGGGTTCGGGCGCTGCCTACTTGTGCAGCACGTACTCCCCATGCAGATGCACCGCCGTCTCGCCGCTCGGTGCGGGGATGCGGATGTCCAGGTACAGGCGTGCGCGGCCGCGGCGGCGGTACAGGGTCTCGAACTTCTTCCAGTCTTCCTCGGCAGGCGCGGCGCAGATCGCCACGGCCTCCTCGACCACCGGCAGCGGGTAGTCGATCTGTCCGCCCTTGATCACGATGTGGCCGTCGTCGATGCCGGCCTCGCGCAGGCGCAGGGTCAGCCAGCCCCAGCCGGCCAGCACGCTGATGCTGTACAGGCTGCCGCCGAACATGCTGCCGGTGTGGTTGACGTTGGGCGCCAGCGGCATGGCCAGGCGCAGTTCGTGGTTCTCCCAGCCGGCCACGCGCAGCTGCATGGCGCGGGTCAGCGGGATGTCGCGGTGGAGGAGGTCTTGCAGGTATTGGCAGTCGGGATGCATGTCCGGGGGGATCCAGGTGCGCTGACAACAGGTGGCCAATGATCCTGCGTCGCGGCGGCCAGTGCAATCGCGCTGCCGCTTCGGCCGGTCATCGGCTGGTGGCTGGCCGCAGATGCCAGCGTTTCCAGCGGGAGTATAGTGAACGGATGCCGGCGCCTGCAGGGCGGCGAGGCGAGTCTGCTGCCGTTGCTGCCGGGCGGGGCTGAACGTACCTGCGGAGGTACTCGCCATGAAAATGCATTCCTTCAATCAGTACTCGCACGACCTGGGGATGGCGGTTCACGACCTCTGGCTCACCGCCAGGGTGAAGTCCGCCCTGGAAATGGCCAGGCCGACCCGTGGTCAGCACATCCACGTCAGGACCCATGCCGGGGTGGTGACCCTGAGCGGGCGGGTCGAATCGCACCGACTGTGCGAGCAGGCCATCGAGCTGGCCCGTGCGGTGCACGGCGTCAGCGAGGTGGATGCCCAGCAGCTGGAAATCTGGATGGTCGCTCCCGGCCATCTGCCCGAAGCGGGCAATGCCGAGGAAGGCGCCGACCACGAGGTCGAGATCGCCAGGCGCCGGGAACGGATCCGGGGGCCTCATGGTGGCGACACGCCCTGATGAAAAAAGCCCCGCCAGCGTGCGCTGGCGGGGCTTTTTCGTGCTGCGGAGGAATTACAGACCGGCAGCGGCGCGCAGCGCCTCGGCCTTGTCGGTCTTCTCCCAGGTGAAGGCGGTGAAGGTGTCGTCGCCGACGGTCATCTCCACCGGGGTGCGGCCGAAGTGGCCGTAGGCCGCGGTCGGACGGTACATCGGGTGCAGCAGGTCGAGCATTTTGGTGATCGCGTACGGACGCAGGTCGAAGACCTCGCGGACCAGCTTGATGATGGTGTCTTCGCTGACCTTGTTGGTGCCGAAGGTGTTGATCGAGATGGAGGTCGGCTGAGCCACGCCGATGGCGTAGGACACCTGGATCTCGCAGCGCTCGGCCAGGCCGGCGGCGACGATGTTCTTGGCCACGTAGCGGCCGGCGTAGGCGGCCGAGCGGTCGACCTTGGACGGATCCTTGCCGGAGAAGGCGCCGCCACCGTGGCGGGCCATGCCGCCGTAGGAGTCGACGATGATCTTGCGGCCGGTCAGGCCGCAGTCGCCCACCGGGCCGCCGATGATGAACTGGCCGGTCGGGTTGATGTGGAACTGGGTGTCCTTGTGCAGCAGCTCGGCCGGCAGGGTGTGCTTGATGATCAGCTCCATCACCGCTTCCTGCAGGTCGCTCTGGCTGATCTCCGGGCTGTGCTGGGTGGACAGCACCACCGCGTCGATGCCGACCACCTTGCCGTTCTCGTAGCGGCAGGTGACCTGCGACTTGGCGTCCGGGCGCAGCCACGGCAGCAGGCCGCTCTTGCGCGCCTCGGCCTGGCGCTCGACCAGACGGTGGGAGAAGCAGATCGGCGCCGGCATCAGCACGTCGGTCTCGTTGCTGGCGTAGCCGAACATCAGGCCCTGGTCGCCGGCGCCCTGGTCTTCCGGCTTGGCGCGGTCGACGCCCTGGTTGATGTCCGGGGACTGCTTGCCGATGATGTTGACGATGCCGCAGGTGGCGCCGTCGTAGCCGACGTCGGAGCTGTTGTAGCCGATGTCGACGATCACGTCGCGCACCAGCTGCTCGAGGTCGATCCAGGCACTGGTGGTGATCTCGCCGGCGACGATGGCCACGCCGGTCTTCACCAGGGTCTCGCAGGCCACGCGGGCGTGCTTGTCCTCGGCGATGATGGCGTCAAGCACGGCATCGGAGATCTGGTCGGCGATCTTGTCCGGATGGCCTTCGGACACGGACTCGGAGGTGAAAAGGGAATATTCGCTCATCTATCGGTTCCTGTTATTACCGGTGGGTGAGTCGGCCTCGCGGCCGTGTCATACAGCAGTGTTCAATTCCGATCCGGGCGGGCGAAGTGCCGTACCTGGATCTGGAAACCGTTGCGCAGGCCCAGATAGAGGCTCTCGCCGCTCTCCAGGCCCGCCTCGGCGGCCCAGCGCGCCAGCTCGTCCTGATCGAAGCCCAGCCACAGATCGCCGCACGCCTCGCGCGCCCAGCCCTGGGCATGGCTGCACAGCTCGGTCAGCAGCAGGCTGCCGCCCGGCCTGACCAGCCGCGCCAGCTGGCGCATCGCCGCGGCCGGCTCGGCGAAGTGGTGCAGCACCATGTTCAGCACCACGCAGTCGGCCGGCGCCTGTTCGTCATGCAGCGCGTCGGCCAGCTTCAGCTCGACGTTGGCCAGTCCCTCGGCCTGGCAGCGCTGGCGGGCCAGCTCGAGCATCGCCGGGCTGCTGTCCAGCGCGGTGACGGCGGCGAAGCGCCGCGCCAGCTCGGGCAGGAAGGCGCCGTCGCCGGGACCGACCTCCAGCGCCGTGGCGCTGAGCGGAAAGTGCAGGGCGTCGAGCAGAGCCAGCAGGCTGTCGCGGTACTGCGGCAGGCCGGCGATCAGGTCCTGCTGGGCGCGGAACTTCTCCACGGTGCGGGCGAAGAAGTCGTGCGCCGCGGCGGCGCGCTGCGCCTGCACCTCGGCGATGCGCGCCTGCACCGCGTCCGGCAGCTGCAGTTCGTCCACTTCCTCGAGCAGCGCCGCGTGCAGCGCGCTGCCGGTCTCGCCGCCGTGCGCCAGGGCGCGGCGGTAGAAGATCGCGGTGCCCTCGCGGCGGGTGGCCACCAGGCCGGCCTGGGCCAGCACCTTGAGGTGATGGCTGATCCCCGACTGGCGCATGGCGAAGATCTGCGCCAGCTCCAGTACGCCGAACGAGTCGCTGGCCAGCGCGCGCAGCACGCTCAGGCGCAGCGGGTCGCCGGCGGCCTTGCACAGGGCGGCCAGTTGCTCGCTCGGGGCGTGGCGGAAGGCGGGCTGCGTACTCATAAGGGGGCGAAGTCTAGTCGGCGCGTCGCGGTGGCGCAATGCCTGTATCAAAAAGTTTTGATATTGGCGCTCGATCACGCTGCGGACGGCGGACCGATTCGCGCGGATCGACCATCTGTGATTGCCCGTTCCCCCGCCTGTGGGCGAAAATGGCGGCCTTTTTTCGTCAAGCCCCCCTGCAGGAGACCAGCGATGCCCAGCCGTCGTGACCGAGCCAATGCCATTCGTGCCCTCAGCATGGATGCCGTGCAGAAAGCCAACAGCGGCCATCCCGGCGCACCCATGGGCATGGCGGACATCGCCGAAGTGCTGTGGCGCGACTTCCTCAAGCACAACCCGCAGAACCCGCAGTGGGCCGACCGCGACCGCTTCGTGCTGTCCAACGGCCACGGCTCGATGCTGATCTACTCGCTGCTGCACCTGACCGGCTACGACCTGTCGATCGACGACCTGAAGAACTTCCGCCAGCTGCACAGCCGCACCCCGGGCCACCCGGAATACGGCTACACCCCGGGCGTGGAGACCACCACCGGCCCGCTCGGCCAGGGCATCGCCAACGCCGTCGGCTTCGCCATCGCCGAGAAGGTGCTGGGCGCGCAGTTCAACCGTCCGGGCCACGACATCGTCGACCACCACACCTACGTGTTCCTCGGCGACGGCTGCATGATGGAAGGCATCAGCCACGAAGTCTGCTCGCTGGCCGGCACCCTGGGCCTGGGCAAGCTGGTCGCCTTCTACGACGACAACGGCATCTCCATCGACGGCGAGGTCGAGGGCTGGTTCACCGACGACACTCCGGCGCGCTTCGAGGCCTACGGCTGGCAGGTGATCCGCAACGTCGACGGCCACGACGCCGACGAGATCAAGATGGCCATCGAGACCGCCCGCGCCGAGACCGAGCGTCCGACCCTGATCTGCTGCAAGACCGTGATCGGCTTCGGCTCGCCGAACAAGGGCGGCAAGGAAGAGTGCCACGGCGCGCCGCTGGGCGATGCCGAGATCGCCGCCACCCGTGCCCAGCTCGGCTGGAACCATGGCCCGTTCGAAATCCCCGCCGACATCCAGGCCGAGTGGGACGCGAAAGAGGCCGGCGCTGCCCGCGAGGCCGCCTGGAACGAGCGCTTCGCCGCCTACGCCGCCGAGTTCCCGGAACTGGCCGCCGAGTTCCAGCGCCGCCTGGCCGGCGAGCTGCCCGCCGACTTCGCCGAGAAGGCCGCCGCCTACGTGGCGGAAGTCGCCGCCAAGGGCGAGACCATCGCCAGCCGCAAGGCCAGCCAGAACACCCTCAACGCCTTCGGCCCGCTGCTGCCCGAGTTCCTCGGCGGCTCGGCGGACCTGGCCGGCTCCAACCTGACCCTGTGGAAGGGCTGCAAGGGCCTGGCCCATGACGACGCCGGCGGCAACTACGTGCACTACGGCGTGCGCGAGTTCGGCATGAGCGCGATCATGAACGGCGTCGCCCTGCACGGCGGCTTCATCCCCTACGGCGCCACCTTCCTGATCTTCATGGAATACGCGCGCAACGCCGTGCGCATGTCGGCGCTGATGAAGCAGCGCGTGCTCTACGTGTTCACCCACGACTCCATCGGTCTGGGCGAGGACGGTCCGACCCACCAGCCGATCGAGCAACTGGCCAGCCTGCGCGGCACCCCGAACCTCGACTGCTGGCGCCCGGCCGACGCCGTGGAATCGGCGGTGGCCTGGAAGTACGCCATCGAGCGCAACGACGGTCCGTCGGCGCTGGTGTTCAGTCGCCAGAACCTGCCGCACCAGGCGCGCAGCGAGCAGCAGATCGCCGATATCGCCCGTGGTGGTTATGTCCTGAAGGACTGCGCCGGCGAGCCGGAACTGATCCTGATCGCCACCGGCTCGGAAGTCGGCCTGGCCGTGCAGGCCTTCGAGGCGCTGACCGCCCAGGGCCGCCAGGTGCGCGTGGTGTCGATGCCGTCGACCAACGTGTTCGACCAGCAGGACGCCGCCTGGAAGCAGGCCGTGCTGCCGCTGGAAGTGTCGGCGCGCATCGCCATCGAGGCCGCGCATGCCGACTTCTGGTACAAGTACGTCGGCCTGGAAGGCCGCATCATCGGCATGACCACCTTCGGCGAATCCGCGCCGGCCGGGCAGCTGTTCGAGGAGTTCGGCTTCACCCTCGACAACGTGCTGGCCACCGCCGAAGAGCTGCTGGAAGACTGATGCCGTCAGGGTGGATGGCTGCGGCCATCCACCGATCCTCGGGTAGGGTGCGCCGTGCGCACCGCCGGTTCGTCTGTGGTGCGCATGGCGCACCCTACGAGGTGCTCCCCCGAGCCGAGCGACAGACACTGCGAGATCCCATGCCCAACCGTCCCTACAAAGTCGCCCTCAACGGCTACGGCCGCATCGGCCGCTGCGTGCTGCGCGCCCTCTACGAGCGCGGCGCGGATGCCGGCCTGGAAATCGTCGCCCTCAACGATCTGGCCGACCAGGCCAGCATCGAGTACCTGACCCGCTTCGACTCCACCCACGGCCGCTTCCCCGGCGAGGTGAAGGTCGCCGGCGACTGCCTGCACCTCAACGGCGACTGCGTGAAGGTGCTGCGCCAGGCGACGCCGGAGGGCATCGACTGGGCCGCACTGGGCGTCGACCTGGTGCTGGAGTGCTCGGGCGTCTACCACAGCCGCGCCGACGGCGAACGCTTCCTCGCTGCCGGGGCGCCGCGGGTGCTGTTCTCGCAGCCGATGGCCAGCGAGCAGGACGTCGACGCCACCATCGTCTACGGCGTCAACCAGGCCAGCCTGAGCGGCGCCGAGCGGCTGCTGTCCAACGCCTCCTGCACCACCAACTGCAGCGTGCCGCTGCTCAAGCTGCTCGACGAGGCGGTCGGTCTCGACTACGTGACCATCACCACCATCCACTCGGCGATGAACGACCAGCCGGTGATCGACGCCTACCACCACGAGGACCTGCGCCGCACCCGCTCGGCGTTCCAGTCGGTGATCCCGGTGTCGACCGGCCTGGCCCGCGGCATCGAGCGCCTGCTCCCCGAGCTCACCGGGCGGGTCAAGGCCAAGGCGATCCGCGTGCCGACGGTCAACGTGTCCTGCCTGGACATCACCCTGCAGACCCGCCGCGACACCAGCGTGGCCGAGATCAACCGCGTGCTGCGCGAGGCCGCCGAAAGCGGCCCGCTGCAGGGCCTGGTGGCCTACACCGAGCTGCCCCACGCCAGCTGCGACTTCAACCACGATCCCCACTCGGCCATCGTCGATGGCAGCCAGACCCTGGTTTCCGGCCCGCGGCTGGTCAACCTGCTGGCCTGGTTCGACAACGAGTGGGGCTTTGCCAACCGCATGCTCGACGTGGCGGAACACTTCCTGCGCGTCGCCCATCGCCCACAGCCCATGTAAAGGACTGAGCCCATGACTGTTTTGAAGATGACCGACCTGGATCTCGCCGGCAAGCGCGTGCTGATCCGCGAAGACCTCAACGTTCCGGTGAAGGACGGCGTGGTCAAGAGCGACGCGCGCATCGTCGCCTCCCTGCCGACCATCAAGCTGGCGCTGGAGAAGGGCGCGGCGGTCATGGTCTGCTCGCACCTGGGTCGTCCGACCGAGGGCGAGTTCTCCGCCGAGAACAGCCTGCAGCCGGTCGCCGACTACCTGTCCAAGGCCCTCGGCCGCGAAGTGCCGCTGGTCAGCGACTACCTGGGCGGCGTCGACGTGCAGCCGGGCCAGGTCGTGCTGTTCGAGAACGTGCGCTTCAACAAGGGCGAGAAGAAGAACAGCGACGAGCTGGCGCAGCAGTACGCCGCGCTGTGCGACGTGTTCGTCATGGACGCCTTCGGCACCGCCCACCGCGCCGAGGGCTCGACCCACGGTGTGGCCAAGTTCGCCAAGGTCGCCGCCGCCGGCCCGCTGCTGGCCGCCGAGCTGGACGCCCTGGGCAAGGCCCTCGACAAGCCGGCCCGGCCGATGGTCGCCATCGTCGCCGGCTCCAAGGTCTCCACCAAGCTCGACGTGCTCAACTCGCTGGCCGAGATCTGCGACCAGCTGATCGTCGGCGGCGGCATCGCCAACACCTTCCTCGCCGCCGCCGGCTACAAGGTCGGCAAGTCGCTGCATGAAGCCGACCTGCTGGACACCGCCAAGGCCATCGCCGCCAAGGTCGCCGTGCCGCTGCCGGTCGACGTGGTGGTCGCCAAGGAGTTCGCCGAAACCGCCGAAGCGACGGTCAAACTGATCGGCGACGTGGCCGACGACGACATGATCCTCGACATCGGCCCGCAGACCGCCGCCATGTTCGGCGAGATGCTCAAGGCCTCGCAGACCATCCTGTGGAACGGCCCGGTCGGCGTGTTCGAGTTCGACCAGTTCGGCAACGGCACCAAGGTGCTGGCCCAGGCCATCGCCGAGAGCCCGGCGTTCTCCATCGCCGGCGGCGGCGACACCCTGGCGGCCATCGACAAGTACGGCGTGGCCGAGCGCATCTCCTACATCTCCACCGGCGGCGGCGCCTTCCTCGAGTTCGTCGAGGGCAAGGTCCTGCCGGCCGTGGCGGTGCTGGAAGAGCGCGCCAAGGCCTGATGCCTGATGGCTCCCACGCTCCGGCGTGGGAGCTGCGCCCGGGACGCTCGGCGTCCCGGTGCATGGACGCCGGAGCGTCCGGGGATGCATTGCCACGCGGGAGCGTGGCAACGATCGTCCGCCAGCATATTGCGCCCGACCTGCCCCTGCGGCAGGCTGGGCACCGATCAAACGACCCTTACTGGGAGCTACACAGATGGCACTTATCAGCATGCGCCAGCTGCTGGACCACGCCGCCGAATACGGCTACGGCGTGCCGGCCTTCAACGTCAACAACCTCGAGCAGATGCGCGCCATCATGGAAGCGGCCGACAAGACCGACTCCCCGGTGATCGTCCAGGCTTCCGCCGGCGCCCGCAAGTACGCCGGCGCGCCCTTCCTGCGCCACCTGATCCTCGCCGCCATCGAGGAATTCCCGCACATTCCGGTGTGCATGCACCAGGACCACGGCACCAGCCCGGACGTCTGCCAGCGCTCGATCCAGCTGGGCTTCAGCTCGGTGATGATGGACGGCTCGCTGATGGCCGACGGCAAGACCCCGGCCGACTACGACTACAACGTGCGCGTGACCCAGCAGACCGTGGCCATGGCCCACGCCTGCGGCGTGTCGGTGGAAGGCGAGCTGGGCTGCCTGGGCAGCCTGGAAACCGGCCAGGCCGGTGAGGAAGACGGCGTCGGCGCCGAGGGCACCCTCGACCACAGCCAGATGCTCACCGATCCGGAAGAAGCGGCGGCCTTCGTCAAGGCCACCCAGGTCGACGCCCTGGCCATCGCCATCGGCACCAGCCACGGCGCCTACAAGTTCACCAAGCCGCCGACCGGCGACGTGCTGGCCATCGAGCGCATCAAGGAAATCCACAAGCGCATCCCCAACACCCACCTGGTGATGCACGGCTCCAGCTCGGTGCCGCAGGAGTGGCTGGCGATCATCAACCAGTACGGCGGCGACATCAAGGAAACCTACGGCGTGCCGGTCGAGGAGATCGTCGAGGGCATCAAGCACGGCGTGCGCAAGGTCAACATCGACACCGACCTGCGCCTGGCCTCCACCGGCGCCATGCGCCGCATGATGGCCGAGCAGCCGAGCGAGTTCGACCCGCGCAAGTTCTTCGCCAAGACCATCGAAGCCATGCGCGACATCTGCATCGCCCGCTACGAAGCCTTCGGCACCGCCGGCAATGCTTCGAAGATCAAGCCGATCTCCCTGGAAGGCATGTTCCAGCGCTACGCCAAGGGCGAGCTGGCCGCCAAGGTCAACTGATCCGGCGCGTTCGCTTCTAGTAGTCCCACAAGGCCCGCCGCGTGCGGGCCTTGTGCTGTCCGGGGTTCAGTCGTCGCGGGTCAGCACTTCCAGCAGCTCGATCTCGAAGATCAGGTTGGAGTTGGGCTTGATGTGCGCGCCGATCTGCCGCTCGCCGTAGGCCAGGTGCGCCGGCACGAACAGCCTGCGCTTGCCGCCGACCTGCATGCCCATCAGCCCCTGGTCCCAGCCCTTGATCACCCGGCCTGTGCCGATCACGCACTGGAACGGGCGGCCCTTGGCGTAGGAGGAGTCGAACTCGGTGCCGTCCTCCAGCCAGCCGGTGTACTGGGTGGTGATCAGGGCGCCCTTGACCACGGCCTTGCCGTCGCCCGGCCGGATGTCCTCGATCTGCAGTTGCTCGCTCATCGCTCGTCTCTCGCTGGCTGCGCCGGTCGTGGCCGGCAGGGTGCGGCGTTTTCGCAGGAAATGCGCGGTCGCGCAAGTTCCGGGCGGGTTGCCGGCGGCCTGCCGTGGCTGCGCCAGCGCCGCGTCCGGCGCTATAGTCGCGGCACCTCCGCCACCAGGTCCGTACTCATGGATGAGTTCAATCCCTACGCCCCGCCGCGCTCGCCGGTGGCCGTCCCGCCCGCGGTGCCGCCGGAGCCGGCCGGCTATGCCCTGTATCGCTGGCTGAATCTGCTGTATGGCGCGGCGATGGGCCTGTCGTTGCTGGTGCTCGCCGGCGGCGGCCGGCTGCAGGCGCTGCCCGTGCATCTGCTGGTGGTGTCGATCTTCCTCGCGCCGCTGCTGAGCTTCGCCCTGGTCCTCGGCCGGCGCCGGCAGGCCTTTCGGCGCTGGCGCTGGTTCCAGGCGGCCGGCAGTGGCGTCCTGCTGCTGTTCTGTCTGCAGGACGTCGTCGGCAGCGGGGTGCTCAATCGCGCCGGCCTGTTCATGACCCTGGCCAACCTGTTCTCCCTGGGCGCCGGCCAGTACTTCCTGGCGCGGCGGCTGTCGCCCGGCGCGGCTGGCGAGGCGGCGGGCTGAGCGCAACGGGGCCGGGCAGCGGGTAGAATGCCGACTGTTCTTCCGTCCAGAGCCGCCCGATGACCCCGCTCAAATACCTCGCCGCCTACCCGCCCCATCTGCAGGAGCAGGTGCGCCGGCTGATCGCCGAAGAGCGCCTCGGCGACTACCTGGCCAAGCGCTATCCCGAGCGCCATGTGGTGCAGAGTGACAAGGCGCTGTACGCCTACGTGATGGAGCGCAAGCAGCGCTTCCTGCGCAACGCGCCGGGGATCGACAAGGTGCTCTACGACAGCAAGCTCGACGTGGTGCGTAACGCCCTCGGCCTGCACACCGCGGTCTCGCGGGTGCAGGGCGGCAAGCTCAGGGCGAAGAAGGAGATTCGCGTGGCCGCGCTGTTCCGCGACGCGGCGCCCGAGTTCCTCGACATGATCGTGGTCCACGAGCTGGCGCACCTGCGCGAGTTCGACCACAACAAGGCGTTCTACCAGCTCTGCGAGCACATGCTGCCGGGCTACCAGCAGCTGGAGTTCGACCTGCGCCTGTACCTGACCTGGCGCGAGCTGGGCTGAGACAGGCCGCGCTTACTGTGCCGCCATCACAACCTTCAGCACCTTCTTGAAGGCCTCGAGGTCCTCGGCGCTGACCCCGGCGAACACCGCCTCCTGCTGGCGCCGCGAGATGTCCCACAGCGCCTCGGTCTGCGCGCGGCCGGCCTCGGTCAGCGCGTGGCCGGCCGCGCTCTCGCTCACCAGGCCCTTCTGCCGCAGGTTGGCCAGCGCCTCCTTGATCTCGCGGGTCGGCATCGCTACCTCGCGCTGCAGGGCGACCAGGTCGAGCTGGGCGCTGTCCTCCAGCACCATCAGCATGCGTGCCTCGCTGGTGCTCAGGCCGGTGGACAGCTGCTTGGGCGCGTAGCTGGCCTGGTAGGCGTTGACCGCCTGGATCATCAGGTAGAACAGGTTGCTGCCCATCAGCCGGCCGTGCATCGCCGGGGCCGGCGCGGCGTTCGGGTCGCTCCTGCGCGGCGCGCGCGGGTGCGGCAGGACCATCGAGTAGGCGCCCTGGTGGTAGAGCAGCGGCGAGCGGCCGAAGTCGTCGAAGGCCACCACCTTGCCGATCAGGATCCAGTGGTCGCCGCCGTCCACCTGCTGGTGGCGCTCGCACTGGAAGCGCGCGGCGCAGTCGGGCAGCAGCGGCGCGCCGCCGAGGCCCGCTTCGTAGCCGATCCCGGCGAACTTGTCCTCCTGCGGGCGGGCGAAGTGGTTGGACAGCTCGATCTGGTCGGCGGCGAGGATGTTCACCGTGAAGTGGCTGGCGGCCTCGAACACCGCGTGGCTGGCCGAGCGCTTGTCGATGCTCCAGAGAATCAGCGGCGGGTCGAGCGATACCGAGTTGAAGCTGTTGGCGGTGACGCCGACCTGCTCGCCGCTCGGGCTGCGCGCGGTGACTATGGTGACGCCGGTGGCGAAGTTGCCCAGCGCGCGGCGGAACACGCGGGGGTCGAAGGCGGTTTCACTGCTGGTGGTCATCGCGGACTCTCCGGTCGTGGCGTCTGGGGCGCGCCTGCGGGCACTTGTGAGATTCAGTCTAGGGCGGCCTGGCGGGCAGGACCAGCGAGCATGTATGCCGGGGCGCCCAAACTACTCAGGGCGAGGGCGGGCCTGGCGGCGACGGGCTGTGCTTGCGCGGCGAGCCGAACAGGCGCAGCGCGCTGACCAGCAGCGGCACGTAGGGCCCGGCCTGGCGCAGCCAGTGGCGCAGGCCGCCGGTGCCGCGGCCGCCGAGGAAGCCGAGCAGGGTGACTCCGGCCAGTCCCCACAACGACGCATGCCGCAGGTTCAGGCGCTGTTGCCAGGCGCGCACCTGCTGCAGTGGCTGGGTCAGGCGCAGGCTCTCATAGTGCAGCTGCTGACGGTGCAGCTCCAGGCGCATGCGTACCAGCGCCTTGCGCATCTGTTGCGGGGAGGTGTGTTCCGGCAGGCGTGGCGGGATCATGGCAGCAGTTGCTCGCGGTCGCGCGCCAGCTCTTCGAGGCTGGCGCTGAAGGGGGAGGCCTGCCGGCACAGGGCGACGCGCAGGCGCCACAGCGCCAGCAGGCAGCCCAGCCCGTGGAACAGGCACAGGGCGACGGTCGCCTCCAGGCGATAGCTGTCCCAGCACAGCAGCAGCACCAGCACGCTGAGGGCGAACAGCAGGAGCAGGCCGAACACCAGGGCCAGGCCGGCGCACAGCAGCTGGCGCAGGCTGGCGGCCTTCTGTTCCTGCAGCTCGATGCCCAGCAGCTCGAGGTGCCCGTGCAGCAGGCCGAGGGCGGCGGCTCCTGCTCCGCGCAGCGCCGAGCTGCCGGCGTCGTTGGCGGGGGCGTCCTGCGTTCCCGCGCTCATCGCTTCAGCGCCGGGCGATCAGCATGCCGAGCAGGAAGCCGATGCCGGCACACAGGCCGAGCGACTGCAGGGGATGCGCCTGCACGTAGTGCTCGGTCGCCTCGACGCCGGCCTTGCAGCACTTGTTCATCGACTCCTCGCCGACCTGCAGGCTGCTGCGGGCGCGGGCGAGGCTGCTCCTGAGCTGTTCGCGCAGCCCTTCGGCCTGGTCGCCGGCCAGGCTGGCCGACTGCTGCAGCAGCTTCTCGGTGTCCTGAACCAGCGCCTGGAAGTCGGCGAGCAGTGGATCCATGGAGGGGTTTTTACGGGCCATGGACGGCTCTCCTCGGGTGGGTGAACCCTGAGTGTAGGACGCCAGCGCGGAATTCTCCCGGGCCGCCCTTCAGGCCGCCGCTGGTCGTGCGTCCTCGCCCGGGCGCAGCAGGCGCGCCGCCAGTTCTCGCAGCGGCTGGAGTTGGCGGCAGATCAGCGCCAGTTCGGTGCGCAGCAGGCGCTGGCGTTCGTCGCCGTCCTCCGGCAGCTGCTCCAGCTCGCGGGCCAGCGCCTCCTCGTCGCGCGGCGGCGCCTCCGGCGCCTGGCGCGCCTGCAGCCCGCGGGCGATGCTCTCGAGGCTGGCGGTCAGGTGGGCGGCGGCCTGCTCGACCAGGCTGCCGTGCAGTTCGAGGGGCTGGCCGGGGCGATGCGCGCCGAGCGCCGACAGGTAGCCGAGCAGGGTGTGCGACAGCGCCAGGCCACGAAAGCCCACGTCCGCCTCGCGGCGGAAGTGGCCCGGCTCCAGGCGCATGCTGGCCAGGCAGGCGGCCAGCGCGGCGTCGGCGTTGTGCGCGTTGCGCCGGGCCAGGCGGTAGGCGAGGTCGTCGCGCTTGCCGCTGGCGTACTGCTGGAGGATCTGCCGCAGGTAGCTGGCATGGCTGTGCAGGGTGCTGGCCATCACGCTGGGCAGGCGGCGGCCCTGCCAGTCGGGGAGGATCAGGAACACGGCGAGGCCGGCGATCAGGCTGCCGAGCAGGGTGTCGACCAGCCGCGGCCAGATCAGCCCGTAGCCGTCGCCGACCTGGTTGAAGCAGAACAGCACCATCAGGGTGATCGCCGCGGTGGCCAGGGTGTAGCGGCTGGCGCGGGTGGCGAAGAACACCACTCCGGCGGCCACCGCGATCAGCGACTGCACCAGCGCGCCGGGGAACAGGTCGAACAGCGCCCAGCCGGCCAGCAGGCCCAGCATGGTGCCGCCGATGCGCTGGACCAGCTTGGTGCGCGTGGCGCCGTAGCTGGGCTGGCAGACGAACACGGTGGTCAGCAGGATCCAGTAGCCCTGGGTCGGATGGATGGCGTGCAGCACGCCGTAGCCGGCGGCCAGCGCCGCGGCCAGGCGCAGGGCGTGGCGGAACAGCAGGGCGGTGGGGGTGAGCTGCAGGCGCAGGCGCTGCCAGACCTCGGCGAGGCTGTGCGGGTCGCGGTCGTGCAGGGTGCTGTCCTGCTCCTCGGCCAGGGTATCCGGGTTGCTCGCCGCGCCGAGCAGGCGCTCGAGGGTGCCGAGGTTGTCGGCCAGCGCGCGCAGGGCGCGCAGCAGCTCGCGCCACTGCGGGTTGTCCTGCGCCTGCAGGTAGGCCAGCGAGGCCTCGAGGTCGTCGCGGGCCTGGGCGCTGGCGCGCTGGTACTCGAATGGCTGGCGCAGCTCGATGGCCCGGGCCAGCGCTCGGCAGGCCTTGCCCTGCTGGCGCAGCAGCAGGCGGCAGCGGAACAGCACGTCGCTGTGGAAGAACGCCTCGGCCAGCGCGGTATAGGGGTAGTGTGAGGAGCTGGCGCGTTCGTGGATGTCCTGGGCGAGGAAGTACAGCTTCAGGTAGCGGCTGACCTGCGGGTTGGCGCGGCCCTTGCCGACGCGGTGCAGGATGATTTCCTTGGCCGCGTTGAGCGCCGCCACCAGGCGGCCGTTCTGCTGCGCCAGCTCCAGGCGCCGGCGCTCGACGTCCAGCTCGCGCACCGGCTCGAACAGCGCCGCCTTCAGGCGCAGGTACTGGTCCAGCTCGCGGAACACCCGGGCCAGCGCCTGCTGCACCGGCTGCTGGCTGAACAGCGCCTGCCAGAGCACCGAGAGCGCGCCGTACCAGGCGGCGCCGGCGACCAGCAGCAGCGGCTCGCGCCACAGGTCGGCGACCTCGCCGCCGCGCTGGTCGACGCCGATCATGGTGTAGATGGACAGGATCAGGGTGGCCGAGGCGATGGTGCCGTAGCGCTCGCCGACCGCGCCGAGCATGGTCAGGGCGAAGGTCGACAGCGCCAGGGCGGCGACGAACAGCCAGGGATAGGGGAACAGCAGCTCGACGGCGAAGGCCGCCGTGGCGAAGCACGCCAGGGTCACCAGCAGCGCGCGCAGGCGGCCGCGCCAGCTGTCGTCGGTCTCGGCCAGGGCGCTGGCGACAATGCCGAGGAACAGCGGGATCAGCAGCTCCATGCTGCCCAGGGTCCAGCACAGCGCCATGCTGCCGGTGAGGGCGACCAGCACCCGCAGGCTGTAGCTGAACTTGTCCAGCGCCCACAGGCGGCGCAGGGAGTGGCGGAGCGAGGTGGCGGGCATGGAGCGTCCTGCAGGCAAGGGGCGGGCGCGGAACCGGCCGGGCCGGCGACCGCTTGGCGAGCATTCTAAACACAGCCGCCCGGCGCGGTGCAGCTCCGGCCCGGCCGGGTGGCGTTCACAGCTCGTCCGGCGCCGCCGGCTCGTCCAGCGTCTCGCCCTCGGCCAGGCGGCGCCCCAGGTGCATGCAGTTGCGCCCGGCGGCCTTGGCCCGGTACATGGCCTGGTCGGCCTCGCGCAGCAGGTCCTCGCAGCACTGGCAGCCGAGGCCGAAGCTGATGCCGATGCTGGCGCCGATGCGGATCTCCACGCCGTCGAGGCGGAAGGGCCGGGCCAGTTCCTCGAGGATGCGCCCGGCCAGTTGCTCGGCCTGCAGTTCGCTGCCGATACCCTCGCAGACCAGCACGAACTCGTCGCCGCCCAGGCGCGCCACCAGGTCGCTGCTGCGCGCGCTGGCCTGCAGGCGGTGAGCGACCTGGACCAGCAGCCGGTCGCCGGTCTCGTGGCCGTGGCAGTCGTTGACCGGCTTGAAGCCGTCGAGGTCGAGGAGGATCAGCGCGAGCATCTCGCGGCGCCGGCGCGCGCGCTGCCAGGCCTGCTCGAGGTGCTGGCGCATGGCCGTGCGGTTGGCCAGGCCGGTGAGCGGGTCCTGCAGCGCCAGCTCGCGCAGGCGTTCGTTGGCGGCGGCCAGCGCCTCGGTGCGCTCGGCCACCCGCTGCTCGAGGATCCGCTCCTGCTCCTGCAGGGCGCGCAGGTCCTGCTGCTGGGCGTCGAGGGTGGCGTCGGCCTGGCGCTGGCGCAGCACGCTGAGGCGCTGCGCGAGGCCGAAGGACAGCAGCAGCAGCTCCAGCGCCGAGCCGAGCAGCAGGGCGTTGACGGTGAAGGCGTTGGACGCCGCCACGCCGAAGTTGCGCAGCGCCAGCAGCAGCGAGCCGCCCAGCAGCATCAGCCCGGCGGCGACGAACACCCGCGCCGCCGGCACCTGGCGGCGCGCACAGGCCAGGCCGCAGCCGAGCAGCAGGACGATGTTGGCCAGGCTGGCGTGGGCCAGCACCTGCAGCATCAGCGGGGCGGCGAGCAGCAGGGTGGCGAGGGTGATCGGCAGCTGCACGGCGAGGGCGATGTTCAGCAGGCGATGCCAGCGTGGCACATGACGTGCGCTGTCGAGGAAGCTGCGGCTGAACAGGATGGCGCCGAGGTTGGCCAGGCCGAGGAAGCAGGGCAGGGCGCGGGTGCCCCAGGCGCCGCCCTGCGGCCACAGGTACTGGGCGCCGAGGCCGGTGAGGGCGAGCATGGCCAGGCCGCCGCTGGCGGCGAACAGCACGTAGAGCAGGAAGCTGCGCTCGCGCAGGGCGAGGAACAGCAGCAGGTTGTAGCCGGCCAGACCCAGCAGGGTGCCGAAGTACAGGGCCAGCAGCAGGCTGGCGTTCTGGTTGTCGTGCAGGAAGGCTGCCGCCGTCCACAGGCGGGCATCGAGGGACAGGCTGCCCGAGCTGTGCGCCAGGAAGTACAGGGTGCGCCGCTCGCCGGGCGCCAGGTGCACGGCGAACAGCGGCGCGCGATGGTCGAGGCTGCGTTGCGTGCGCGGCAGGCTGTCGCCGGCGCTCTGCCGCTGCAGGCCGTCCGCGCCCAGGCTGAACAGCTCGATGCGATCGAGCGCCGGATAGCTGAAGGCGATGCGCCACTCGGCGGGCTGCGCGGCCTGCGACTGCAGCTCCAGGCGCAGCCAGACGCGGTCCGCGGTGTAGCCGAGGTTGAGCTCGCTGCGCCGGAGCAGCGGCTGGAAGTGCGCCTGCAGCGGCGGCGCCGGGTCGCCCGGCCGGACATCGTCGGTCGTGCGGTACAGGGCGAGGTAGGGGTACAGGTCGAGGGCCCGCTCGTGGCCGTCGAGGCGCAGCAGCGGCCTGGCCTCTTCGCCGCGCACCGCCAGGGCGAACAGTGTCAGCAGGGCGAGCAGCAGGACCCGCGCCGCGACCGTGCCGCGGGCAGCCCGCCGCGTTGCCTGCACGCGGTGCCGGCTGGAGTCCTGTGGCATGGGAGCCTCGCGAATTCCGTGGACAGTCGCCCGCGTGCCTGGCTGGCACGCGGCCGTCTTCCAACTGTAGCCACTGGCGGCGCGGCCGGCCGCGGGCAGGGGTGCCGTCAGTCGGCTGGCGCGGGCGTCCGCCGGCGCCTGCGGCTCAGAGGATCCGCGCCTTGAAGTGGCGGCCCTTGACCTTGCGTTCGCTCAGGCGCTGCAGTGCCTCGCGGGCCAGCTCGCGCTCCACCGCCACGTAGGCGTTGTAGTCGTAGAGGGCGATCTTGCCGATGCGTGCGCCCGGCAGGCCGTCTTCGCCGGTGAGGGCGCCGAGGATGTCGCCGGGGCGCAGCTTGTCCTTGCGCCCGCCGTTGATGCACAGGGTGGTCATCGGCGGCAGCAGGCGCGCGTCGTCCAGCGGCTTGAGGTTGTCCAGCCTGGCCCAGTTCAGCGGCGCCTGCTGCAGCGCCTCGATGGCGCTGGCGCGGCTGGCCTCGCTCGGCGCCACCAGCGACAGCGCCAGGCCCTTGGCGCCGGCGCGGCCGCTGCGGCCGATGCGGTGGATGTGCACCTGCGGGTCGCGGGTCAGCTCGAAGTTGATCACCGCCTCCACGGTGTCGATGTCCAGCCCGCGTGCGGCCACGTCGGTGGCCACCAGCACGCAGCAGCTCTGGTTGGCGAACATCGCCAGCACCTGGTCGCGCTCGCGCTGCTCCAGGTCGCCGTGCAGGGCCAGCGCGGAGATCTTGCGCGCGTTGAGCGCGGCCGCGACTTCCTGGCACTGCGCCTTGGTCTGGCAGAACACCACGCTGGAGGCCGGGCGGAAGTGCAGCAGCAGGCGCGCCACCGCGTCCAGGCGCTGGGCGGGATCGACCTCGTAGAAGCGCTGTTCGATCTGGCTGTCGTCGTGCAGCGCCTCCACCTCGACCCGCTGCGGCTGGCGCAGGAAGCGCGCGGCCAGTTGTTCGATGCCCTCGGGATAGGTGGCGGAGAACAGCAGGGTCTGCCGGCGCGCCGGGGTCTGCTCGATGATCGCGGCGATGGCGTCGACGAAGCCCATGTCGAGCATGCGGTCGGCCTCGTCGAGGACCAGACGGTTGAGGCCGTCGAGCCTGAGGCTGCCGCGGTTGAGGTGCTCGAGCACCCGCCCCGGCGTGCCGACCACGATGTGCGCGCCGTGCTCCAGCGAGCCGATCTGCGGGCCGAAGGGCACGCCGCCGCACAGGGTCAGCACCTTGACGTTGTCCAGGCCGCGGGCCAGCAGGCGGATTTCCTTGGCCACCTGGTCGGCCAGTTCGCGGGTCGGGCACAGCACCAGCGCCTGACAGCCGAAGTAGCGCGGGTTGAGCGGGGCCAGCAGGCCGAGGGCGAAGGCGCAGGTCTTACCGCTGCCGGTCTTGGCCTGGGCGATCAGGTCGCCCCCGGCGAGGATGATCGGCAGGCTGTGCGCCTGGATCGGCGTCATCTGCCGGTAGCCGAGGGCATCCAGGCTGGCGAGCAGGGGGGCGGGCAGGGGCAGGGTGGCGAAGGCGTCGGTCACGGGGCGGGCCTGGATGGAAACAAGGCCGGACAGTCTAGCAGGTTGGCGTGTGGGTGCCGCAGAGCGCCGGTTGAGTGGCTCTTGCATCGGGTCCAATGCCGGTTTCGCTGTCGTGCCTGCGGCTGTCGCGATCCGCTCGTTCGGTTGCCGGTGTGCGCAGTCGTGAATGAATAAATTCTTTCCTGAGCCGAAAGGGTGCCGTCGGAGCAGGGGACTTTCGGCACGCTGATTTGTCGCCAAATATTGCTGTGGCTGCCCTGGCATCCAGCACACTCGGCCTATCAGCCGGGCCTGAAATCGGGATTGCCGTTTCCATCGCCGGGGATTGCCGGGGCCGGCGCGACGCCCGCGCCTTGCCGCTGATCCCGGGTGCGGAGGTTTGCCGCTGCGGCAAGCCCGGGAGCCTGGCGGGATGTGCCGGGAATTGCGCTTGTCGAGCACATGCCCCGGACAACGCAGCATGACCTGTCCGGCCGCCCCCGGTCGAGGGGCTCGCCATCGCCGTGAGCCGGCGGAGCGGGAGGCGTCTGGGACGGGCTTCAGACTAAAGTCGGGGATTACTTTTGTCGCAGCCCCTTTGTTAGATTCAGGATGTGGTTCTTTCACCTGCAATAAAAACAATACGGAGAAAGGTAATGGCAGACGATAAGAGCAATTCTGCTGCGTACTGGAAGGCAAACGTTCGCCTTATCACGTGGAGTCTGGTGGTCTGGGCTCTGGTTTCATATGGTTTCGGCATTCTTCTACGCCCGATGCTGATGGGTATTTCAGTCGGCGGAGCGGACCTGGGCTTCTGGTTCGCTCAGCAGGGATCCATCATCACGTTCATCGCGCTCATCTTCCACTACGCGTGGAGGCTGAACAGGCTGGACAAAGAATTCGGCGTCGAGGAGTAAGCCAGCATGAGCCAATTTGTAATCAATATGCTGTTCGTAGGGGCATCCTTCGCGCTCTACTTCGGTATCGCGGTCTGGGCTCGCGCCGGATCGACCAAGGAGTTCTACGTCGCCGGCGGTGGCGTGCATCCGGTAACCAACGGCATGGCCACTGCGGCCGACTGGATGTCCGCGGCTTCCTTCATTTCCATGGCCGGTCTGATCGCTGCCGGCGGCTACTCCACCTCGGTCTACCTGATGGGCTGGACCGGTGGCTACGTGCTGCTGGCCATGCTGCTGGCGCCCTACCTGCGCAAGTTCGGCAAGTTCACCGTACCGGACTTCATCGGTGACCGCTTCTACAGCCGTGGCGCGCGCCTGGTGGCGGTGATCAGCCTGCTGCTGATCTCCCTGACCTACGTGATCGGCCAGATGGCCGGTGCCGGTATCGCCTTCTCCCGCTTCCTCGAAGTGAGCAACTCGGCCGGTATCTGGATCGCCGCTGGCGTGGTGTTCGCCTATGCGGTATTCGGCGGCATGAAGGGCATCACCTACACCCAGGTGGCCCAGTACGTGGTGCTGATCGTTGCCTACACCATCCCGGCGGTGTTCATCGCCTTCCAGCTGACCGGCAACCCGATTCCGTCGCTGGGCATGATCGGTACCCACGTCGAGTCCGGCGAGCCGCTGCTGGCCAAGCTGGATGCCGTGGTCACCGATCTGGGCTTTGCCGCCTACACCGCCGACGCCGACAACAAGCTGAACATGATCCTGTTCACCCTGTCGCTGATGATCGGTACCGCCGGTCTGCCGCACGTCATCATCCGCTTCTTCACCGTGCCGAAGGTGGCCGATGCCCGCTGGTCCGCCGGCTGGACCCTGATCTTCATCGCCCTGCTGTACCTCACCGCTCCGGCCGTGGCTTCCATGGCGCGCCTGAACCTGATGACCACCGTGTATCCGCAGGGTACTTCGGCTCCGGCCCTGGCCTACGAAGAGCGTCCCGAGTGGGTGAAGACCTGGGAAGAAACCGGTCTGATCAAGTGGGAAGACAAGAACAGCGATGGCCGCGTGCAGTTCTACAACGACGCCAACGCCAAGTTCACCCCGACCGCTCAGGAGCGTGGCTGGAACGGCAACGAGCTGACCGTCAACAACGACATCATCGTGCTGGCCAACCCGGAAATCGCCAACCTGCCGGGCTGGGTCATCGGTCTGATCGCCGCGGGCGCCATCGCCGCTGCGCTGTCCACCGCTGCCGGTCTGCTGCTGGCCATCTCTTCCGCCGTGAGTCATGACCTGATCAAGACCCTGATCAATCCGAAGATCAGCGAAGAGAACGAAATGAAGGCCGCACGGATCTCCATGGCGGTATCGATCCTGCTGGCCACCTGGCTGGGTCTGAATCCTCCGGGCTTCGCGGCACAGGTAGTGGCACTGGCATTCGGTCTGGCGGCAGCGACCCTGTTCCCGGTCCTGATGATGGGTATCTTCTCCAAGCGCGTGAACGACAAGGGCGCGATCGCAGGCATGGTTGTCGGCCTGCTGGTCACCATCGTCTACATCTTCATGTACCTGGGCTGGTTCTTCATTCCGGGCACCGCGACCTTCGCCAACACTCCGGACAACTGGCTGTTCGGCATCTCCCCGCAGGCCTTCGGTTCGGTGGGTGCGATCATCAACTTCGCCGTGGCCTACGCCGTGTCGCTGGCTACCGAGGCTCCGCCGAAGGCAGTCCAGGATCTGGTGGAGAGCGTGCGTACTCCGAAGGGTGCTGGTGCCGCACTCAGCCACTAAGCAATAATGCGACCAGAAGCCAGATTAATAATCTGAGCCACGGTTGAAGCAAACATCGGGCTTCCATTTGGAGGCCCGATGTTTTTTGAGGAGGCTATATATGATCTGGCATCTGATTGCCGCAATCTGCGCAGCCCTGGCGGGTGCGGGAATCGCATTGGTATTACGCAGCCTGACGCGCAAGCGGCTGCCGAAGTGGATCATTCCGGCATTCGCGGGTCTGGGGATGCTTTCCTATACCATCCACTATGAATACACCTGGTTCGATGCCAAGCAGGTGCGCCTGCCGGAAGGTTCCGTGATCGTCTCGAGCGAAAAGGGCGACATGCTCTGGCGCCCCTGGACGGCCCTGTTCCCGATGCCGCTGGCCTATACGGTGCTGGATTCCGCCAATGCGCAGATCGAGGAGACCAGTCGCGGGCGCATGGGCCGTTTCGTGCTGTATCGCTTCGAGAAGCAGCACCTGATGTCCACCGTGACCAGCGCCACCTATCAGCTGCTCTGCAGCGAGCAGGCGATGTTCAGGCTCAATGAGGCCGGTCAGGCGAAGTTCGAAACCATGACCAGGCTGGAGCAGGACGCGCCGCTGTATCGGGCCATCTGTGCCGCCAACGGCTGAGCGGCCGCTGCGGACTTAGCGCCCCCGGTCGAATCGATGCATCCGGGGACCGGGCTTGCCGCTTCGAGCGTCTGACAGGAACAACAATCAGGACGGAGAGCTTGTCATGTCGGTTTCGTTCAAGATGGATAACCTGCCCTTCAGTCTGCTGGATGCGCGGGAGCAGGCCTTGCTGAGCGACAGCCTGGAGATTGCCAGCTTCCACAAGGGCGAGGCGATCATCGAGGCGGGCAAGCCGCCGCAGGGCGTATTCGTCATTGCCAGAGGCCGCGTCGCGGAAAGCGATGTGGCCGAGCCGGATGCCGATGGCAAGCCGCTGGCCAGCCACGTTTTCGTGCATTACGAGGACGAGGACTATTTTGGCGGCTGGTCCGCGATCAATGGCGTGGCGATCCACAACTTCATCGCGGTCGAGGAAACCATCGGCCATGTGCTGCCGACCAGGATCCTGCTGGAGCTGATGGCCAGCAACCCGCGGTTTGCCGACTACTTCCAGCAGAGCCTGGCGGCCAAGCGGGAGATCGTCGCGCAGCACGGGCAGGGCCAGGACATGACCGAGTTCATGCTGGCCCGGATCAGCGATGGCATGGTGCGCGAGCCGCCGATCGTGGCGGGCGGCACCAGTCTGCACGAGGCGACCCGCCTGATGCGCGAGATGAAGTCGGACTGCCTGCTGGCGAGGAAGGGCAACCGCTACGGCATGGTGACCCGCACCGACCTGCTCGATGCGGTGGTGCTGAAGGGGATGCCGCTGGCCACGGATGTCGCCGAGATCGCCAGCTACCGCCTGGTCACCGCGGAGCCCGACGACTACCTGTTCAATGCACTGATCCTGATGACCCAGCATCAGATCGAGCGGGTCGTGGTCATGGGCGAGGACGGCGCCCTGGTCGGGGTCGTCGAGCTGACCGATGTGCTCAGCCACTTCTCCAGCCATTCCCACGTCATCGGCCTGCGCGTCGAGCGCGCCAACACCATCGAGGAACTGCGCGAGGCGGCGCTGGGGCTCACCGACCTGATCCGCGCGCTGATCTCCACCGGGGTGAAGATCCGCTTCACCATGGAGCTGCTGGCCGCCATGAACGGACGGATCATTTCCAGGCTGTTCGATCTGCTCATTCCCCAGGACATGCGCCCGCACGTCTGCCTGATCGTGATGGGCTCCGAGGGGCGCGGCGAGCAGATCATGAAGACCGACCAGGACAATGCGCTGCTGGTGCGCGACGGGCTGGAGTGGCCCGGGATGATGGACACCATGCGCCACTTCAGCGAGACCCTGATCAGCTTCGGCTTTCCGCCCTGCCCGGGCAACATCATGGTGTCCAATCCCGAGTGGGTGAACTCGATCGAGGAGTGGGCGCGCAAGCTGACGCACTGGAGTCACAGCTACGATGGCGCGTCGGTGATGAACCTGGCCATCGCCGTGGACAGCAAGCCGATCGCCGGCAACATCGCCCTGTTCAAGGTGGCGAGGAATGCCTTCCTGCGCCGGGTGCAGAGCAACGACATCTTCTTCTCGCACTTCGCCAAGGCCGCGCTGAACTTCGATACGCCGCTGACCATCTTCGGCAACCTGCGCGACAAGGAGCAGCTGGACATCAAGAAGGGCGGCATCTTCCCCATCGTCCACGGGGTCAGGACCATGGCGCTGGAGCAGCGCATCCTGGAGACCAACACCTTCAGGCGCATCGAGGTGCTGGTGGCGATGGGCCGGATGGACAAGGCCATGGGCGAGAACCTCGGCGAGGCTCTGTCGATCTTCATCCAGTTGCGCCTGAACCAGCAGATGCAGCGTATCGAGGCCAGTGCGAAGGGCCAGGACCGGACCCCCAACCTCATCGACCTGCAGAAGCTGAACAAGCTCGAGCGCGACCTGCTGCGCGATGCCCTGCATGTGGTGAAGGACTTCAAGAAGCTGTTCGCGTTGCGTTACCACATCAACGCCTGAGGCGCGGCCGGCACGCGGCCGCTCTGCGCGGCGTCCGCAGGCCCACGCAGGTCGCCGCGCTCAGATGGAGCGCTGCGCGGCCTCGCGGGCGCGCTGCCAGTACCTGACCCGCTCGGCCAGTTCGTCGACCCGCTCGATGCCCATGCGCCGGGCGCGGTTGAACAGGATCAGGGCGATTTCCGCAGTGGCCAGGGCATCCGCCGAGGCGTGATGGCGCTGGGCGATGTCGAGGCCGAAGTAGTCCATCCAGAAATCCAGGCTGCCGCGCCGGGTCAGCACCTCGGGGAACAGCATGGGCGCCAGGTCGGCGACGTCGAGGAAGGGGTTCTCCAGGCTGTAGCCCAGTTCGTGCTTCAGCGCGCGGGTCAGCATGCGCTGGTCGAAGGGCGCGTGGAAAGCCAGCATCACGCTGTCGGCGGCGAACTCCATGAAGCTGAGCAGGGCCTCGGCCGGCGGCTGGCCGGCGGCCAGCTCGCTGGGCGCGATGCCGTGGATCAGCACGGCCTCGTTGACCTTGACCTGGCGGCGCAGGGTGCATTCGAACTGCTGCGCCATGTCGATGGCGCCACCGTCGATGGCGACTGCGCCGATCGAGATGACGATGTCGCGGCTGAGGTTCAGGCCGGTGGTTTCCAGGTCGAGCACCACGAAGCGCTGCCGGTGCAGCGGGGTAGCCAGCGCCGGCGGCGGAGGCGGCGGCAGCGCCCGCAGGCGCTGGCGCTGCTGGTCGTCGAGTTCCAGGTGGCGGCGCTGCAGGCGGGACAACAGGGCGCGGATCGGATTCATAGCTGGTAGCGCACGCTCAGGCTGCTCTGCAGGCGCTGGGCCTGGCGGAAGGACTCGCGCAGGATGCGCCGGTCCAGTTGATTGAGGGTGTCGGGATCGAGGCGGTTGCTCAGCGGCTGGCCGGCGCGCTCCTGGCGCTGGTGCAGCTGCATGCGCGTCATCTGGATGAAGTGGTAGGCCTCCTCGTAGGCGGCGGCGTCCTGGGCCTTGAGCACGCCGCGCGCGCCCAGCTGGCGCAGGCGTTCGAGGGTGTTGCACTCGCCGATGCCATGGGCGAGGGCGAGGATGCGCACCCCTTCGACGAAGGGCATCAGGCCTTCCACCTTGATGTCCAGGGTGTCCTTGTCGTCACCGCGGCTGGCGACGATGAAGTCGCGGAAGCGGCCGATGGGTGGCGGATGGCGCAGGGCGTTGACCGCCATCATGTGCTGGAACAAGCTGTTGCCTTCGATCATCTGCAGCAGCGCTTCCTGGAGCTGCCGGCAGCCTTCGCTCGGCCCCCAGACCGGGCGCAGGTCGAAGAAGATCGACGAGTGCATCAGGTTGTCGCGGGTCGGACTCTGGATCATCCCGCTGAAGCGGCGCAGCCACTCCTGACGCGACAGGCACAGCTCCGGGTTGCCGGCCATGATGTTGCCGTTGCACAGGGCGAAGCCGCAGCGGTCCAGCGCGGCGTTGATCGCCCGGGCCAGCGGCAGCAGGCGCTGGCGGATCCGTTCGGCCTCCTCGGGGCTGGCGGCCTCGAACAGGATGCCGTTGTCCTGGTCGGTGAGCAGCGCCTGCTCGCGGCGCCCCTCGCTGCCGAATACCAGCCAGGTGAAGGGCACGCCGGGATCGCCGTGCGCCTCGATCATCAGCTCGATGACCCGCGCCACGGTGTGGTCGTTGAGCAGGGTGATGATGTGGGTCAGCTGCTCCGGGTTGGCGCCATGGGCGAGCATGTTGTCGATCAGGTGGGCGATTTCCTCGCGCAGTTCGACCAGGGTGTCGATATGCGGCGCCGCGCTGATGGTGCGCGCCAGATGCACCAGGTCGACGCGCTGCAGGGAGAACAGGTCGCGCTCGGACAGCACGCCGACCAGCCGGCCCATCTCCACCACGCAGATGTGGGCGATGCGCCGCCGGGTCATGGTCAGCGCCGCCTCGAAGGCGGTGGCGGTCGGCGGCAGGTGGATGGGATCGGGGGTCATCAGCTCGTCGAGCGGCTGCTGCAGGTCGCCGCTGCCGTCGGCGATCACCCGGCGCAGGTCGCGCAGGGTGAAGATGCCGATGGGGTAGTGGCGGTCGTCGATCATGATCA
Organism: Pseudomonas sp. A-1; assembly: GCF_004801855.1. GTDB lineage: Bacteria > Pseudomonadota > Gammaproteobacteria > Pseudomonadales > Pseudomonadaceae > Geopseudomonas. The sequence goes on along the minus strand of NZ_SSTC01000024.1, from coordinate 28,526 downwards.
GGCTGCCGACGTGCTTCTCGTGCATCAGCTTCACCGCATCGCGCAGGCTGATGCCGCTGCGGCAGGTCACCGGCTCGGGGGCGGCGAGGATGTTCAGCCGGGTCTCCAGCGAATAGCGGGCGCCGAGGCTTTCCGCAGCCTGCATCTGCACCTGCTGCTGCACCTGGCCGACCAGGCTGCTGACCCCGCGCAGGGCGAAGTCGCGGAAGGCCTCCGACTGGTTGTAGGTGTGGACGAAGGCGGCGCGGCCGAGCTGCAGGCAGAAGGTGTCCTCGGCGGCGATGTAGTGGCTGCGGGTGGCGCGCTCGCTGACCATGGCCGCCACCGGGAAGCATTCGCCCGGGGCGATCTCCTGGGTGGTCTCCATGCCGTCGCCGCTGAGGGTCGGCCGCTGGCCGAGCACCAGCCCCTGCTTGACGATGTAGACATCCTCGATCTTGCCGTCGCTCGGGCCGACGATCGGATCGCCGGCGGCGTAGAAGCGCAGGCGGCACTGCTCGACCATCTGCGCCAGGTGGCTGAGTTCCATCTGGTTGAACGGGGCATAGCGCAGCAGGAAGTGCATGGTGCCCTGGATGTTCTGCAGGACGGCGGTCTTGCCGACCTCCGCGAAACCATCGTTCTTGCTCATCTTGTGGTTCTCCGGGGGGCGTCCGTTGATGATTCGCGCGGCACCCTGGCGCAGCCCCTGATCTGCGCCAGGCTGGCTGCACTCAGGGCTGCGACGCGATGGCCTGTTCCACGGCCGCGAGCAGTTTCGCATCATCCGGTCCGGTCATGCTGGAGAAACTGGCCACCACCTTGCCCTGGCGGTCGATCACGTACTTGTAGAAGTTCCAGCGCGGCGGCCCGCTCTGCGCGGCGAGGTTGCGGAACAGCGGGATGGCCTCCTGGCCGGTGACCTTCTGCACGGCGCTCATGCTGAAGGTGACGCCGTAGTTGACGTAGCAGACCGTGGCGGTTTCCGCGGCGTCGTCGGCCTCCTGGCGGAAGTCGTCGGACGGCACGCCGAGCACCTCGAGGCCCTGGCCACGGTAGCGCTGGTAGAGCGCCTCCAGGCCCTTGAACTGGCCGGTGAAGCCGCAGTGGCTGGCGGTGTTGACCACCAGCAGCGGCTTGCCGGCGAAGCGGCACAGGTCGATGGGTTCCTTGCCGCGCAGGGGCGGCAGGCTGCCTTGCAGCAGCGGGCCGCAGTCGGCGGCCTGGACACCGAGGCTGCCCAGCAGCAGGGGCAGGCCGAGGAGAAAACGTAAACGGCGCATGGCTGTCTCCGGAGTGGGTCTGTCAGGTACCCATCGGGCCACGCTAACCGCCCGTCGTGTCGCTGGCAATCGGCCATTGGCCGTGTCCGGCCGGTTTTTGCCGGGCCACAACGCACGACGCGCCGCCTCCCGGGGGAGCGCGGCGCGTCGTGGACGGGAGCGCAGGGCGCTCCCGGGTTGCCGGCAGGCCGGCGGGGTATTACTGGGCGTTGCGAGCCTTGAACTCGCGACGACGGCGGTGCAGCACCGGCTCGGTGTAGCCGTTGGGCTGCCTGGTGCCTTCGATGCACAGTTCCAGGGCGGCCTGGAAGGCGATGTTGTCGTCGAAGTTCGGCGCCATCGGCCGGTACAGCGGGTCGTTGGCGTTCTGGCGGTCGACCACCAGAGCCATGCGCTCGAAGGTCTCGCGCACCTGGGCCTCGGAGCACACGCCGTGGCGCAGCCAGTTGGCGATGTGCTGGCTGGAGATGCGCAGGGTGGCGCGGTCTTCCATCAGGCCGATGTCGTTGATGTCCGGCACCTTGGAGCAGCCGACGCCCTGGTCGATCCAGCGCACCACGTAGCCGAGGATGCCCTGGGCGTTGTTGTCCAGCTCGTTCTGGATCTCCTCGGCGCTCCAGCTGATGCTCGGCGCCAGCGGGATGGTCAGGATGTCGTCCAGCGAGGCGCGCTCGCGCTTGGCCAGCTCCTGCTGGCGGGCGAACACGTCGACCTTGTGGTAGTGCAGGGCGTGCAGCGCGGCGGCGGTCGGCGACGGCACCCAGGCGGTGTTGGCGCCGGCCATCGGGTGGACGATCTTCTGCTCGAGCATGCCGGCCATCAGGTCGGGCATGGCCCACATGCCCTTGCCGATCTGCGCGCGACCGGACAGGCCGGTGGCCAGGCCGATGTCGACGTTCCAGTTCTCGTAGGCCTTGATCCAGGCGGCGTTCTTGATGTCGCCCTTGCGGATGAAGGCGCCGGCCTCCATGGAGGTGTGCAGCTCGTCACCGGTGCGGTCGAGGAAGCCGGTGTTGATGAACACCACGCGCTCGCGGGCGGCCTTGATGCACGCCTTGAGGTTGACGGTGGTGCGGCGCTCCTCGTCCATGATGCCGACCTTGAGGGTGTTGCGCGCCAGGCCGAGGACGTCCTCGATGCGGCCGAACAGCTCGTTGGTGAAGGCGGCTTCTTCCGGGCCGTGCATCTTCGGCTTGACGATGTACACGCTGCCGGTGCGGCTGTTCTTGCGGCTGGTGTTGCCGCTGAGGTTGTGGATGGCGATCAGGCTGGTGACCAGGCCGTCCATGATGCCTTCCGGCACCTCGTTGCCGTCCTTGTCGAGGATCGCGTCGTTGGTCATCAGGTGACCGACGTTGCGCACGAACAGCAGGGAACGACCGTGCAGGGTCAGCTCGCCGCCATTGGCCGCGGTGTAGACGCGGTCCGGGTTCATGGTGCGGGTGAAGGTGGTGCCGCCCTTGGCCACTTCCTCGGCCAGGTCGCCCTTCATCAGGCCCAGCCAGTTCTTGTAGGCGATGACCTTGTCTTCGGCATCGACCGCGGCGACCGAGTCCTCGCAGTCCATGATGGTGGTCAGCGCGGCTTCCATCAGCACGTCCTTCACGCCCGCCGCGTCGGTCTTGCCGATCTGGCTGTTGCGGTCGATCTGGATCTCGAAGTGGATGCCGTTGTTCTTCAGCAGCACGGCCTTGGGCGCCGCGGCTTCGCCCTGGAAGCCGATCAGCTGGGCCGGGTTCTGCAGGCCGGTGCTGCCGTTGGCCAAGCTGACGACCAGCTTGCCGCCGTCGATGGCGTAGCCGGTGGCGTCGACGTGGGAGGCGCCTTCCAGCGGCGCGGCCTCGTCGAGGAAGGCGCGGGCGAAGGCGATGACCTTGGCGCCGCGCAGCGGGTTGTAGCCGGCAGTCTTCTCGGCGCCGTCGGTTTCCGGGATGGCGTCGGTGCCGTACAGGGCGTCGTACAGCGAGCCCCAGCGGGCGTTGGCGGCGTTCAGGGCGAAGCGCGCGTTCATCACCGGCACTACCAGCTGCGGGCCGGCCATGCGGGCGATCTCGTCGTCGACGTTCTCGGTGGTGGCCTGGAAGTCTTCGGCTTCCGGCAGCAGGTAGCCGATTTCCTGCAGGAAGGCCTTGTAGGCCACGGCGTCGTGGCCCTGGCCGGCGCGCTCCTGGTGCCAGGCGTCGATCTTGGCCTGCAGCTCGTCACGCTTGGCCAGCAGGGCGCGGTTCTTCGGCGCCAGGTCGTGGATCACGCTGTCGGCGCCAGCCCAGAACTGGTCGGCGCTGACGCCGGTACCGGGAATGGCTTCGTTGGTGACGAAGTCGTAAAGGGCTTTGGCGACCTGCAGGCCACCGACTTGCACGCGTTCAGTCATTGCTTGCCTCACTCTGCTTGGCAGCCGCCTGGGACTGCGGCCACGCCGTTCATGTAGTGCTCGGTCGCTGGATACTACATGAAGCCGGATGAGAAATGTATGAAGGGCAGGGCGCACTTCGACAAAAGTCGTGGAAAACCGCGACCCAAGGCCGATGCGGGGTGGTTGTCCACAGCGCCTGCGGGGCTGTGGCCGGTGGTGCCCGGCGCTTGTCCCCGTTTGGCGTGGATGGGGCTGTGGACAAGCATGGGGCACAGTGCTGCAGGCCAGGCATGGCGCGGCCTGCAGGCGATCGATCGATTCTTGATCAGCGCCGCCGGGGTTATGCACGGCGGACGTGGATGCGCCTGTGGACAACCTCTGGAGCGCTGGCTGCAGCCCAGTGCCGGCGGGGTCTGGCGGCATCTGGCTGTTTTTTGAGCAGGATTTTTTCCACAAGCTGTGGAAAAGCCGCTTTCGCGGCCCTGTGCACAGGCCATTGTTGTCCACACAGGAGGTGGATCAGGGTGTGGACAAGCTGCGCGCAGCTGGCTGCAGGCCACGGCTGGCGTGGCCTGCAGGCGATTGGTCGAATCTTGATCAGCGCCCGGCGGGCACGTCGGCACGGGGTTTTCCACAGCGGCGGGGGATCAGCCTGTGGATAAGCTCGGGATGGATCGCCAGGCCGCGCCAGCCGCGGGCTGCGCAGGGGGTCTGGCGATTTTCTGCACAGCCCGGTCGCTGGCGCTTGTGCACAGTGGAGGTGAACCACCCTGTGGACAACCTCGGGGCAGTCCGCTGCAGGCCGCGGCTGGCGCGGCCTGCAGGGTGTTGATCGAAAAACGATCAGGCGGGACTGGCGGCGCGGCGCAGCCCGCGCAGGCTGTCGAGGCTGAACACGGCGAGGCCCAGCCAGATGCAGGCGAAGGCCAGCAGCTGCGGGCCCTGCAGCGGCTCGCCGAACAGCAGCACCGCCTGCAGCAGCACCAGGGTCGGCGCCAGGTACTGCAGGAAGCCGAGGCTGGCGTAGGACATGTGCCGTGCGGCGGCGTTGAAGCAGACCAGCGGGATCAGCGTCACCGGCCCGGCGGCGGCCAGCCACAGGGCGTCGCTGCCGCTCCAGAAGCCGGGCTGGGCGCTCTGCGCGGCCGGATGCAGCAGCAGCCAGCCGAGCGCCGCCGGCAGCATCAGCCAGGTTTCCACCACCAGGCCGGGCAGCGCCGCCACCGGCGCCTGCTTGCGGATCAGGCCGTAGAAGGCGAACGACAGCGCCAGCAGCAGGGAGATCCACGGCAGGCTGCCGAGCTGCCAGACCTGCTGGGCCACCCCGGCGGCGGCGAGCAGCACCGCCAGCCACTGCAGCGGGCGCAGGCGCTCGCCGAGCAGCAGCATGGCCAGCAGCACGTTGAGCAGCGGATTGATGTAGTAGCCGAGGCTGGCCTCGACCATGTGGCCGTTGTTCACCGCCCACACGTAGGTCAGCCAGTTGGTGGCGATCAGCGCGCCGCTGGCGGCGAGGATGGCGAGGCGGCGCGGGTTGTCGCGCAGCTCGCGCCACCAGCCCGGATGCTTCCAGGCCAGCAGCAGCAGGCTGCCGCACAGCGCCGACCAGAGCACGCGGTGGACGATGATCTCGAGGGCGGGGATCTGCTCGATGGCCTTGAAGTACAGCGGGAACAGGCCCCAGATGAGGTAGGCGGTGAGGCCCAGGACAAGCCCCCGGCGCGGGGTGGCGGTGCTCATGGCGGCTCCAATTATTAGGAAGCTAAGTAAATGAGTGCACCATTCTAGGGCCTGGCCGGGTGGCTGTCTGTGGCGGCGCGGTGCCGGCACGGGCCGCCCGGCACGCCGCCGTCAGCTTTTCCTGACAGTTCAGTACAGGCGCAGCGGTTCCTCGTCGAGCGCCGCCAGTTGCTCGCGCAGGGTCAGCACCTGCTCGCCCCAGTAGCGCTCGCTGCCGAACCAGGAAAAGCTCATGGGAAACGCCGGGTCGTCCCAGCGCCGCGCCAGCCAGGCGCTGTAGTGGATCAGGCGCAGGCTGCGCAGGCCCTCGATCAGCGCCAGCTCGCGCGGGGCGAAGTCGTGGAACTCCTGGTAGCCGTCGATCAGCTCGCTGATCTGGCGCAGGCGCTCCTGGCGCTCGCCGGCCAGCAGCATCCACAGGTCCTGCACCGCCGGGCCCATGCGGCAGTCGTCGAGGTCGACGATGTGGAAGCGCTCGTCGCGGTACAGCAGGTTGCCGGGGTGGCAGTCGCCGTGCAGGCGGATCGCCTGGTAGGGCGTGGCGGCGAACAGCGCATCCAGGCGCGCCAGCAGGTCGCGCGCCACCGACTCGTAGGCCGGCAGCAGGCTGCGCGGGATGAAGTTGCCGTCGAGCAGGGTGGCCAGCGACTCGTGGCCGAAGTTGGCCACCGTCAGCGCCTCGCGATGCTGGAACGGCCGGCTGGCGCCGATGGCGTGCAGGCGGCCGAGCAACTGGCCGAAGCGGTACAACTGGTCAAGATCGCCCGGCTCCGGGGCATGGCCGCCGCGGCGCGGGAACAGGGCGAAGCGGAAACCGGCGTGCTCGAACAGGCTGTCGCCGCCGACCAGCAGCGGCGCCACCACCGGCACCTCGTGGGCTTCCAGCTCGAAACTGAAGGCGTGCTCCTCGCGGATCGCCGCATCGCTCCAGCGCCCGGGGCGGTAGAACTTGGCGATCAGCGGCACCTCGCCCTCGATGCCGACCTGGTAGACGCGGTTCTCGTAGCTGTTCAGCGCCAGCACGCGGGCGTCGCTGAGAAAGCCGAGGCTTTCCACGGCGTCCAGCACCAGGTCGGGGGTGAGGGCGGAGAAGGGGTGGCTCATGGCGGGCTCCAGTCGGTGAGCCCGCAGTGTACCCCCTGCCGGTCGCGTCAACCGCCGATGAAGTTGAACAGGGCGTACATGAGAGCGCCGAGGATCACGAAGAACAGGCAGTACTTGGCGAGCAGCAGCAGCTTGCCCTCGCCGGGGATCTCCGCGTTGCAGTGCGGGCAGCGGCGGGCGTGGCGCTCGACTTCCCGGTGACACTCGCGGCAGTGGGCGATGCTCATGGCTTTTGTTCCCCCGACCTGATGTGGTTGATGCGTTCCCTCTGCACACAGCGTAGCCCGTCAGTCCGGCGCCGGGGTGCGCGCCAGGCAGTAGACGTCGACCCGCGCCGCGCCGGCCCGGCGCAGCAGGCGCGCCAGCGCCTCGGCGGTGGCGCCGGTGGTCAGCACGTCGTCGACCAGGGCGACATGGCGGCCGGCGAGGGCCTGCGCATCGACCAGGGCGAAGGCGCCGCGCAGGTTGCGCCGGCGCGCCGCGGCGTCCAGACCCTGCTGGGCCGCGGTGTCCTGCGGGCGCAGCACGAGATCCTCGCGCACCTCGATGCGCAGGGCCTCGCCCAGCCAGCGCGCCAGCAGCGCCGCCTGGTTGAAGCCGCGCCGGCGCAGGCGCGCGCGGGCCAGCGGCACCGGCAGCAGCAGTTCGGGGCGCGGCAGGCCTTCCAGATGGGCGTGGCGCAGGTGCTCGGCGAGCAGCGCGCCGAGCAGGCGACCGAAGGGCCAGGCGCTCTGGTGCTTGAAGCGGGTGACCAGCGCGTCGACCGGGAAGGCGTAGCGCCACGGCGCCTCGACCCGCGCGAAGCTCGGTGGACGCCGCAGGCAGGCGGCGCAGGTCAGGCCCGCCGCCGGCAGCGGCAGGGCGCAGACGCTGCACTGCGGCCCCAGCCAGGGCAGCTCGTCCTGGCAGGCGCTGCACAGGGCGTGGGCGGTGTCGGCGGGGCCATCGCAGAGCAGGCAGGCGCCGGGGCGGCGCAGGGCGGCAGCGTGGCTCTGCAAGCGCTGTATGAATTTCGTCCAGATGTAAACCATGCCTTTCCCTGCGGTTGACAGCCTCTCCGCTGCCCGGAGAAGATGCGGCATCCGTGCCGCCCCGCCACTCTAGCAGGGGTGTGCTGTCCCCATAACAAGGAACACCGCCCGATGAGTGCCAACGCTTCCCTGCGCCACGACTGGACCCTCGACGAGGTCCGCGCCCTGTTCACCCAGCCGTTCAACGACCTGATCTTCCAGGCCCAGGGCGTGCACCGCCAGCACTTCAACGCCAACGAGGTGCAGGTGTCGACCCTGCTGTCGATCAAGACCGGCGCCTGCCCGGAAGACTGCAAGTACTGCCCGCAGTCCGGCCACTACAACACCGGCCTGGACAAGGAAAAGCTGATGGAGGTGCAGAAGGTGCTGCAGGCCGCCGCCGAGGCCAAGGCCATCGGCTCGACCCGTTTCTGCATGGGCGCCGCCTGGAAGCACCCGAGCGCCAAGGACATGCCCTACGTGCTGGAGATGGTCAAGGGCGTCAAGGCCATGGGCCTTGAGACCTGCATGACCCTCGGCACCCTCGACCAGGAGCAGACCATGGCCCTGGCCGACGCCGGCCTCGACTACTACAACCACAACCTCGACACCTCGCCGGAGTTCTACGGCAACATCATCACCACCCGGACCTACGCCGAGCGCCTGCAGACCCTCGGCTACGTGCGCGAGGCAGGCATGAAGATCTGCTCCGGCGGCATCCTCGGCATGGGCGAGTCGCTGGACGACCGCCTGGGCCTGCTGATCCAGTTGGCCAACCTGCCGGAGCACCCGGAGTCGGTGCCGATCAACATGCTGGTCAAGGTCAAGGGCACCCCGCTGGCCGAGGCCGAGGACGTCGATCCGTTCGACTTCATCCGCACCCTGGCGGTGGCGCGCATCCTTATGCCGCAGTCGCACGTGCGCCTGTCCGCCGGTCGCGAGCAGATGAACGAGCAGATGCAGGCCCTGGCCTTCCTCGCCGGCGCCAACTCGATCTTCTACGGCGAGAAGCTGCTGACCACCGGCAACCCCGAGGCCGAGCGCGACATGCGCCTGTTCCAGCGCCTGGGCATCAAGCCCGAGGCCCGCGAGGAGCACGCCGACGAGGTGCACCAGGCCGCCATCGAGCAGGCGCTGGTCGAGCAGCGCAATTCGCAGCTGTTCACCGACGCCGCCGCTTCCGTCTGATTCTGTAGGGGCGAATTCATTCGCCTGGGCGCGCCCTGGGCGAATGAATTCGCCCCTGCATGCCGTTTGTCGCCTGGAGCCACGCCGTGCCCTTCGACCTCGCCGCCCGTCTCGCCGCCCGCCGCGCCGACAACCTGTTCCGCCAGCGCCCGCTGCTCGAAAGCCCGCAGGGCCCGGAGGTGGTGGTCGACGGCCAGAAGCTGCTGGCCTTCTGCTCCAACGACTACCTCGGCCTGGCCAATCACCCCGAGGTGATCCGCGTGCTGCAGCAGGGTGCGGAAAAGTGGGGCGTCGGCGGCGGCGCCTCGCACCTGGTGATCGGCCACAGCCAGCCGCACCATGAACTCGAAGAGGCGCTGGCCGAGTTCACCGGCCGGCCGCGCGCGCTGCTGTTCTCCACCGGCTACATGGCCAACCTGGCCGCGGTCACCGCGCTGGTCGGCCAGGGCGACAGCGTGCTGGAGGATCGCCTCAACCACGCCTCGCTGCTCGACGCCGGCCTGCTCTCCGGCGCGCGCTTCTCGCGCTACCTGCACAACGATGCCGCCAGCCTGGCCAGCCGCCTCGCCAAGGCGAGCGGCAACAGCCTGGTGGTGACCGACGGCGTGTTCAGCATGGACGGCGATCTGGCCGACCTGCCGGCGCTGTGCGCCGCGGCGAAGCAGAAGGGCGCCTGGCTGATGGTCGACGACGCCCACGGCTTCGGCCCGCTGGGCGCCAGCGGCGGCGGCATCGTCGAGCACTTCGGCCTGGGCCTGGAAGACGTGCCGGTGCTGGTCGGCACCCTCGGCAAGGCCTTCGGCACCGCCGGCGCCTTCGTCGCCGGCAGCGCGGAGCTGATCGAGACGCTGATCCAGTTCGCCCGCCCGTACATCTACACCACCAGCCAGCCGCCGGCGGTGGCCTGCGCCACGCTGAAAAGCCTCGAACTGCTGCGCACCGAGGGCTGGCGCCGCGAACACCTGAATGCGCTGATCGCCCGCTTCCGCGCCGGCGCCGCCGAGCTGGGCCTGACCCTGATGGACAGCCCGACGCCGATCCAGCCGCTGCTGATCGGCGACAGCGCCCGTGCCGTGGAATTCTCCCGCCTGCTGCGCGAGCGCGGCCTGATGGTCGGCGCCATCCGCCCGCCCACCGTGCCGGCCGGCACCGCGCGGCTGCGGGTGACCCTGTCCGCCGCGCACAGCTTCGCGCAGCTCGAGCGCCTGCTCGAAGCGCTGGGCGAATGTCAGGCGCTGCTGCCGCCGCTGGAGGAATGAACGCCATGACCCGACTGATCCTGCTGCCCGGCTGGGGCCTCGGCCCGGCCGCGCTGCAACCGCTGGTGGCCGCCCTCAACGAACAGGGCCTGCCGACCGAGCTGGCCGAGCTGCCGGCGCTTGAGTCCGCCGATCCCGAGATTTGGCTGGCCGAGCTGGACGCGCGCCTGAGCGCCGATTGCTGGCTGGGCGGCTGGTCGCTGGGCGGCATGCTCGCCGGCGCGCTGGCCGCACGGCGCGGCGCGCGCTGCAAGGGCCTGCTGACCCTGGCCAGCAACGCCTGCTTCGTCGCCCGCGCCGACTGGCCGGGCGCCATGGCCGCGGATACCTTCGCCGCCTTCCGCGCCGGCTGCGCGACCGATGCCGCCGCCACCCTCAGGCGCTTCGCCATGCTCTGCGCCCAGGGCGGCGCGGAGGCCCGCGCGCTGGGTCGCCAGCTGCAGCAGGGCCTGCCGGCGCAGGAGCTGGCGCAACTGCTCGCCGGCCTCGACGTGCTGGCCGCGCTGGACAACCGCGCGGCGCTGGCGAGTTTCGCCGGCCCGCAACTGCACCTGCTGGCCGAGGCCGACGCCCTGGTGCCGGCCGAGGCGGCCGCGGCCCTGCTGGCGCTGCTGCCGGCCGGCGAGGTCGACCTGCTGGAGGGCAGTGGCCACGCCTGCGTCCTCGAGCAGCCGCAGGCGCTGGCCGCGCTGCTCGCCGAGTTCGTCCGCGAGGCCGGCGATGACTGACGCCGCCCTGCCCGACAAGCGCCAGGTCGCCGCCTCCTTCTCGCGCGCCGCGGCCAGCTACGACAGCGTCGCCGAGCTGCAGCGTGCGGTCGGCGCCGAGCTGCTGGCGCGCCTGCCGGCCGATTGCCAGCCCGCGCGTTGGGTCGACCTGGGCAGCGGCACCGGCCATTTCAGTCGCGCGCTGGCCGCGCGTTTTCCGCAGGCCAGCGGCACCGCGGTTGACATCGCCGAGGGCATGCTGCGCCACGCCCGCCCGCTGGGCGGCGCCAGCCGCTTCGTCTGCGGCGACGCCGAGCGCCTGCCGCTGGCCTCCGCCAGCCAGCAGATGATCTTCTCCAGCCTGGCCCTGCAGTGGTGCGCGGACTTCGCCGCCGTGCTGGCTGAGGCGCGCCGCGTGCTGGCGCCGGGCGGGGTATTCGCCTTCAGCAGCCTGTGCGTCGGCACCCTGCAGGAACTGCAGGGCAGCTGGCAGGCGGTGGACGGCTTCGTCCACGTCAACCGCTTCCGCCGCTTCGAGGACTACCGGGCGCTGTGCGCCGCCAGCGGTCTTGAAGTGGTCGAGTTGGCGACGGAGCGGCGGGTGCTGCACTACGCCGACCTGCGCCAGCTGACCCACGAGCTCAAGGCCCTCGGCGCCCACAACCTCAACCCCGGCCGCCCCGGCGGCCTCACCGGCCGCGCGCGGGTGCGCGCACTGGTCGAGGCTTACGAGCGCTTCCGCGACGACCACGGCCTGCCGGCCAGTTGGCAGGTGTTGTACGGGGTGCTGCGCAAGCCCTGAGCTGATGCATGATGGCTCCCACGCTCCTGCGTGGGAGCCAGACTCTACGGACGCTCCTGCGTCCGGGACGCGGGAGCGTCCCTGGCTGCGTGCCCACGCAGGAGCGTGGGCACGATCACTACCGAGGACAATCGCCCCATGACCGCTGCCTTCTTCATCGCCGGCACCGACACCGAGATCGGCAAGACCACCATCGCCGCCGGCCTGCTGCACGCTGCCCGCTCGCGCGGGCTGTCCACCGCGGCGGCCAAGCCGGTGGCCTCCGGCTGCGAGCGCACCCCGCAGGGGCTGCGCAACGGCGACGCGCTGGCGCTGCTCGGCGAGTGCTCGCTGGCGCTGGACTACGCCGAGGTCAATCCGTTCGCCTTCGAGCCGGCCATCGCCCCGCACCTGGCGGCGCGCGAGGTGGGTGTCGAGCTGACTGTCGACGCGCTGCTGCCGCCGGTGCGCCAGGTGCTGGCGCGCAGCGCCGACTTCGCCCTGGTCGAGGGCGCCGGCGGCTGGCGGGTGCCGCTGGCCGGTCGCGAGAGCCTGTCCGATCTGGCCGTGGCCCTGCGGCTGCCGGTGATTCTGGTGGTCGGCGTGCGCCTGGGCTGCATCAACCACGCCGTGCTGACGGCCGAGGCGATCGCCCGCGACGGCCTGAACCTGGCCGGCTGGGTGGCCAACCTGGTCGATCCGGCCACCTCGCGGCTCGACGAGAACCTCGCCACCCTGGCCGAGCGCCTGCCGGCACCCTGCCTGGGCCGCGTGCCGCGTCTGGCCGAGGCATCGCCGGCGGCGGTCGCCGCGCATCTCGACCTGGCGCCGCTGCGGCTCTGAGTCCTCAGCGCGCCGGCACCTGCTGGCGCTGGATCTCGCGGCGCTTCATCTGCAGGTAGTCGTCCAGTGCGGGCTCCTGCAGCTGGCGCGGGTAGCGGCTGACCCCGGCGTGCCACAGCTGCAGGCGCCGTTCGGCCTGCACGGCCGGCGGCGCCGCCAGGGCGTCGAGGTAGGCCTCGATGGCCAGGTAGTAGCGCATCACGTTGCGCTCGACCGCGCCGCGCAGGCCGTCGACGTGGATCGGCTGGCCGCGCTCGTCGCGGCCGACGACGCTGAAGCCCAGCTTGTCGCGGCCGAGGGTCATCAGGTAGCCCTGCATGGCCAGACGCGCGCGCAGGCCGTAGGCGTGGGCATAGGACAGGTGCAGGAAGCTGCGCTGCGCGTCGAGGGGCGCCAGCTCCACGCGCATGCGGTGGCCGCTGGTGCCCAGCGGTCCGCTGTCGGCGTCCAGCGCCAGCGCCAGGTAGTCGGGACGCGCGCTCAGCACGCGGAAGCGGAAGGCGAACGGCTGGGTGTCGTCCAGCGGCTGCTCGAACTTGCGTCCGAGGTTGAGTTCGAGCCGATCGCCGGGCCGCACCCGGCAGCCCTTGACGTTGGGATGCAGGATGAGGATGTCGCACCAGTGGCCGACGTCCTGCAGCGCCGCGCCGAGCACGGCGAAGGGCTGCCCGAAGCGGGCGTGGACGTCGCCCTGCAGGGTGCCGTCGCCGACCTGCGAGGCGATGTGCAGCGGGCGCCGGTACGGGTTGCTGTCCAGCTGCTCGCGCAGGGCGGCATGGCGCGCCTGCAGGCTGGCGGCATCCTGCGCCGCCGCCAGCGAGGCGAACAGCAGGGCGACCAGCAGCGCCAGCCACCGTTTGTCGGCGCCCCCGCGAGGCGCCCGGTCCGCGACCATGGGTGTGCCTCCCCCGCGCCGTGCCGCCCGGAAAGCATAGGTGCCCGCCGCGGCCGGAGCGGCCGCCGGCGCCGAACGGCTTGCCGAGCGGGGCGATCGGCCATACTGTCGAGCAACGACAGACGGTTTCAGAGGACGATCACCATGCCCGACTACAAGGCCCCCCTGCGCGACCTGCGCTTCGTCCGCGACGAGCTGCTCGGCTACCCGCAGCACTACCAGAGCCTGCCCGCCTGCCAGGACGCCACCCCCGACGTGGTCGACGCCATCCTCGAGCAGACCGCGCAGTTCTGCGAGGAGGTGCTGGCGCCGCTCAACCGGGTCGGCGACCTCGAGGGCTGCACCTGGACGGCGGAGGGGGTGAAGACCCCGAGCGGCTTCAGGGAGGCCTACCGCCAGTATGTCGAGCTGGGCATGCCGAGCCTGGCCCACGAGCCGGAGCACGGCGGCCAGGGCCTGCCCGAGTCGCTGGGCCTGGTGGTCAGCGAGCTGGTCGGCGAGGCCAACTGGGCCTGGGGCATGTACCCGGGGCTGGCCCACGGCGCGATGAACACCCTGTCGGCGCACGGCACGGAAGAGCAGAAGGCGGCCTATCTGCCCAGGCTGGTGAGCGGCGAGTGGACCGGCACCATGTGCCTGACCGAGCCGCACTGCGGCTCCGACCTCGGCCTGTTGCGCACCCGCGCCGAGCCGCAGGCCGACGGTTCCTACAAGATCAGCGGCACCAAGATCTTCATCTCCGCCGGCGAGCACGACCTGGCCGACAACATCGTGCACATCGTCCTCGCCCGCCTGCCCGACGCCCCGGCCGGCACCAAGGGCATCTCGCTGTTCATCGTGCCCAAGTTCCTGCCCGCGGCGGATGGCGGAATCGGCCCGCGCAACGCGCTGTCCTGCGGCTCGCTGGAACACAAGATGGGCATCCACGGCAACGCCACCTGCGTGATGAACTTCGACGGCGCCACCGGCTGGCTGATCGGCCCGGCCAACGAGGGCCTCAAGTGCATGTTCACCTTCATGAACACCGCGCGCATCGGCACCGCCCTGCAGGGCCTGGCGCACGCCGAGGTGGCCTTCCAGGGTGCGGTGAAATACGCCCGCGAGCGCCTGCAGATGCGCGCCCTCAGCGGGGCCAAGGCGCCCGACAAGCCGGCCGACCCGATCATCGTCCACCCCGACGTGCGGCGCATGCTGCTGACCATCAGGGCCTTCGCCGAGGGCAACCGCGCGCTGATCTACTACGCCGCCAGGCTGGTCGACGTGGTGCGCTACAGCAGCGACGAGGTGGCGCGCAAGGAGGCGGACACCCTGCTGGCCTTCGTCACCCCGATCGCCAAGGCCTTCGCCACCGAGACCGGCTTCGAGAGCGCCAGCCTCGGCATGCAGGTGTTCGGCGGCCACGGCTACATCGCCGAGTGGGGCATGGAGCAGAACGCCCGCGACAGCCGCATCGCGCTGATGTACGAGGGCACCACCGGCATCCAGGCCCTCGACCTGCTGGGGCGCAAGGTGCTGCTGACCCAGGGCGAGACGCTCAAGGCCTTCACCAGGGTCGTCCACAAGTTCTGCAAGGCCCACGAGGGCGACGCGGCGCTGGCCGAGTTCGTCGCCCCGCTGGCCCAGCTCAATCGGGAGTGGGGCGAGCTGACCCTGCAGATCGGCATGAAGGCCGTGCAGGACCGCGAGGAGGTCGGCGCCGCCGCGGTGGACTACCTGATGTACTCCGGCTACGCCTGCCTGGCGTACTTCTGGGCCGACATGGCGCGCGTGGCGCAGGAGAAGCTGGCCGCCGGCACGGACGAGGCCGCCTTCTACCGCGCCAAGCTGCACACCGCGCGCTTCTACTTCCAGCGCATCCTGCCGCGCACCCGCACCCATGTGGCCTGCATCCAGGCCGGCGCCGGCAGCCTGATGGCGATGGGCGAGGAGGAATTCGAACTCGGCCATTGAGCATCGCCCGGCTGCTGCGCCGGTCGATGCTGGCCATGCGTAAGCATAGGCTTACACAAGGTGGGGGCTAACCGCCCTAGGAACTCCCCGGCCCGGCAACTAACCTAAGCACATCTGGACTTGGCGCAGGAAGCGCGAATCAGAACATGGATTACAGGGATCCCATCAGGATGGTGGGGCGATCACGGATGTCAGGACACGGTCTGCAAGAACCCCGCTTCGGCGGGGTTTTCTTTTGCCCGCGATTTTTCCGCCCGCTGCTGCGCTCGCGCGGACCGGCCACAGGGCGTCTCAGATCCCGCCTTCGAGCACCGAGCGCAGCAGCTCCAGGGTCGCCTGCTGACGCTGCGCGTCGCGATACACCAGGCCCACCTGCAGCGGGATACGCGGCTCGCTGAGCGGCTTCCACAGCAGCTGCGCGTGGCCCTGCACCTGGCGCGCGCGGCCGGGCAGCACCGAGGCCAGCTGGGTGTGCGCCAGGCTGTCGAGGATGCCTCCCATCTGGTTCAGCTCGGCCTGCACCCGCGGCCGGCGGCCGATCGCGCTGAGCTGCTCCTGCCAGATCTGGCGGATGCGGAATTCCTCGCCGAGCAGCAGCATCGGCAGCTCGGCGGCCTGGGCCAGCGACACCTTGCGGAACTCGCGCAGCGGATGGTCGGCGGCGATCACCAGCTGCAGCTCGTCCTCGTACAGCAGCAGGCTGTGCAGCCCCGGCTGGCGCGGCGGCAGGAAGCCGATGCCGACGTCCAGGCTGCCGGTGAGCAGGCGCCGCTCGATGTCGATCCCCGACAGCTCGTAGATCTGCACCACCAGCTGCGGCTGCAGGGCGCGCAGGCGCTCCAGCAGCAGCGGCACCAGGCTGGCATTGACCGTCTGCAGCACGCCGATGGCCAGGCTGCGCGGCGCCTGGCAGCGGAACGCGCGCATGGCCTCGCGGCAGCGCTCCAGGCCGTCGAGCAGCGGCAGCGCGTGGTGGTAGAGGGTGTGTGCCGCCGGCGCCGGCAGCAGGCGCTTGCCGCCGCGCTGGAACAGCGCCACCTCCAGCTCACCCTCCAGCTGGCGGATCTGCTGCGACAGCGCCGGCTGGGAGATGCTCAGGCGCTCGGCGGCGCGGCCGACATGGCCCTCCTCGTAGACCGCGACGAAGTAGCGAAGCTGGCGGAAATCCATAAGGAAAACCTATTTCAAATGCTGGCAAATCGAAATGGCCCGCAGGCCGGCCGAGCCCTAGTCTAGCGTCCATCAAGCGCCAACAGGGGATTGCAGGACCATGCACAGCCTGCGGATTCGGGAAGTTTTCATAGGCAAAGTCGAAGAGGCTTCCAGCAGCACCGAGGTGCGCCGGCTGGACGGCGAATGCTGGCTGGCCGGCGACGGCCTGCCGGGCGACGAGCTGGCGCGCCGCCGCCACCCCGGCGCGGCCGATTGCGCCCTGCTGCACTACCCGGCCGAGCACTACCGCCACTGGCGCAAGCGCTTCCCGCTGCACAAGTGGCGCCCGGCGGCCTGCGGCGAAAACTTATCCACCTTCGGCGTCGGCGAGGCCGAGATCTGCATCGGCGACCTGGTGCGCTGGGGCGAGGCGCTGCTGGAGGTCAGCCAGCCGTGCCTGCCCGACTACCGCCTGGCGCAGCGCTGGAACCTGGCCGAGCTGCCGGCGCTGCTGCAGGACAGCGGTCGCTGCGGCTGGTTCTATCGGGTGCGGCGCCCCGGCCTGGTCGACACTCGGGCGCCGCTGCAGCTGGTGCAGCGCCACTACCCGGAACTCAGCGTGGCGCGGCTGCTCGCCTGGTTCGTCCACGAACCGCTGCAGCGCAGCGCCCTGCGCCAGATGCTGGCCTGCGACGCGCTGGGCAGCGAGTGGCGGCGGATCGCCGCGCGGCGCCTGGCCAGCGGCGAGCTGGAGGACTGGCAGCCGCGCCTGTACGGCCGCGCCAGCGCGCAGCCAGCCGCCGAGGGCGCCGACCATGCGTGACGATGCCCTCGCCAGCCTGCGCCTGATGCCCAGCGTGGCGCGCCCCGAGCAGGTCTTTGTGCGCGGCCAGGGTTCCTGGCTGTGGGACCGCGAGGGCCGCGCCTACCTCGACTTCACCCAGGGCTGGGCGGCCAACAGCCTCGGCCACAGCCCGAGCGTGGTGGTCGAGGCGCTCAAGCGCCAGGCCGAGCGGCTGCTCAACAGCGGTTCGGCCTTCCAGCATCCCGGCCTGCTCAAGCTGGCCGGCCGCCTGTGCGAGGCCACCGGCAGCGACCAGGCCTACTTCGTGGGCAGCGGCGCCGAGGCCTGCGAGGGGGCGATCAAGCTGGCGCGCAAGTGGGGCCAGCGCCACCGCGACGGCGCCTTCACCATAGTCACCGCCCGGCACAGCTTCCACGGCCGTACCCTCGGCGCCATGTCCGCCTCCGGCAAGCCGGCCTTCCAGCAACTGTTCGAGCCCAAGCTGCCGGGCTTCGAGAAGGTGCCCTACAACGATCTGGAGGCGCTGGCCCAGGCGATCGATGCGCATACCGTTGCGGTGATGCTGGAGCCGGTGCAGGGCGAGGCCGGGGTGATACCGGCGACCCTCGACTACCTGCAGGGCGCCGAGCGCCTGTGCCGCGCGCGCGGCGTGCTGCTGATCCTCGACGAGGTGCAGACTGGCATGGGCCGCTGCGGTTCGCTGCTCGCCGAGGAGCTGTACGGCGTGCGCGCCGACATCGTCACCCTCGGCAAGGGCCTGGGGGGCGGCGTGCCGCTGGCCGCCGTGCTGGCGCGCGGCAACGCCTGCTGCCTGGAGCCGGGCGAGCAGGGCGGCACCCACCACGGCAACGCGCTGATGCTGGCCGCCGGCCTGGCGGTGCTGAAGACCCTGCTGGAGCCGGGCTTCCTCGAGCAGGTGCGCGAGCTGGGCGAGCACCTGCGCGACGGCCTGGCGCAGCTGGCGCGCCGCCATGGCCACGGCCCGCTGCGCGGCCAGGGCCTGCTCTGGGGGCTGCCGCTGCAGCGCCTGGCGGCGCCGGCGGTGGTGCGCGCGGCGCTGGACGAGGGCCTGCTGCTCAACGCGCCGCAGCCGCACGTGCTGCGCTTCTCGCCGGCGCTGACGGTCAGCCACGCCAACATCGACGAGATGCTGCGCCGCCTGGAGCGCGCGCTGGTGCGGGTCAGCCAGGCGCGCCTGCGCGAGGAGCGGGCGAGCGCCTGACCACGAGCTTTCCCTGAAGGGGCTCCCCGCGGGCTCCTGTTCGCCCGGCACCCGCCCTGTGCCGGGCGTTTTTTATTCCCGCCCGGCGCTCAGTGCGTGGTCTGGCGCTGCAGCCGGTAGTCCTTGGGCGACAGCTCGAACTGCTTCTTGAACGCGCGGCTGAAGTGCGCCGAGTCGGCGAAGCCCCACTTGAAGGCGATCTGGGTGATCGACTCGTGGCGCAGCTGCGGGTTGCCGAGATCCTCGGCGCTGCGCTGCAGGCGCTGGCGCTGGATGTAGCGGCAGACGCTGTCGCCCTGGTCCTCGAACAGCCGGTACAGCTGGCGGATGGAGATGTGCAGGCGCTCGGCCAGGTACTGCGGGGAGAGCTGCGCCTCCTGCAGCAGCTGGCCGATCAGGCGCTGCGCCTGGTCGCGCAGCAGCGCGGCGTGCGGCGTCTCGCCCAGCTCGCTGCGCGCCGGCGTGCTGCCGCGCAGGGTCGGCAGCAGCAGGGCGATCAGCGCTTCCTGGAGGGCGCTGCCCTCGTCGGCGGCGGTCTGCCCGCTGTCGTCGGCGAGGATCTGTCCGGCCAGGCTGGCCAGCAGGCGGCCGCTGGTCGAGCCCAGGTCGAGCTTGCCGAACAGTCGCTGGTTGGGCGCGAAGTGGCGGCACAGCGTCTCGCGCGACAGGTGGAAGGACACGTGATCGATCAGGTCGCCGCTGGTGATCTCGCTGGCGCGGGTGGAGTCGAACAGCGCCATGTCGCCGGGCGCCAGCTGGATGCGGCCGTTGTCCTGGCGCACCTCGGAGTGGCCGCTGCGGTTGACCACCAGGAAGCAGTGGCGGTCGTCGCCGCGGTCGCTGCGGCACTGCTGGCGGGCGATGCGCCCCGCGTTGGTGCGGATGTGCGCCAGCTCCAGGCCGCCGTGGTCGTGGCGGGCGATCTCGCCGACGAAGCGCTCGCCGCGCCCGGGCGGGCTGGCCTCGAAGTGGCCGCACACGCGGTGCAGGTCCTGCAGCCAGTGGTCGAACGTCGCTGATGTGCTGTGGAAGCCGTTCACGCTGCACCTCATGGGGACTGTGGGCGGTGGCCGCCACTCGGGAT
Organism: Pseudomonas sp. A-1; assembly: GCF_004801855.1. GTDB lineage: Bacteria > Pseudomonadota > Gammaproteobacteria > Pseudomonadales > Pseudomonadaceae > Geopseudomonas. The sequence goes on along the minus strand of NZ_SSTC01000024.1, from coordinate 9,168 downwards.
GGTTGGCGGTAACATTGTTAACATGTTAGCCATTTTCGTGCCAACGCCCGGTCATCATCCTTTGGTATGGGGCAAAGCCGCGTCCCAGAGCCGTTGCCGAGGTCTTCACGGAAGCGTGCGAAAACGCGAAGGGCGCCCGCGGGCGCCCTTCGGTAACACTTTCTGGGGTGTGGCGACTCAGCCCCTGGGCATCTCCGGCTGGAACAGGCCACGCTTCATCACCAGCTTGACCCACAGCGCGGCGATCACGCTGACGATCAGCAGCACCACGCCGGTCAGGCTGTAGACGGTCTGGGTCATCTCCGGCGACGGCGAGTTGTTCAGCGCCACGTAGCCCATGCCGAGGATGCCGAGCAGCTGCGGCAGCGGGTAGAACGGCGTGCGGAACGGCCGCGCCAGGTCGGGCTGGCGGCGGCGCAGGACGATCACGTCGAGGTGGGCGATGATGTAGGCCAGCAGCCAGCTGGTCGAGGCGGCGATCAGCAGCGGGATGATCGAGTCGATGCCCAGCAGCAGGAAGGGCAGGGCGATGATCGCGGCCATGAACAGGATCGCCACCCACGGCGTGTTGAAGCGCGGGTGCAGGCGCTTGAGCTGCGGGAACGACTGGCCGTTGAGCGCCATGCCGTGCAGCATGCGCGGCACCGAGGCGAGCACGGTGTTGACCGTGCTGCAGGTGGCGGTCACCGCCATCACGGTGGCGACGATCAGCCCGGCCTTGCCGAACACCGCGTCGACGTAGTCGAGGTAGGGCAGCGGCGAGGTGGTCAGGGTGTCCAGCGTCAGGTAGCGGCTGGCGCCCCAGCAGAACAGCAGGAAGATGGCGAAGATCAGGCACAGCGACAGCATCATCGCCCGCGGCACGTTGCGCTCGGGGTTGCGCACTTCCCCGATCAGCGGGCAGATGAACTCGACGCCGACCAGCAGCCACATGGCCAGCGCCACCAGGCCGAGGAAGCTGCCGTCGAGGATGCCGTCCCAGCTCCACTGCACCGCGCCGGGGAGTTCGGCCGGCGCCGGGTTGGCGCTGCCGGTGACCGCGGTCAGGCCGACCAGGAGCAGGGCGGCGACCATGGCGAAGGTGAAGACGTTCTGCAGGCGGGCGAACACGTCGGTGCCGAGGATGTTGAGCAGGGTCAGCACGCCGAGGATGCCCAGCGGCACCACCATCTCCGGCACCATCCCCGGGAACAGCTGGCCGATCACCGCATCGACCAGCAGCAGCTCGGCCGACAGGCCGAACATCGCCACCACCACGTAGCCGGCGTACACCGCGACTATCGCCGGGAACGGGCCGAGCGCCGCCTCGGTGTAGCTGCCGAGGGTGCCGCCGGCGCGCGGGAACATCAGCGACAGCTCGGCGAAGCTCAGCGCGTTGCACTGGGCGAGCAGGAAGGCGACCACGGCGGCGGCGAGGAAACCGGCGCCGCCGAAGCCGATGCCCTGCAGGGCGCTGACCATGCTGCCCTGCACCACCACCACGCCGATGCAGATGGCGATCATGGTGGCGAAGCCGAGGCCGCGTTTCAGTGCCGGGCTGCCGGCTGCGTCGGGGAGAAGAGTGTCTGAGGCACTCGCGGTGCTCTTGTTCATGTGCGTATCTCGTTCCGGGTGAGGGGGCGGCGCCTGGCGCCGGTCGTGCCCGTCGGCCGCGTTGCTGCATCGCTGCAGACGGTGGGGTCGAACGAAGTCGTATCGATCATTGGCCAGGCCCGGCGGGCGCGTCTTGCTCCTGCCTGCCGAGCTTCTTGACTGTGCTTGCCGGACGGGCGCGCTGGCAGTCTCGGGCAAGAAATCTGGCAGCGCCGGGCAAGACGCCCGGGTGGGCGGGGGGCCTAATAGGTTCACGAAACGAGGCGGCAATCCGGATGCGCGATCCCAGCGCTCCGGGCCGGCAATCCCAACGCCCCCTGGTAATGCGCCATGATCAACATCGAAACGCCGACCTACTACACGGCGACCAAGAAATACGACCTGAGCTTCCCGTCGCTGGAGGCCGATCTCGACGCGGACGTGGTGGTGATCGGTGGCGGCTTCTCCGGCATCAACACCGCGCTCGAACTGGCGGAAAAAGGCATCAGGAACATCGTCGTGCTGGAAGGCCGCTACATCGGCTTCGGCGGCTCCGGACGCAACGGCGGCCAGGTGATGGCCGGCATCGGCCACGATCTGGAGGCGATCAAGGCGGACGTCGGCGAGGACGGCCTGCGCCGCATCTTCGAGATCAGCGACCAGGGCGCGCAGATCATCAAGGCGCGCATCGACAAGTACGGCATCGACGCCGACTTCCGCCACGGCTACGGCTACATGGGCTTCAACGCCCGCCAGGAGAAGACCCTGCGCGCCTGGGAAGGCGAGTTCAAGAAGCTCGCCCCGCACCAGGAAATCGGCCTGCTCACCGGTGCCGAGGTCAGGCGCCTGGTCGGCTCCGACGCCTACAGCTGCGGCCTGCTGCACATGGGCGGCGGCCACGTGCACTCGCTCAACCTGCTGCTCGGCGAGGCCCAGGCGCTGGCCGGGCACGGCGTGAAGATCTTCGAATACAGCCCGGTGCTGGAAGTCCGTTACGGCGAGCGCATCGAGGTGCGCACCGCCAAGGGCTCGGTGCGCGCCAGCAAGCTGCTGTGGGCCTGCGACAGCTTCCTCAACCAGCTGGAGCCCGAGCTGCACCGCAGCACCATCAACACCTACGCCTTCCAGATCATGACCGAGCCGCTGTCCGACGAGCTGATCGAGCGCATCAGCCCGATCCGCGGCGCCTACAGCGACATCCGCCCGGTGATCGACTACTACCGGGTGACCAACGAGAACCGCCTGCTGTTCGGCTCGGCCACCCCGCTGGTCGAACATATCCCCAGCGACCTCAAGGCCTGGAACCGCAACCTGATGCTGAAGATCTTCCCCTACCTCAAGGACGTGAAGATCGACCTGGCCTGGGGCGGGCCGATGGCCTGCAGCGCCAACCTGTTCCCGCAGATCGGCGCGCTGCCGGGGCGGCCCAACGCCTTCTTCGTGCAGGGCTACTCGGGCTTCGGCGTCACCCCCAGCCACATCGTCTGCAAGGTGCTGGCCGAGGGCATGAGCGAGGGCTCGGCGCGCTACGACCTGATCAGTTCGGTGCGCCGGCCGACCATTCCCGGCAAGGACCGCTTCCGTTCCCTGCTGCTGACCGGCGGCAAGTGCTGGCACCAGGCCTCCGGCTACTGGACCGGCCGCCGCTGACAGTTGAACCATTCATTGTGTGAGGACCGACTGATGTATCCGATCAAGCAAGGCACCACCATCGCCGAACTGGACGCCTGGGGCACCGTGGCCGACCTCGGCTCGGAGATTCTCGAGGGCGAGGGCAAGGCCTTCGGCAAGATGACCTTCGGCGCGCCGACCGACCCGGTCAGCTCGGCCTACTTCGGCGTGACCAGGAGCAAGTTCCGCATGGTCTACCCGTTCAACGAGCAGGCCACCGTGGTCAGCGGCGAGGTGACCCTGACCGACGAGGCCAGCGGCAAGACCACCACCTACAAGGCCGGCGACAGCTGGTTCGTCGAGAAGGGTACCCCGGTGCTGTGGGACGTGACCAGCGAGGCCTTCGTCAAGCACTACCTCGCGGTGGTCTGAGCCGCCCCGGGCCGTCCGCGCGGGCGGCCCGTTTCCCGCCCGCCGGGGAGGACAGCATGACTCCCAGCACCTTCGGCCAGCACTGCCTGCAGGCCTTCATGCAGGCCGTGCCGGCGCGCTGCGCCGTGTTCTACCGCATCGACGGCGACTTCCTGTTGCAGGGCATGCACGCGCCGATGCAGATGGCCGCCGCGACCCTGCCCGGCGTGCCGGCGGACGAACCGCCCCAGCTCACCGCCCGCGAGCGGCAGATCGCCCTGCTGCTGCGCGACGGCGCCAGCAACAAGCTGCTGGCGCGGCAACTGGGCATCGGCCTGCCGACGGTGAAGACCCATCTGCTCAACCTGTTCCGCAAGGTCGGCGCACGCAACCGCACCGAGCTGGTCGCCCGGCTGTTCCTCTAGGCGCGACTCAACCATCCGGTTGATGTCGCGCGGGCGAACGCTCCGCCAGCATGGCGACGTCCTTCGCCCACCGAGGCAACCTCCCATGAGCAGCAACTCCGACTGGATCACCGTAGGCGCCCTGGCCGAGGGCTTCGCCCCCGAGGCCTTCATCCTCCCCGCCCTGGCCGACCTGGCCGGCCGGCGCCTGACCCTGAACTTCGCCAACGGCTGGACGATCGAGCACCGCTTCGAGACCGACCGCCTGCACTGGCACGCCGCCGACGGCCACTCTTGCCAGGGCGCCCTGGCACGCTCAGCAAAGTCTGCTGGCAGGGAGGTGCAAGCTGGCGTATCGCGAGCATGGGTTAATGGCATCGTGCAGGGATAACGCGAACCCGCAGCGAAGTGCTTCGAGGTCCATGCCTGGGGACCGGGAGGGATTTCCGTGCAAGCGACGCTGGGCATTTCAACAACAAGAACAGAGGTAAGCATGATCATGGGCAAGGGCCTGCACGGCTCGCTACTGGCCGCGGCGATCGCCATGGCGTCGGCCGGCGCGTCGGCCTACGAACTGCACTCCGCCGACGGCCTGACCGTCAATCTCAACGTCCAGGGCGCTTTCGGCGTGTTCCACAGCGACGAGAGCTACAACCAGGGCGGGCCCATCGCGCCGGGTTCGGTTAGCTGGCAGGAGGGCTTCCTGCGCTACGGCCTGAGCGGCGAGCAGCGCTTCGCCGGCGCCGCCGACTCCTCGCTGTACGGCGAGTTCAACGTGGTGAGCAACGCCACCTGGGGGCGGGGCGATGCCGCCGGCTACACCGACGGCAGCGAGCGGCGCACCGCGGTGGACCGGGCCTACGCCGGCTGGCGCTCGGGCGAGCTGTTCCCGGCGCTCGGCAAGGACGGCATCGACTTCTCCGCCGGCAGCCAGAAGGTCAAGGTCGGCGATGGCTTCATCATCAACGGCGACGGCCTGAGCGTCGGCAAGAACTTCGGCGACGGCAGCCGCGATCGCGGCGGCGCCTACTACCTGACCGCGCGCAACGCCTTCGATCAGACTGCCTGGCTGCGCCTGGGCGGCAAGCAGGGCTGGCGCGGCGACCTGATCTGGATCCAGTCGGACAACGAGGTGAAGGCCAAGCCGGAGCTGGGCGTGGCGGTGCTCGAGCACGTCGCCGAGGCCGGCACCCTGGGCCTCACCTACGTCAAGGGCCTGGACGTCGACGACAAGCTGGCCAACCCGTTCAGCGCCCAGCGCGACGGCCTGGAGGTGGTCAGCCTGCGCGGCCAGGGTAACGCCGGGGTCAAGGACCTGTTCCTGTCCGGCGAGTACGCCCGCCAGGACAAGAAGCTGGGCGACGAGAGCGCCTGGTACCTCGAGGGCGGCTGGACCTTCTCCGATGTCGCCTGGCAGCCGCGCGTCGGCTACCGCTACACGCGCTACTCGGAAGGCTACGACCCGCTGTTCAGCGGCTTCAGTCGCGGCTACGGCACCTGGTTCCAGGGCGAGGTGGCCGGCAACTACGCCGGTCCGTTCCAGCGCAACGCCGGCATCCACATGCTCAGCCTGGGCCTGACCCCGCGCCCCGACGTGGCCATGGGCCTGCTGTACTTCGACTTCGACACCCTCGACCGCAGCCAGGGCGACCTGCGCGGCAAGGAGCTGGACCTCTACCTGGACTGGACCGTCGGCCACTTCACCATCAGCCCGCTGGTCGGCCTGTACCAGCCGGAGAAGAGCGACGCCGAGGGCGGCTCGCAGCAGGGCAGCGACGACCTCAACCTGTACAGCCAGCTGGTCGTGTCCTTCGGCTTCTGAGCCCGCGCCGCCGGCAGAACCGCCGGCGGCCTGCCGCCCCCACATCCACAGTGCTCTTCCCATTCGCAGGAGACGCCAAGATGCGCAAACCACTGTCCGCCCTCGCGCTGGCCGTAGCGCTCGCCATTCCCGTGCTTTCGCTCAGCCTGCCCGCGCAGGCCGCTTCCACCGATCCCGCCCGCCCCAACATCCTGCTGATCGTCGCCGACGACATGGGCCAGGCCGACCTGGGCAGCTTCGGCGGCGAGATCGACACCCCCAACCTCGACTCCCTGGCCGCCTCGGGCGTGCGCATGAGCAACTTCCAGGCCGCGCCGGCCTGCTCGCCGACCCGCGCCGCGCTGCTCACCGGCGTCGATCCGCACCTGGCCGGGCTCGGCAACATGGCCGAGGAACTGGCGCCCAACCAGGAGGGCAAGCCGGGCTACGAGGGGCACCTCAACGAGCGGGTGGTCACCGTCGCCTCGCTGCTCAGGGACGCCGGCTACAACACCTACCTGGCCGGCAAGTGGCACCTCGGCAAGAGCGAGGACACCGGCCCCGACGACCGCGGCTTCGAGCGCTCCTTCACCCTGCTCAGCGGCGGGGCCAGCCACTGGCCGGACATGCGTCCCGCCTACGCGCCTACGCCGGACGCCAAGGCGCCCTATGCCGAAGACGGCAAGATGCTCGACAGGCTGCCGGATAACTTCGAGTACTCGTCGCAGTTCTACGCCGACAAGATCATCGACTACATCGCCGCCGACAAGGACAGCGGCAAGCCGTTTTTCGGCATGCTCAGCTTCACCGCGCCGCACTGGCCGCTGGCTGCACCGGACGAGGCGATCGCCAAGTATCGCGGCCGCTACGACGCCGGCTACGACGTGCTGTTCGCGCAGCGCCTGCAGAAGCAGAAGGAGCTGGGCCTGATCCCCGCCGATGCCGAAGGCGCGGCGCGGCCGCCCAAGGGGCGGGCGTGGGACAGCCTGACGCCGGAGCAGAAGAAGGTCGAGGCGCGGGCGATGGAGGTCTACGCGGCGATGATCGACCAGATGGACGCGCAGACCGGGCGGGTCTTCGACTACCTGAAGAAGAATGGCCTGTACGACAACACCATCGTGGTGTTCATCTCCGACAACGGTGCGGAAGGCCACGACCTCGACGAGACCTGGCCGGCCGAGCTGTTCCCGCAGATCCGCAAGGTGGTCGACGAGACCCACGACTTCAGCTACGCGCAGATGGGCCGTCCCGGTTCCTACACCCTCTACGGTCCCAACTGGGCGCGGGTGTCCGCTCCGGCGCTCAGCCTGCACAAGGGCTTCGCCACCGAGGGCGGCACCCGCACCGCCGGCATCCTGCGCATTCCCGGCGTGACCCGTAGCGGGCAGGTCGTGCGCGAGCTGGTCACCGTCAAGGACTTCGCGCCCACCCTGCTCGAGCTGGCCGGCGTCAGGCACCCGGGCAACCGCTACCAGGGGCGCGCGGTCGAGCCGATGTCGGGGATGTCCATCCTGCCGCTGCTCAAGGGCGAGAAGGTCGCCGAGCGGGTGCACGGCGGCGAGCTGTTCGGCAAGCGTTTCGTCCGCCAGGGCGACTGGAAACTGGTGCACATGCCCAAGCCCTGGGGCAGCGGCGACTGGCAGCTGTTCGATCTGCGCAGCGACCTGGCCGAGCGCCACGACCTGAGCGGCAAGCACCCGGAAAAGGTGGTCGAGCTGCAGCAGCTGTGGGCACAGTACGCCCGCGACAACAACGTGATCCTGCCCGATCAGGTCAGCGGTTACTGAGGGCGGCCAGCCGAGCGGGGCGTTGCCGGCCCGCTCGGCTGAAGAACAAGAGAGAGGAGCGATGCACGCGCGGACTAACCCGAGACCCGGCTGGCGGGAACAGTGGCTCGGCCTGCTGTTGCTGCTGTTGCCGCTGCTGACGCTGGCCGCGCCGGCCGCGCCGCAGCCGCAGCTGGCCGACGGCTACGTCGAGCAGGCGCGCTGCAGCGCCTGCCATGCCGAGGCTGCCAAGGCCTGGGCCGGCTCGCACCACAGCTGGTCGCTGCGCGCGGCCACGGCCGGCAACGTGCTCGGCGACTTCGCCGATGCCGAATACCGCGACGAGGCCGGGGTGGGCATGCGCTTCTTCCGCCGCGGCGAGCGCTTCTTCGTCCAGGCCGAGGGCGAGGATGGCCGGCGCGCCGACTTCCCCATCGCCTACACCTTCGGTTTCGCTCCGCTGCAGCAGTACCTGATCGAACGTCCTGGCGGTCGCCTGCAGAGCCTCACCGTGGCCTGGGACAGCCGCCCGCGCGAGGCCGGCGGGCAGCGCTGGTTCTCCCTGTACCCCGGCCAGCGCTTCAGCCCCGACGACGCCCTGCACTGGACCGGGCGCTACCAGAACTGGAACGCCATGTGCGCCGACTGCCACTCCGGCAATCTGAAGAAGGGCTACGACCCCGCCGCCGACAGCTTCCGCACCACCTGGAGCGAGATGGCGGTGGGCTGCCAGAGCTGCCACGGGCCGGGCGAGCAACATGTCGTCTGGGCCGAGCGGCGCGGCGCGCAGCCGGCGGCCGGGCTCAAGGCCGCCGACATGGGTCTGGCGGTCGACTTCCGCGGCGGCGGCCACGGCTACGAGGTGGAGCAGTGCGCGCGCTGCCATAGCCGGCGCGAGAGCCTGGGGGTCGGCAGCGCACCGGGGCGGCCGCTGCTCGACGCCATGCGCCCGACCACGCTGTCCGCCGGCCTCTACCATGCCGACGGGCAGATCCTCGACGAGGTGTTCGAGTACGGCTCCTTCGTGCAGAGCAGGATGTTCGCCATGGGCGTGACCTGCCGCGACTGCCACGAGCCGCACTCCGCCACCCTGCGTGCCGAGGGCAACGCGCTGTGCGCCGGCTGCCACAACCCGCAGGGCAACCCGCGCTTCCCCAGCCTGCAGAAGAAGCGCTACGACGATCCGTCCCACCACTTCCACCCGGCCGGCAGTCCCGGCGCGCAGTGCGTCAACTGCCACGCCCCGGCGCGCAACTACATGGTGGTGGACGCCCGCCGCGACCACAGCTTCCGCATCCCGCGACCCGATCTGGCCGCCAGCAGCGCTGCGCCGGATGCCTGCACGGCCTGCCACCAGGAGCGTGACCCGGCCTGGGCGGCGCAGGTGATCGAGGCGAAGTTCGGCCAGCCCAAGCGCCCGCCGCATTACGGCACGGTGCTCGCCGCCGCGCGCCGGCACGACCCGCAGGTGACCGGCGAACTGGCCCGGCTGATCGAGGACCGCACCCGCCCGGCCATCGTCCGCGCCAGCGCCGCCGAGCTGGCCGCCGGCTACGGCGCGCGGCTGGTCGACAGCCTGCAGCGCGCGCTGGGCGACGCTGAC
>NZ_SSTC01000224.1 GCF_004801855.1 Pseudomonas sp. A-1 | reverse complement strand
CTGCCTGCGCTGCTGTTCGGCGTGGCCTTCGGCAACCTGTTCCTCGGCCTGCCGTTCCGCCTCGACGAGCTGATGCGCTCGACCTACGAGGGCTCGTTCTTCGGCCTGCTGCATCCCTTCGCCCTGCTCGCCGGGGTGGTCAGCCTGAGCATGCTCTGCACCCACGGCGGCGCCTGGCTGATGCTGCGTACCGACGCCGACCTGCACCAGCGCTCGCGCAAGGCCACCCAGCTGTGCGCGCTGGTGTACCTGCTGAGCTTCGCGGCGGCCGGCACCTGGCTGGTAATGGGCATCCAGGGCTTCAGCCTGGTCGGCGGCTTCGCCGATCTGGGGGCGGCGCTCAACCCGCTGCACAAGCAGGTGAGCCTGGACAACAGCGGCTGGCTGGCCAACTACGCGCAGTACCCGCTGACCCGCCTCGCCCCGCTGGCGGGCCTGGCCGGCGGAGTGCTGGCGCTGCTCGGCGCGCTGTTCAATCGTGGCTTTGTGGCCTTCCTCGGTAGCAGCCTGGCCATCGTCGGCACCATCTGCACCGCGGGCTTCGCGCTGTTCCCCTTCGTGTTCCCGTCGAGCCTCGACCCGGCGTCGAGCCTGACCGTGTGGGACGCGGTGTCCAGCCACAAGACCCTGGGCATCATGCTGGTGGTGGCGGGCATCTTCGTGCCGCTGATCCTGCTCTACACCCTGTGGTGCTACACCCGCATGTGGGGCCGGTTGACCGACAAGACCATCGAGAGCAACCCGCACGGTCTTTACTGAGGTCGCGAACCGTGGCCGAGCGTAGGGTGCGCCATGCGCACCATGGGCCACGGTAGTTTTCCGGTGCGCACGGCGCACCCTACTCGATCAGTGCCCACCTGGGCCAAGGAGAACGACAGATGTGGTACTTCG
>NZ_SSTC01000223.1 GCF_004801855.1 Pseudomonas sp. A-1 | reverse complement strand
GCGCCGCTGGCCATCGAAGGCCTGATGGCGTTCTTCCTCGAGTCCACCTTCATCGGCCTGTTCTTCTTCGGCTGGGACCGGCTGTCGAAGGTGCAGCACCTGGCGGTGACCTGGCTGGTGGCGCTGGGCTCCAACCTGTCGGCGCTGTGGATCCTGATCGCCAACGGCTGGATGCAGAACCCGGTCGGCGCCGAGTTCAACTACCAGACCATGCGCATGGAGCTGGTCGATTTCGGCGCGCTGATCTTCAACCCGGTGGCACAGGTCAAGTTCGTGCACACCGTGGCGGCCGGCTACGTCACCGGGGCGATCTTCGTGCTGGCGATCTCCAGCTGGTACCTGCTGAACAAGCGCGACCTGGGCTTCGCCCGCCGCTCGTTCGCCATCGCCTCGGCCTTCGGCCTGGCCTCGATCCTCTCGGTGATCGTCCTCGGCGACGAGTCCGGCTACGAGATCGGCGACGTGCAGAAGACCAAGCTGGCGGCCATCGAGGCCGAGTGGGAAACCCACCCGGCGCCGGCCGGCTTCACCCTGTTCGGCCTGCCCAACCAGGAGGAGATGCGCACCGACTACGCGGTGAAGATCCCCTGGGCGCTGGGCCTGATCGCCACCCGTTCGCTGGACGAGGAGGTCAAGGGCATCAAGGACCTGATCGTCGAGCACGAGGCGCGCATCCGCAACGGCATGACCGCCTACGCGCTGCTCGAGCAGCTGCGCGCGGGCGACCAGAGCAGCGCGACCATCGCCGCCTTCGAGGCGGTGAAGAACGATCTGGGCTACGGCCTGCTGCTGAAGAAGTACACCGCCAACGTGGTCGACGCCAGCGACGAGCAGATCCGGCTGGCCGCCAGGGACACCATTCCCCACGTGTTCAGCCTGTTCTGGAGCTTCCGCGC
>NZ_SSTC01000222.1 GCF_004801855.1 Pseudomonas sp. A-1 | reverse complement strand
GCGCGGAAGCTCCAGAACAGGCTGAACACGTGGGGAATGGTGTCCCTGGCGGCCAGCCGGATCTGCTCGTCGCTGGCATCGACCACGTTGGCGGTGTACTTCTTCAGCAGCAGGCCGTAGCCGAGGTCGTGCTTGACCGCCTCGAAGGCGGCGATGGTCGCGCTGCTCTGGTCACCCGCGCGCAGCTGCTCGAGCAGTGCGTAGGCGGTCATGCCGTTGCGGATGCGCGCCTCGTGCTCGACGATCAGGTCCTTGATGCCCTTGACCTCCTCGTCCAGCGAGCGGGTGGCGATCAGGCCCAGCGCCCAGGGAATCTTCACCGCGTAGTCGGTGCGCATCTCCTCCTGGTTGGGCAGGCCGAACAGGGTGAAGCCAGCCGGTGCCGGGTGGGTTTCCCACTCGGCCTCGATGGCGGCCAGCTTGGTCTTCTGCACGTCGCCGATCTCGTAGCCCGACTCGTCGCCGAGGATGATCACCGAGAGGATCGAGGCCAGGCCGAAGGCCGAGGCGATGGCGAACGAGCGGCGGGCGAAGCCCAGGTCGCGCTTGTTCAGCAGGTAGTAGCTGGAGATCGCCAGCACGAAGATCGCCCCGGTGACGTAGCCGGCCGCCACGGTGTGCACGAACTTGACCTGCGCCACCGGGTTGAAGATCAGCGCGCCGAAGTCGACCAGCTCCATGCGCATGGTCTGGTAGTTGAACTCGGCGCCCACCGGGTTCTGCATCCAGCCGTTGGCGATCAGGATCCACAGCGCCGACAGGTTCGATCCCAGCGCCACCAGCCAGGTGACCACCAGGTGCTGCACCTTGGACAGCCGATCCCAGCCGAAGAAGAACAGGCCGATGAAGGTGGACTCGAGGAAGAACGCCATCAGGCCTTCGATGGCCAGCGGCGC
>NZ_SSTC01000221.1 GCF_004801855.1 Pseudomonas sp. A-1 | reverse complement strand
GCCGGGGCGCGCGCCCGGGTCGCCGGCCTGCTCGCCCGCGCGGCGCTGAGCGAGGCCGAGGGCCGCGGCATCGGCCTGTTCGTCTGGGACTGGCCGGAGGGGCCGCAGGAGATGGGCGAACGCCTGGCCGGCCTGCGCCGCCTGGGCTTCGACAGCCCGGACTACACCCGGCCGGTACGCGGTGCCGACGAGATCGCCCGCTGGCGCGAGCAGTGGTATCGCCAGGCGCTACCGTTCGCCAGCGACGGCATCGTCATCCGCCACGGCAGCCGCCCGCCGGCCACGCGCTGGCAGGCCGAGCCGCCGCACTGGGCGGTGGCCTGGAAATACCCGGCGGCGCAGGCGCTGGCCGAGGTGCGCGCAGTGGAGTTCCGCATCGGCCGCCGCGGGCGCATCACCCCGCTGCTGCACCTCGAACCGCTGCAGCTGGACGACCGGCGCATCGCCCGGGTCAGCGCCGGCTCGCTCGGGCGCTGGCGGCAGCTGGACATCCGCCCCGGCGACCAGGTGGCGCTGCGCCTGGCCGGGCTGAGCATTCCGCGCCTCGACGGCGTGGCCTGGCAGGCGGCCGAGCGGGCGCCGCTCGCCGTGCCCGACCCGGCGCGCCATCATCCGCTGAGCTGCTGGCGGGCCAGCGAGCCGGGTTGCGCCGGACAGTTCCATGCGCGGCTGGTCTGGCTCGGCGGACGCCAGGGCCTGGCGCTGGGCGGCCTTGGCCCGGGCACCTGGCAGGCGCTGCAGGACAGCGGCCGGCTGGACGGCCTGCTCGACTGGCTGGCGCTGGACGAGGCGCAACTGGCGGCCCTGCCGGGCTTCGGCCCGCGGCGCGCGGCAACGGTGTGGCGCAGCCTGCAGACGGCCCGCCAGCGGCCGTTCGCGCACTGGCTCAGGGCGCTGG
>NZ_SSTC01000220.1 GCF_004801855.1 Pseudomonas sp. A-1 | reverse complement strand
ATCACCACCGCGCTGATCCCCGGCCGTCCGGCGCCGATCCTGCTGCACGAGGACACCGTGGCGGCGATGAAGCCCGGTTCGGTGGTCATCGACCTGGCCGCGGCGCAGGGCGGCAACTGCCCGCTGACCGTCGCCGACCAGGTGGTGGTGCGCCACGGCGTGACCCTGGTCGGCCACAGCAACCTGCCGGCGCTGGTGCCGGCCGACGCCTCGGCCCTCTACGCGCGCAACCTGCTGGACTTCCTCAAGCTGGTCATCGACAAGGACGGCCAGTTCCAGCTCAACCGCGAAGACGACATCGTCGCCGCCTGCCTGATGTGCACCGACGGCCAACTGGTACGACTCAATGGCGGTGCTCCCGCGGCCACCGTCGCTCCAGCCTCCAAAGCCACCGCATAAGGACAACCGCCATGGACCCGATCTCCGACGGTCTCTACAACCTGATTATCTTCGTGCTGGCGATCTACGTCGGCTACCACGTGGTGTGGAACGTCACTCCCGCCCTGCACACCCCGCTGATGGCGGTGACCAACGCCATCTCCGCCATCGTCATCGTCGGCGCCATGCTGGCCGCCGCGCTGACCGAAACCGGCCTGGGCAAGACCATGGGCACCCTGGCCGTGGCGCTGGCCGCGGTCAACGTGTTCGGTGGCTTCCTGGTCACCCGGCGCATGCTGGAAATGTTCAAGAAGAAAGACAAGCCGGCCAAGGCGGAGGCGCACTGAGATGAGCATGAACCTGATCACCGCCCTCTACCTCGTGGCGTCCGTGTGCTTCATCCAGGCGCTCAAGGGCCTCTCGCACCCGACCAGCTCGCGCCGGGGCAACCTGTTCGGCATGGTCGGCATGGCCATCGCCGTGCTCACCACCGTCGGCCTGATCTACAAGCTCGGCGCGCA
>NZ_SSTC01000219.1 GCF_004801855.1 Pseudomonas sp. A-1 | reverse complement strand
GGCGGCGTCGACCAGCAGCTCGGCGATCAGCCGCGCCCCCGCCGCGCGCCGGGCGCCACGCTGCGCCTGGTGGTCGGCGATCAGCCGCTCCAGCTGCGGCCGTGCGCGCTCCAGCAGCAGGGCCAGGCTCTGGTACAGGCGCCGCTCGCCGTCGGTCGGTGGCGCCACGCTGTCGAAGGCGACCAGCGCGTGCAGGCCGAGGCGGGCCAGCGCGGCGCGCCAGTCATCCTCGCGGTGGCCGGGGGCGGCGACGAAGTTGAGCACCGGCAGCAGCGGCCGGCCGCAGTCGGCCAGCACCGCCAGCTCGTCGCGGTACTTGGCCAGCACCGGCTCGCGGGCGTCGATCACGTACAGCCCGGCGTCGGACACCAGCAGCTGGCGCAGCACCTTGGCCTCCTGCTCGAAGCGCCCGCTGGCCTCGGGGCCGGCGAGAAAGCGGGCGAGGCGCTCCGGGCCGTCGAGGCGTGCGGCGGCCGGGGCGAGGGTGTCGAGGTGGTCGCGCAGGGCGATGGCGTCCTCCAGGCCCGGGGTGTCGTACAGCTCGAGCAGCGCCTCGCCGTCCACCGACAGGCGCGCGCCCTCGACGTGGCGGGTGGTGCTGGGCCGGTGCGACACCTCGCCGAAATCCACGTCGCGGGTCAGGGTGCGCAGCAGCGAGGTCTTGCCGACGTTGGTGTGGCCGACCACGGCCAGTTTCAGCGCTTCAGTCATGGCCGCTCTCCAGCCAGCGCCAGGAGGCCTCGGTGGCGCAGGGCAGCTGCAGCGCGGCGAGGGCCGCCTGCCAGTCGCCCAGGCGCGCGGGGTCGAGGGTTTCGTCCGGCGGCGCCGGCAGCAGCCAGACGCGCGTGTCGCCAACGCTGCGCGCCAGCTCGCCGAGCAGGCCGAGGGTGCCGCGGTCCGGCGAGCGGCGCG
>NZ_SSTC01000218.1 GCF_004801855.1 Pseudomonas sp. A-1 | reverse complement strand
CGGCCAGCGCCGCCTCGGCCTGCTCGGCGGCCTGGCGGCCGGCGTCCACCTCGGCCTGCAGCTGCTGCAGGCGCCAGTAGTGCCAGCCGCCATCGAGGGCGATCGCCAGCAGCAGGGCCAGGCCGGCGAGCGCCAGCAGGCGCGGCGCGGGGCGGCCGTCGACGGCCGCCTGCGCCGGCTGGTAGAGGTTGATGTTCTGCATGGCCCCGGTATCGGTCATCCGCCCCGCTCCTGGCGCAATGCGGCACCGATCGCCGGCAGGAAGGCCGCGCGCTGCGCGGCGGGCAGGCCGAGCAGCGGCGAGCCGGGAAACAGCTGCTCCAGGGCGAGCTGCTCGACCCGCACCGACAGCTGGCGGCCCAGCTCGGCGAGCGCCGCCTCGTCGGCCTCGACCGCCGGCAGCAACAGCAGGCGGCTGAGGTAGCCCTTGCCCAGCTGGCTCTCGAAGTAGTCCAGCGAGCGCTGGATCTCCAGGGCCAGCTGCGCGCCGCCTTCGCCGCGGTTGTCGAGGCCGTGCTCGATGCGCCGCGCCATGTACAGGGCGGCGCCGTGCTGCACGCAGATCAGCCCGGCACGCGGGCCGAGCAGCACCACGGCGAGGTTCTGCGCGTCGGCACCGGCCAGCAGGCCGAGGTTGCGCAGGGCCATTTCCGGGATGTCGATGCTGTGCAGGCGCAGGCCGGCCCCGGTCACCCAGTCGGCCAGCGCCTGCATGCGCGACTGCGCCAGCACGGCGCAGTAGGCCATCGGCGTACGCCCGCGGTAGGCGTCGTCGGGCAGGGCGAAGGCATCCACCACCAGGCTGTCCAGCGGCGCGCTGACCAGCTCGCGGATGCGCCAGCGCACCGCGGCGCGCAGTTCGGCGGGAGGCACCTCGGGGCGCTCGACCAGCAGCAGCTGGTAGTCGCCGGCGGCCAGCAGCAGGCTGGCCGGGCGGCCCTGCAGGCCGAGCGCCTCGACCCGCTCGCGCAGCGGCTCGACCGCGCCGCCCGG
>NZ_SSTC01000217.1 GCF_004801855.1 Pseudomonas sp. A-1 | reverse complement strand
GGCCGGGGCAACGGTCGCCTCGGGCGGCGGCGACTGCCAGGGGCGCCACCAGCCGGTCACCGCCACCGCCAGCAGCAGGGCGCCGCCGGCCAGCAGCGGCAGGCGATTGGCGGCGAACGGCAGGTCCGGCGGCGCCTCCGCGGCGGGCAGGGTGGCGAGATCCGGCACCCTGCCTTGCTGGCGGGCGTATTCGGACTTCTTCAGGGCTTCGAGTATGTAGGACATGGCTAGTGGTCCTGCTGGGCCAGAACCGGCGCTTCGGCGTCGGTGAGGGCGGCGAGGCGGGCCAGGGTCATCCGGCCGACCAGGCCGTCGGCCTTGAGGCCGTGGGCACGCTGGAAGTCACGCACCCGCCGGGCCAGTTCCTCGGTGAACAGGTTGCCGGCGCTGCCGCGCGGGGGCGCACCTTCCCAGCGCGCCAGGCGCTGGTCGATCCAGGCCACCGCCGGATCGCGGGCGCCGATGCCCAGCCCGCGGCCCCAGCCCTCGGGGGCGCGCCAGAGCAGGGTGTAGCGGCCGGTCCACTGGCGCATCAGGCTGTCCAGCGGCACTTCCTGGATCTTGCCGGCCACGGCCAGGCGGACCTGCTCCGGCCCCAGCTCAAGCAGGGTGGCGAGGAAGTCGGGACCGTCGGCCTGGCGCAGTTCGACGATGGCCGGGCTGTTGAAGCTGCGCAGCGAGGCGAGGCCGTCGTTCATCGGCAGGCAGTGCAGGTCCACCTGGCCGGCGCGCCGGCAGGCGTCCTCCAGGGCGGTCGGTTCGGCGACCTCGATCTGCCACTGGGCGAACAGGCTGCGCACCGCCATGGCCTCGTGCAGCCAGTGCTCCTCGCGGCCCGGGGCGGCGATGATGCCGGGAGAACTCTCGCTGCTGGCGGGTTGCCGCTCGGCGGGCGGCGCGGGCTCTGCCGTGTCGGCGGCGGGCCCGCTACTGGCGAGCGGCTCGGCAGCGGCCGGCGCGGGAGCGCTGTCGCTGGCCGCCAGCGGCGGCGTCT
>NZ_SSTC01000216.1 GCF_004801855.1 Pseudomonas sp. A-1 | reverse complement strand
TAGGTGTGTAGTCCCGGGATGAGGTGGTGCGGGTCAAGCTTGAAACAGTCCGGTGTTCGAGTCCAGGCATCACAGATCGTTTTGAACGGAGTACGCCACCGTAGAGCCTTCAGGTGCTTGGCAAAGTTGTATGCCATGACGAAGGCCCGAACATGGGCTTTCAGCGCATCGAAGTCCGGGTAGTGGAACGACTTGATGGTGGCCTCCTTCACGGTGCGGTTCATGCGCTCGGCCTGTCCGTTGGTCCACGGGTGATAGGGCTTGGTCAGCTTGTGCTTGATGCCATGCTCATGGCAGACACGGTCGAAAATGTGCCCACCAAACCGATTGGTCAGGCCGTTTCGATACCGTGGCTGCTCGGTGAACGCCACGCCGTTGTCCGTGAGAACGGTGTGAATGGTGTACGGGTATGCCGTCACCACCTCTTCGAGAAACGCCGCGCCGTTCTGCTTTGTCGCAGCATCGAAGAACGCCACGTGGGTGAATTTGGTGACACGATCGATCGCCAGGAACATGTGCTGTTTTCCCTGCTCCAGCCGGAGTTCACAGCTGTCGATATGCAGGTAGCCGATTTCGGTTGGAGCAAACTTTCCATGCTTGGCTCCACCCGGCTCTGTGCTGGGCAGTCTGCTGATGCCATGGCGCACCAGGCAGCGATGCAAGGCACTGCGAGTCAGTTGGGGGAGGGTTTCACGCAGATGCCCCAGCAGGTCGTCCAGGGGAAGCAGGGTGCGTCGCCTGAGCTCGACCACCATCGCTTCTTCAGCATCCGAGAGCCGGACACTACATGGCTTGGCAGGCCCCATGGGCTTGTCAGTTGTCGTCGAGCGCGAACGCCACTTGGCCACAGTCTTGACGTTCAGTCCATAGCGGGCGGCAAGGGCGCGCGTCGACTCTTGCGACGCTTGGAGCTCGGCTCGAACTCGCGGCGTTGTGCGGGCTGAGCCATGAAGACCTGTTGCCATAGCGCATCCTCCTGGTGAGGGTTCAAGAATGCACCATGACTTCCTGGGACTGCACACCTAG
>NZ_SSTC01000215.1 GCF_004801855.1 Pseudomonas sp. A-1 | reverse complement strand
TCCGCTTCGTCTCAACCGAGGCCGCGCATTCTACAGCAGCCTTTCAATCTGTCAAGCGTTTTTCGAAAATTTTCTTTCCGAATCAACCGCTTGCGCTTCAGCGAAGAACTCGACCACCGAGGCGAGGGAGATGAATCATACAGCAACCAGAGCCACTGTCAACACTTCTAGATTTTCGGGAGTTGATCTTGCCCTTCACGGGCACCCTGTGGGCTACTGCCCGCATCACGGACGCACCTCGCCTGCCATCAGCAGTCGTTTCCGCATCATCCAGAGGTTCGACAGGGCAAACAGAGTGACCAGTTGGGCCGTGTTCTTCGCCAACCCACGGAAACGCACCTTGGTGTAGCCGAACTGGCACTTGATCACCCGGAACGGATGCTCAACCTTGGCGCGCGTCTGGGCCTTGGTCTTCTCGATCTGGCGAATCACGCGCCCGAGCAGGCTGCGCTTGCCGAGCGACTTGTAGGTACTGCGGCGAGCGGCAACCGACCAGATGACTTCACGGCCTTCATGCTCGGCACGCTTTTCGACGCCGGTATAACCGGCGTCAGCGCAGACATACGACTCTTCACCGTGCAGCAGTTTGTCGAGCTGAGTGACATCCGCCACGTTGGCTGCCGTGCCGATCACGCTGTGTACCAGCCCCGAGTCGTCGTCGACGCCGATGTGTGCCTTCATGCCGAAGTAGTACTGGTTGCCCTTCTTGGCCTGGTGCATCTCCGGATCACGCTTGCCATCCTTGTTCTTGGTCGAGCTGGGCGCATGGATGATGGTCGCGTCGACGATGCTGCCCTGGCGCAACAGCAGACCGCGCTCGCCCAGGTAGCCATTGATGACTTCCAGGATCTGGCTGGCCAGTTCGTGCCGCTCCAGCAGACGGCGGAAGTTGAGGACGGTGGTTTCGTCCGGAATCCGATCCAGGTGCAGTCCAGCGAAGTGGCGCAGGATCGTCACCTCGTAGAGGGCTTCCTCCATCGCCGGATCGCTGTAGCCGAACCAGTTCTGCATGAGGTGCACACGCAGCATGGCAGCCAGCGGATA
>NZ_SSTC01000023.1 GCF_004801855.1 Pseudomonas sp. A-1 | reverse complement strand
GGGCAGGTGCACACCTCGCCCTGGTTGAAGAAGGCCAGCACCAGGCCCTCGGCGGCCTTCTCGATGAACGCAGGCTCGGCGCGCATGATGTCTTCGAAGAAGATGTTCGGCGACTTGCCGCCCAGTTCGACGGTGCTGGGGATGATGTTCTCGGCGGCGCACTTGAGGATGTGCGAGCCAACCGGGGTGGAGCCGGTGAAGGCGATCTTGGCGATGCGCTTGCTGGTGGCCAGCGCCTCGCCGGCCTCGCGGCCGAAGCCCTGGACGATGTTCAGCACGCCCGGCGGCAGCAGGTCGGCGATGATCTCGGCCAGCACCATGATCGACAGCGGGGTCTGCTCGGCGGGCTTCAGCACGATGCAGTTGCCGGCGGCCAGCGCCGGGGCCAGCTTCCAGGCCGCCATCAGCAGCGGGAAGTTCCACGGGATGATCTGGCCGACCACGCCCAGCGGCTCGTGGAAGTGGTAGGCGGCGGTGGTGTCGTTGATCTCGGCGGCGCTGCCTTCCTGGGCGCGGATGCAGCCGGCGAAGTAGCGGAAGTGGTCAGCGGAGAGCGGCACGTCGGCGTTGAGGGTCTCGCGCACGGCCTTGCCGTTGTCCCAGGTCTCGGCGACGGCGAGCACTTCCAGGTTCTGCTCGATGCGGTCGGCGATCTTCAAGAGGATGTTGGCGCGATCCTGCACCGAGGTACGACCCCAGGCATCGGCGGCGGCGTGGGCGGCGTCCAGCGCCAGCTCGATGTCGGCGGCATCGGAGCGCGGGAATTCGGCGATCGCTTCGCCGGTGACCGGCGTGGTGTTGGTGAAGTAGCGGCCGTTGACCGGCGCGACGAACTCACCGTTGATGTAGTTGCCGTAGCGCGGCTTGAGGGAAAGGATGGCGCCTGCGCTGCCCGGTTGTGCGTAGATCATGCGGGTTCTCCGAAACGACGATTCTTGTAGTTGTGGCGCTGCGCACTGACGGCGGGGCGCGGCGGCCTGGAGACGATCATGCGCCGCCCGTCCCCGCCTGACTTGACCGTCGCGGAGAGGTGCTGTCGTGCGAAGTCAACTTTTGCGTCGCCGCCGGCCGCGTGTCACCCGCGGTCAAATCGCCCGTGGCGTTGCGCTGCGGGTGTTTCCAAACCACCCGCCTTGCGCACCGTCCCGGTGCGGAACGCTTCCGGCGCCGGCCTGTGAACCGCGCCAGCGCTGGGGTGGCGCGGCATGCGAGAGCCCGGCGCGGAACTTGCTTGGGATTGCCGGTTGTTCCTGCGGAGAGTTCCACCATGAGCCCGTTGCTCGCCCCTCCTGCCGGCCTGGCCGGCCTGCCGGAGTTGTCCGCCCAGCGCCACAGCGGCGTGCTGGCCGCGGCCGCCAGCGGCCTGTGCAGCTTCATCGACCGGCACGGCGGCGATCCCGACCGTATCCTCGGCGTCTCGGGCATCGACCCCGAGCAATTGCAGCACCCGACCCTGAGCCTGGCGCTGCCCAACTACTGCCAGGTGCTGGAAGAAGCGGCGCGGCAGTCCGGCTGCGACAACTTCGGCCTCTACTACGGCCAGCAGTTCAGGCCGCAGGAACTCGGCCTGCTCGGCTACATCGGCCTGTGCTCGGCGACCCTCGAGCAGGCGCTGATCAACTTCGCCCGCGCCTTCCCGCTGCACCAGCGCAACAGCCTGATCCGCCTGGTCGACGAGGGCGAGTGCTACCGCTTCGACTACCAGGTGCGCCACGGCGCCATCCTGGTCCGCCGCCAGGATGCCGAGCTGACCCTGGGCATGGCTCTCAACCTGATCCGCCACGTGCTGGGCAGCCAGTGGGCGCCGCGCGCCGTGCACTTCGAGCACCCGCGCCCGGAGCACTGGCACGAGCACTGCAAGGTGTTCGACGCCCCGGTGTACTTCGAGCAGCCGTGCAATTCGCTGCTGATCCCCAAGCGCGACCTCGGCCGCGCCATGCCCGAGCACAACCCGACCCTGCTGCTGGTGATGCAGGACTCGCTGCGCCAGCTCAGCCTGGCCGGCCGCGAGGCACCGAACATCGTCGACGACACCCGCGCCCGGGTGCGCCAGCAGCTGCTGGCCGGCGAGCCGAGCCTGGAGGATGTCGCCGAGCAGATGGGCCTGGCCAGCTGGTCGCTGCAGCGCCGCCTGCGCGAGCAGGGCCTCACCTTCAGCCAGCTGGTCGACAAGGTGCGCTGCGAGCTGGCCACCCACTACCTGCGCCAGCAGCAGCTGCCGATCTCCGAGCTGGCGCCGCTGCTCGGCTACTCGGAAACCAGCGCCTTCTCGCGCGCCTTCCGCCGCTGGTTCGGCGTCAGCCCGCGGCAGTGGCGCCAGGGCGGCGCGCACTGAGCGACGCCCGCCCCGGCGGCTGGCTCAGGCGCCGAAGTCGAGGACGATGCGCCCCTCGATCTGCCCCCTGTGCATGCGGGCGAAGATGTCGTTGATGTTTTCCAGCGGCTCGCTGGCGACCGTGGCGTGCACCTTGCCCTGGCCGGCGAAGTCCAGCGCCTCCTGCAGGTCCAGGCGGGTACCGACGATGGAGCCGCGCACCGTGGTGCCGTTGAGCACCATGTCGAAGATCGACAGGCTGAACTCGCCGGGCGGCAGGCCGTTGAGGGCGACGGTGCCGCCGCGGCGGGCCATGCCCAGGGCCTGCTCGAAGGCCTTCGCCGAGACGGCGGTGACCAGCACGCCGTGCATGCCGCCGACCTCCTGCTGCAGGTAAGCCGCCGGGTCCTGCTGGCGGGCGTTGACGGTGAGGCTGGCGCCGAGCCGCCGGGCGAACTCGAGCTTGGCGTCGTCGACGTCCACCGCGGCGACGTTCAGGCCCATGGCGCAGGCGTACTGCACGGCCATGTGACCGAGGCCGCCGATGCCGGAGATCGCCACCCACTGGCCCGGACGGGTATCGGTCATCTTCAGGCCCTTGTAGACGGTCACTCCGGCGCAGAGGATCGGCGCGATCTCGACGAAGCCGACGTTGTCCGGCAGACGGCCGACGTACTCGGCCTCGGCCAGCGCGTATTCGGCGAAGCCGCCGTTCACCGAGTAGCCGGTGTTGTGTTGCGCGAGGCAGAGGGTTTCCCAGCCGCCCAGGCAGTGCTCGCAATGGCCGCAGGCGGAGTGCAGCCAGGGAATGCCGACCCGGTCGCCTTCCCTGATGTGGGTGACCCCGGCGCCCACGGCGACCACGTGGCCGACGCCCTCGTGGCCGGGAATGAACGGTGGCTGGGGCTTGACCGGCCAGTCGCCCTGGGCGGCGTGCAGGTCGGTGTGGCAGACGCCGCAGGCGGCGATCTTCACCAGCAGTTGGCCGGGACCGGGGGTGGGTACCGGTACTTCGCGGATCTCCAGCGGCTTGCCGAATGCGGCGACAACCGCCGCTTTCATCGTCTTGGCCATGATGATGGCCCTCGTCGAGCGGATGGATGACCCATTCAGTAAAGACCGCCCGGTGTGGCTCGCCAGACCAGGGGACGGAAGGCGGATGAGCGCGCAAAAAAAAAGCCTGACCCGCGAGGGTCAGGCAAAACTGAGGGTTGTTGCTCGTTTCAGCCGCGATCAGCAGTAGCGATCGATGTAGGCGATCTCGGGCTGGCTGCGAACTGCCGGCCATTCCTGTTGCAGGGTCTGGTACACGCGGCCGATGAATTCCTTGTCGGCGGCGGCCTTCTTGCCCACGTAGCCCTTGCCGCGGTGGTAGGTGCGCAGGCGGGCGCGCATGCCGGGGGTGCGCTTCTCGAATTCGTCCTCGCCGAGTTCCGGTGCCAGGGTGTCCAGGTGCACCTCGCCGCACTCGCTGATCCACAGGATGTGGCTGCCGTGGGTGTCCTTGCGGGTGGCGAACAGCTTGGCCAGGTCTTCGGGAGTGTGCTGGTTGTTCAGATTCATGGTGTGAGCCCCTTAATTGTCGGTCGAAAACGTCGATTCTGAATTTGGGTGGACCCGGATACCGTCGGCGGTAGGCCGACGAGTGCACGCTGGGTCGCCTCTCAACCTGAGCCTGATGTAGCGCTGATCCAAGCGAGCTACAGAAGGCGGCAGAGCGTTGAAGCCTGCGGCGGGATCGCAGGGTCGGGGAGCAGGAGGTGGACGTTCGAAGATGCGGGAAGGCTCAACCGAGCAGCATACGGCCTTGGCCAGCATCATGAAGACGTTTCACCAGCGCTTCTCGTCCGCAGACGAACTTGCCAGTCAACTTCATCAGTCTGCCTTGTGGGCAGTACAAGCACGGGAGTCCGGCTGGTGGGCCGGAGAGACGCTGGAACCCCTTGCCAGGGCCCCCGCGTCTGGGAGTGGCTTCATCCTGCAATGCGGGATGGGCCCTCGTCAACAGTTTTGTAGCGTTTTTTTTGCCGCACTACAAAAGCACTACGGAAAGCCAGTACCAAGGTAGCGAGTCGGCCTGGATGAATGCCGCTAACGCGCCATCACCACCCCCTCCAGCTCCAGCACCTCGCCGCTGCCTGCGTAGATGCCGCAGCCGCGCTCCTGCACCGGACGCTCGCTGCCGTCGGCGCACAGCAGGCGGTAGTCGACGCTGAAGGGGCGGCCTTCCTGCAGGCCGCGCTGCACCGCCAGCCACACCCGCTGGCGGTCGGCGGGATGGATCAGGCTGTTCCAGCTCAGCCGCCGGCTGCCGACCAACTGCGCGGGGCTGTAGCCGGTCAGCGCCAGGCAACCGCCGCTGACGTAGGCCATGCTCCAGTGCGGGTCGTTGCGGCAGCGGTAGAGCATCAGCGGCAGGTCGTCGAGCAGGTTGCCCAGATCCTGCGGGCCGACCGCCAGGTGACGCACCTCCGGCAGCGACGCCTCCCGCTGCTCGCCGGAACGATGGGCCCAGGCCGCCAGCTCCAGGCGCGAATGCAGGCCGAGCTTGCTCAGCAGGTGGCGGACGTGAACCTTCACCGTGCCGTCGCTGATGCCCAGCTGGCGGGCGATCAGCTTGTTGCTCAGGCCCTCGGCGATCAGCGCCAGGGTCTGCCGTTCCCGTTCGGTCAACTCGGGCGCGCCCGGCCCCGGGGCGCCCATCATCCCCGCTCTCCCAGCCGGCGGGTGGGCATGTTCGCGTGCGACGCCATGGGTAGTCCCTCGCAGAAAGGATCGCCGGAACCACGCAGCAAGTTCCGTGCCCCAGGCGCGTCGCCGCGCGAAACCTGCAGGAAACCATCTTTCCCTCCAGGCATATCAACCCCCCCTGCACCAACGCGAAGCAGAGCGTCCGTTGCCCGCCTGTTCGCGGTGCTTCAGCGCCGATCAGCCACCGATCTACCTCCAACGGCGTATCTCCACCGGCAGAGTTTCGCCGCGGCGCGGTCACGGTAGCGTAATTCGCAACGGGAAATTTTGTTTCCCAAGAATCCGCCACTCACCGTTCCCAGGAGCTGACCATGACCACTCGCATCGCCATCATCGGCGCCGGCCCCTCGGGCCTTGCCCAGCTGCGCGCCTTCCAGTCCGCCAGGGCCAAGGGCGCCGAGATCCCCGAACTGGTCTGCTTCGAGAAGCAGCAGGACTGGGGCGGCATGTGGAACTACACCTGGCGCACCGGCCTCGACGAGAACGGCGAGCCGGTGCACGGCAGCATGTACCGCTACCTGTGGTCGAACGGGCCCAAGGAGTGCCTGGAGTTCGCCGACTACACCTTCGACGAGCACTTCGGCCGGCCGATCGGCTCCTACCCGCCGCGCGAAGTGCTGTGGGACTACATCAAGGGCCGCGTGGAGAAGGCCGGCGTGCGCGACTACATCCGCTTCAACAGCGCGGTGCGCCAGGTCAGCTTCGATCCGGCCAGCGGCCTGTTCACCGTCAGCGTGCACGACTACACGAAGCACGAAACCTACGCGGAAACCTTCGACTACGTGGTCTGCGCCAGCGGCCACTTCTCCACCCCCAACGTGCCCTACTTCCCGGGCTTCGAGAGCTTTGCCGGCCGGGTGCTGCACGCCCACGACTTCCGCGACGCGCTGGAGTTCAAGGGCAAGGACGTGCTGATCGTCGGCGCCAGCTACTCGGCCGAGGACATCGGCTCGCAATGCTACAAGTACGGCGCTCGCTCGATCACCAGCTGCTACCGCAGCGCGCCCATGGGCTACCGGTGGCCGGCCAACTGGGAGGAGAAGCCGCTGCTGGAGCGCGTCGAGGGTCACAGCGCCTGGTTCGCCGACGGCAGCCACAAGCACATCGACGCGGTGATCCTGTGCACCGGCTACAAGCACCACTTCCCCTTCCTGCCCGAGGAACTGTGCCTGAAGACCGACAACCGCCTGTGGCCGCTGAACCTGTACAA
This sequence comes from Pseudomonas sp. A-1, assembly GCF_004801855.1. Lineage (GTDB taxonomy): Bacteria > Pseudomonadota > Gammaproteobacteria > Pseudomonadales > Pseudomonadaceae > Geopseudomonas. The sequence goes on along the minus strand of NZ_SSTC01000023.1, from coordinate 51,547 downwards.
GGGCGTGTTCTGGGAGCCCAACCCGAAGCTGATCTACCTGGGCATGCAGGACCAGTGGTACAGCTTCAACATGTTCGACGCCCAGGCCTGGTACGTGCGCGACGTGCTGCTCGGCCGCATCGCCCTGCCCGGGCGCGAGGAAATGCACGCGGAGAACCTCGCCTGGCGCGCCGAGGAGGAAACCCTGCAGGACGCCAGGGAAATGTTCGAGTTCCAGGGCAAGTACATCCAGCAGCTGATCGACGCCACCGACTATCCGCGCTTCGACATCGCCGCGGTGAACCAGACCTTCCTGCAATGGAAGAAGGACAAGTACGCGGACATCATGGGCTACCGCGACAAGTGCCATCGCTCGCTGATGACCGGCACCCTGGCCACCCCCCACCACACCCCCTGGCTCGACGCGCTGGACGACTCGATGGCCGCCTACCTGTCCGACCAGCCGGAGCAGTCGCTCAAGGCGGTCGGCTGACACCCGTAGGGTGCGCCATGCGCACCACGCGCGTGCCCGATGGTGCGCACGGCGCACCCACCGGACCTCGACGGCGCCACCACACGGTGCGCGCGGCGCACCCCACGAGACCTGTCCTCCCGGAGACTTCCGCCGCGCCCTCGCGCAGGAGCCTTGCATGCACACGCCCGTGATTTCCCGACCGCGCGAACCCGCGCTGTTCGCCCGCGCCCCGGCGCTGGAACGCCACCGCGTCGCCCCCGGCGGGCTGACCGTGGTCGCCCTCGAGCCCGGCGACCGTCTCGAGGTGATCGACCTCGAAGGCCGGCAGAGCGCCGAGCTGCTGGCCTTCGCCGGCGGCCGTGCCGCCCTGAGCGCCCTCGGCCTGAGCGCCAGCCCCGGCGCGCGCTTCATCGCCGAGCTGCTCGGCGAGGCCAGCGCCGCATCGCTGCAAACCCGTCTCGGCCTGGCCCGGCGCGACATCGACTGCCGCCAGTTGCCCGACGCCGCCCGCCTGTGGGACAGCGACACCGCGGCCGGCTTCTCCCGCAGCCTCACCGCCAGCGCCGAACTGCTGGTGATCGTCGCCGCCCCCGGCGGTCGGGTCGCGGTGGACTGCCAGCAGCGCGCCAGCGAACTGCGGCTGGTCATCCAGCGCGTCAACCCGCGCAGCGTGCTGGCGCCGCCGCTGCCGGCACCGCTCGGCGAAGTGATCGACGAGTTCACCATCAGCCCCGGCACGGCCCGCGACTACGTGGTCGAAGCCGGCCAGTACCTCCAGGTGCTCGACGTGGCCGGGCGGCAGTGCTCGGACTTCGTCGCCTTCGACCGCCGCGGCCTCGACGCCGGCCGCGAGATCGACCTCGACCCAACGGTCACCCGCACCCTCAACGGCAACGCCTACCCCGGGCCGGGGCTGTTCTCCAGGTTCTTCGACCGCAACCTGCAGCCGATGCTCGAGGTGGTGCGCGACACCGTCGGCCGCCACGACACCTTCGCCCTCGCCTGCACCGCGCGCTACTACGAAAGCCAGGGCTACTTCGGCCACGCCAACTGCAGCGACAACCTCAGCCGCGCGCTGGCTGCCCATGGCGTCGGCGCCCGGGCCGGCTGGCCGGCGATCAACTTCTTCTTCAACACCGGCATCGACGCCCACCAGCAGCTGACCGTCGACGAGCCCTGGTCGCGCCCCGGCGACTACGTGCTGCTGCGCGCGCTGACCGACCTGGTGTGCGCCAGCAGTTCCTGCCCGGACGACATCGACCCGGCCAACGGCTGGCAGCCGACCGACATCCACATCCGCGTGTATTCCGCCAAGGAGCGCTTCAGCATGGCCATGGCCACCCGCAAGACCGCCGACGCCGACCCGGTGCTGACCCGCGAGAGCGGCTTCCATCCCGGCACCAGCGCGCTGACCGGCAACTTCGTCGACTACCGCGGCTGGTGGACGCCGACCCACTACGCGGGCTTCGGCGCCATCGAGGAGTACCACGGCTGCCGCGAACGGGTGGCGGTGATGGACCTCTCCGCGCTGCGCAAGTTCGAGGTGCTCGGCCCGGACGCCGAGGCGCTGCTCAACCACTGCCTGACCCGCGACGTGCGCAAGCTGGCGGTGGGCCAGGTGGTCTACTCGGCGCTGTGCTACGAGCACGGCGGCATGCTCGACGACGGCACCCTGCTGCGTCTGGGCCCGGACGCCTTCCGCTGGATCGGCGGCGAGGACTTCGCCGGCGACTGGCTGCGCCAGCAGGCCGAACGGCTCGGCATGAAGGTGTGGGTGAAGTCGGCCTCCGAGCAGGTCCACAACGTCGCCGTGCAGGGACCGCGCTCGCGCGAACTGCTCAGCCAACTGATCTGGACGCCACCCAGCCAGCCGCAACTGGAGGAACTCGGCTGGTTCCGCTTCCTGGTCGGTCGCCTGGGCGACTACAACGGCTGCCCGCTGATGGTCTCGCGCACCGGCTACACCGGCGAGCTGGGCTACGAGATCTGGTGCCACCCCAGCGACGCCATGCAGGTCTGGCAGCGCCTGTGGCAGCTCGGCGAGCCCATGGGGCTGGTGCCGCTCGGCCTGCACGCGCTGGACATGCTGCGCATCGAGGCCGGGCTGATCTTCGCCGGCTACGAGTTCTGCGACCAGACCGACCCGTTCGAGGCCGGCATCGGCTTCTGCGTGCCGCTGAACAGCAAGCAGGACGACTTCATCGGCAGGGAAGCCCTGCTGCGCCGCAGCGCCCACCCGCAGCGCAGGCTGGTCGGCCTGCAGCTGGAGGGCAACGAACAAGCCCAGCACGGCGACTGCGTGCACGACGGCCGCGCGCAGATCGGCGTGGTCACCAGCGCCACCCGCTCGCCGATCACCGGCAGGAACGTCGCCCTGTGCCGGCTGGACATCGGCTACTGCACGCCCGGCACGGCGGTGGAGATCGGCAAGCTCGACGGCCAGCAGAAGCGCATCGCCGCCACGGTGTGCGCGCCGATCTTCTACGACCCGGACAAGAGCCGCGTGCGCGCCTGAGCGCCGCTCCCCCGCTCATCGCTTACCACTCAACCAGAGGAACAGACCATGAAGCGATTCGGACTTCTGCGTCGCAGCCTGATCGGCACGCTCCTGCTATCGGGCTCCATCGGAGCATGGGCGGATGACGCCGCCCCGACATTGAACAGCGGCGACACGGCCTTCGTGGTGGTGTGCGCGCTGGTGGTGCTGCTGATGACCCTGCCCGGCCTGGGCCTGTTCTACGGCGGCATGGCGCGCAGCAAGAACGTGCTGTCGGTGCTGATGCAGGTGTTCTCCGGCGCCGCGCTGATGGCGCTGCTGTTCGCCGTCTACGGCTACAGCCTGACCTTCACCGACGGCGGCGAGCTGCAGGCGTTCATCGGCGGCACCGACAAGCTGTTCCTGCAGGGCGTCGGCCCGGACTCGATGCAGGGCAGCATCCCCGAGCTGCTGTACTTCCTGTTCATGCTGCTGTTCGCCGCCATCACCCCGCCGATCATCGTCGGCTCCTTCGCCGAGCGCATGAAGTTCTCCGCCGTGATGGTGTTCATGGCGCTGTGGCTGACCCTCAACTACATCCCCATGGCGCACATGGCCTGGGGCGGCGGCTGGGTGTTCGCCCTCGGCGTGCAGGACTTCGCCGGCGGCAACGTGGTGCACCTCAACGTCGGCATCGCCTCGCTGGTCGGCGCCTGGCTGATCGGCCGGCGCCGCGGCTTCGGCACCGCGACCCTGTCGCCGCACAACATGACCATGACCGTCACCGGCGGCTGCCTGCTGTGGGTCGGCTGGCTGGGCTTCTGCGGCGGCTGCGTGCTGGCGGCCAACGGCTTCGCCATGCTGGTGATGGTCAACACCATGCTGGCCAGCTGCGCCGGCGCGCTGGCCTGGCTGCTGGCCGAATGGAGCTACCGCGGCAAGCCGAGCATGTTCGGCGCGGTGTCCGGCGCCATCGCCGGGCTGGTCGCGGTCACCCCGGCGTGCGGCTTCGTCGGCCCGATGGGCGCCATCGGCCTGGGCCTGATCGCCGCACCGATCTGCGTCTGGGCCGTCGACAGGCTCAAGCCGCTGATCGGCCTGGACGACGCCTTCGACGTGTTCGGCGTGCACGGCGTCGCCGGCATCGTCGGCGGCCTGCTCACCCCGGTGTTCGCCATGAGCGTCCTCGGCGGCCAGGGCTTCGCCGCAGGACGCGGACTGCTCGACCAGCTGGCGGTCAACGGCGGTGCCATGCTGTTCAGCATCCTCTACTCGGCGCTGAGCAGCTGGCTGGCGTTCAAGCTCGCCGCGCTGCTGTGCCGGGGCCTGCGCGTCGACGAGGAGCACGAGGTCTACGGCCTGGATCTCTCCAGCCACGGCGAGGTCGGCTACAAGTACGCCAACTGAGTTCCCCGCCCCGCGGCCCGTCCGGCCGCGGGGCGGGGCGTGCCGGCCAGCGGCGACGGCTCCCGGATGGCGGCATGGCCGGGCCACGCCCTGCGGCACCGTGTCACGCACGGGAATGTGACGCAACGCACAAAGCGCGCGCGCCGCCGCCATCGCCGCGTAAGACCTTGATCGACTTCGACGCTGCCGCCGCCTTGGGCATACTCCCGCCGCTCGACGCGCGAGCGGTGCGCCCCGCCGCTCACGGCCCCATGGGGGGTTTCTTGGCCAATAACGAAAGAAAACTAGAAAAATGAAAATTCGCTGCTTTGCACCCGCTGTCGCTCTCCTCGTCGTCGCCCACCAGGCCGTCGCCCAGGGCGATCCCGCCCAACAGCCGTTCAAGTACCTCGACCTGCCGGTGAAGGAAGCCGCCAGCCGCGCCGGCGTGCAGCCCAACCAGGCCAACAACGTGGTGTTCGACACCGCCAGGCACCATGTCTTCCTCGAGGCCGACGGCACCAGCATCGGCTACGCCGACGTCGAGTTCCGCGGTACTCCCCCGTGCAGCCCGAAGCAGCCGCTCGACTCGGTGGCGGCGCTCAAGGAACTGGGCGTCGACGCCAGCGCGCTCGAACTGGCCATCGACAAGCCCGACAACCACACCTACTACGACCACCAGCAGGGCATCAAGGTGAGCGTCACCTGCAACTACGAAGGTGCCCCGCTGACCGCCGGCTTCAGCCGCAAGCAGTACGGCGTGCTGATGGGCAGCACCAACCGCTGATGTCCCGCCCCCGGGCTGCCGCGGCCCGGGGCGCAGATTTCCGGCAACACATCGGCCAACGCGCCGGACAGGGTTATGATGGCTTCCCGACCGTTCCATCGCGAGGAAGCCCCATGGATCCGTTCATGCAAGCCGCCATCGAGGAAGCCCGAGCGGGCCTCGCCGAGGGCGGCATCCCCATCGGCTCGGTGATCGTCCACCGGGGCCGCATCATCGGCCGCGGCCACAACCGCCGGGTGCAGCAGGGCAGCGCCATCCGCCACGGCGAGATGGACGCCTTCGAGAACGCCGGCCGCCAGCCGGCCAGCGTCTACCGCGACGCGGTGCTCTACACCACCCTGTCGCCCTGCCCGATGTGCAGCGGCGCCATCCTGCTCTACGGCATCCCGAAGGTGATCGTCGGCGAGAACCGTACCTTCATGGGCGAGGAGGAGCTGCTGCGCGCGCGCGGCGTGCAGGTCGAGGTGCTGCAGGATGAAACCTGCATCGCCCTGATGCGCGAGTTCATCGCTGCGCGTCCCGAGCTGTGGAACGAGGACATCGGCGTCGACGACGCGGGGCAGGCCTGAATGCCGCACGGCGCCACCGAGCACCGCCCCCTGGCGCCGCTGGCCGCCTGGCAGGCCGCCGTCGCCGCCGGCTTCCAGGCCGACGAGGCCCAGCGCCAGGCCGCGCAGCTGCTGGACGACTGCCATGCGGCGCTGCACCGCAGCGGCCCGCCGCCACGCGGGGTGTACCTGTGGGGGCCGGTCGGCCGCGGCAAGACCTGGCTGATGGACCAGTTCCACGCCAGCCTGCAGGTGCCGGCGCGGCGCCAGCACTTCCACCATTTCATGCGCTGGGTGCACCGCCGCCTGTTCCAGCTCACCGGCACCGCCGACCCGCTGCCGGCGCTGGCCCGCGAACTGGCCGCCGAGGTGCGCGTGCTGTGCTTCGACGAGCTGTTCGTCAGCGACATCGGCGACGCCATGCTGCTCGGCCCGCTGCTGCAGGCGCTGTTCGTCGAGCAGGTCACCGTGGTCGCCACCTCCAACCAGCCGCCGGCGCAGCTGTACGCCGATGGCTTCAACCGCCAGCGCTTCCTGCCGGCGATCGCCGCCCTCGAGCGGCACATGCAGGTGGTGGCGGTGGACGGCGGCACCGATCACCGCCTGCATCCCGGCGCGCTGCAGCAGCGCTACTGGATCGCCGAGACCGGCCAGCCCAGCGCGCTGGAGGCGGTGTTCGCGCAGCTGAGCGCCGGCCTGCCGGTGTCCACCGAGCCGGTCGAGATCGGCCCGCGCCGGATCGGCGCGCTGCGCCACAGCCCGGCGGCGCTCTGGTGCCGCTACGCCGACCTCTGCCAGCAGCCGCTGGCGGCCTTCGACTTCATCGCCCTGTGCGACCGCTTCCCGGCGATCCTGCTCGGCGAAGTGCCCAACCTCAGCGCCCGCCGGCGCGCCGCGCGCATCGCCCGCGGCACCGAGGACGGCGTGGAACGGGTGGTCGCCGGCGACCGCCAGTTGCCCGAGCTGTCGGTGCTCGACGACAGCGTGCGGCGCTTCATCGCCCTGGTCGACGAGTGCTACGACCGCCGCGTGCCGCTGTACCTGGAAGCGCAGGTGGCGCTGGAGCAGCTGTACACCGAGGGCGGCCTGGCCTTCCCGTTCCGCCGCACGCTGAGCCGCCTGCGCGAGATGCAGCTGGCGCGCTTCGCCAGGCCCTGAACGCCTCGCGCGAGCGCCGGGCAGGCGCAACCTGCGCCAGTCCGGGCGCGCCATCGCAGCCGGGAAGTCGGTCTGCTGCGGCGACCGCGCGCGTCAGGCGGCAGCAAGGGCAGGAGTGCGATCCTGCCTTGCCGCCTGCGGGGAAAACCTCATGCGTCAGGCCGAGGCGCGACGCGCCTGCAGCCGCTGCTCGCCCTCGCGGATCCGCTCGGCAAGGCCCAGCAGATCGCCGGGGCTGAAATACAGCCTGCGCGACAGCGCGCCGAGGCTCATGCGCCAGACCCCCTCCTCCCGGCCGGGACGCCCCTGCTCGGCCTCGTACACCCAGACGCTCCCGTACACCACCACGCTGCCGCTGACGGTCAGCATGCCGGAGGCGCCCGCCCCGCTCCACTCGCCGCCATCGAGCAGCTGGCAGCAGCCAATGCCGCGGACCCGCCGCACGAACATCTGTTCGGCGTCGACCACGCCATGGGCGAAGGAGCAATCGATGAAGACCCGGCACAGCTCGGCCTGGCACAGGGTCAGCAACTGCCGGCTGCCCAGGGACAGGCCGGTCAGTTCACGCAAACGATCCAGAGCCTGCGACGCATCCAGCCACGACTCCGGGCAATACGCCATGTCCATCCCTTGCCTCCTTATGGCTGTTGTTCTTGTAGGAATAAGGCTAGCAGCCACGCTGGAGGGCGTCGCTGCGACTTTCCGCAGAAGCGGAAAATATCCGACCGGCATGGTGGGACGACTGGCGGCATGGCGCCGGCCCGCCGGCGCAGATGAGCCGCTGCGCGGCTCAGGCCAGTTGCGGCGAAAACAGCTTGAGCCCGACCACCCCGGCGACGATCAGCGCCAGGCAGGCGATACGCCCGGCGTTGGCAGCCTCGCCAAGGAAGGCGATGCCGTAGATCGCCGTGCCCACCGCACCGATGCCGACCCACACCGCATAGGCGGTGCCCACCGGCAGGGTGCGCATGGCCAGGGCCAGCAGGTACAGGCTGAGGCCGATGAACAGCGCGCAGTAGAGCGTCGGCCACAGGCGGGTGAAGCCTGCGGTCCTCGGGATGACGGCGGCGTAGCAGATCTCGCAGATGCCGGCGCTGATCAGGAACCACCAGCCGGCGCTGGTACCGGTGAACATGTCTCCCCCCTTGCAATGAAAATCAGGCGGCACGTCCGTGTGCCGCCCGGTTCCTGCCCCAGGAACGCGTTGACGGACGCCGCCCATCGTGCGGGCGGCGCCGGTATCTATTCGCAGGGTTCGCCATGCGCACCGCCCCGACGTGGAGAGCGGTGCGCACGGCGCACCCTACTGATCAGCCCTTGGCCGTACGCTTCTTCTTCTCCGGATCGTCGAACGGCATGCTGTGGGCGATGGCCTTGACCTCCAGGCTGCCGCGCACCTCCAGCGGGCAACCCTGCTCGGCGTAGGGCACCTCCATCCGCGCGATGGCCATCGACTGGCCGGTCAGACGCGAGTACATGGCGCAGGTGATCACCCCGACCTGGCGGTCGTCGGCCCACAGGCTGTCGCCGCCGGCGGCGGCCTGCTCGCCCTCGAGCAGCACGCCGAAGATCCGGAAACGCTCCTTGCCCTTGAGCCTTGCATGTTCCAGGCCACCGCGGAACTCGCCCTTGGTCGGCGACACGGTGAAGTCCAGGCCCAGCTCCCACAGGGTGTCGCCGGCGGCCTGGTCGGCGAAGGGGTACATCTCCGAGTTGTCGTAGGGGAAGAACAGCAGGTAGCTCTCCACCCGCAGCCAGTCCAGCGCGGTGAAGGCGCAGGGGATGATGCCCAGCGCCTTGCCCTTCTCCAGGATGGTGTCCCAGAGCAGCGGGGCGTCGGCGGCCTTGCAGAAGATCTCGTAGCCGCGCTCGCCGGTGTAGCCGGTGCGCGAGATCATCACCGGGCAGCCGAACAGCCTGGTCTGCAGGTGGTGGAAGTACGGCAGCTCGCGGATGCCCGGCACGTGCTCGGCGAGAAAATCCACCGCCAGCGGGCCCTGCAGCGACAGGTCGTGCAGGTCGTCGTCGAACAGCACCGCCACCTGGCGGCCCTGGGCCGAGCGCACCAGCATCTCGTAGCCCTGGCCTGCGCCGTGCACCACCATGAAGGCGTTGGGGCCGGTGCGGTAGATCACGCAGTCGTCGACGAACTTGCCGCTCTCGCTGAGCATGGTCGCGTACACCGACTTGCCCGGATACAGCCTGGAAATGTCGCGGCTGGTGGCGTATTCGAGCAGCGATTCGGCGTGCGGGCCGACGTAGTGGACCTTCTTCAGCCCGGACACGTCCATCAGTCCCGCACGGGTGCGGATCGCCTCGTGGGCCTCGGCCAGCGAGGTGGCGCCGTAGGTCCAGGCGGTGCCCATGCCGTTCCAGTCCTCGAGGGCCGAGCCGAGGGCGCGATGGCGGGAAGCCAGGGCGGAAATTCGCCAGGAATTGGCCATGTCGTTCTCCTTGATCTTTCGGGCGCGCGCCGGCCCATCCGGCGCACGCAAGGCGGTCGGGGTATTCGGGTAATCGCAGGGTGGATGACGCCGCCTGCGGCTTATCCACCGGCCATGGTGGGTAACGCTACGCAGCGACCTCGGCGTCGGGGTCGTACTGGCGCAGCCAGTCCACCACCGTCTGCCGGTAGCGGGTCAGGCCCTTGTAGTCGGCGATGGCCTCGGGCAGGTCGCGCAGCACGCGGTGCAGGCGCCGCGCCCAGACCGGGTTGCTCGCCAGCTCCTCGAGGCTGATCAGGTAGGTGCGGATGCCGAACAGCAGCGCGTTGCTGCGCGGCAGGCGCGCCATGTGCTGCAGCTCGACGCGCAGGTGCACCAGTTTCGCGACGTTGTCCGCGGTGACCAGGCCGCGCTCGTGGCCCCACTCGTGGAAGGTTTCCGAGGAAGTGTCCAGACGCGGGTTGACGGTCATGGTCCAGTTCAGCCGGCGCGCCGGGCGCTCGACCGGGATGTTCAGCAAAAACTTCAGCGCGCGGTCGAACACGCCCAGCTGGTGGGCCATCGGCACCGGCGCATGCCACTGCCTGAAGCTCATGCCGGCGTCGAAGGCCAGCGACCAGTCGGCCGGCCCGGTGACCAGGCCGGCGTCCATGAACAGGTCGCCGTCGCGCTGGTCGAGCAGGGCGAAGTCGCCCTGCACCTGGCGGCCGATGTACTCCAGCGGCTCGTAGGGCAAGGTGTCGGCGTCGCCGAAGGTGAAGCGCTGGCAGAGGTCGAGGGCGTGGTTCTCCCAGGTCCACTGGTCGCCGTCGCGGGTCAGGCGGAACAACTCCGGGTAATCGGCGGCCAGGTGGGTCATCAGCATTTCCAGCGCGTCCCAGCAGGCCTCGTGCATGTGCGGCATGACCACGCAGCGCAGCGGATCGCGGGCCAGCACCCGCGCGCGCTCGGCGGTTTCCGAGCGGTAGTGCTCGTCGATGTCGAAGCAGTGCTCGAACACCGAGCCCGGCGCGCCGCAGCCGGCCGGCTCGATGTTGACCGAGTACATGTACTGGTCTTCGGGGAACGGGAAGGGAAAGCGGGCGATGGCCTGCGGGCTGTTGCGGAAGGTGAAATCGTCCCGGTAGCTTTCCAGCGGCTTGAGGGTGACGGGCATGACGGACTACTCCTCTCAGAGATCGAGCAACAGGGTGCTGCCGCAACGGCCGCGGGAAACGCAGGGCATCAGCTGGCGGGTGCGCTCGGCGGCGCCGAGGCATGCGTCGCGATGCTCGACCTCGCCGGCGAGATGGCGCGTCGCGCACTGACCGCAGACCCCGCCGCGGCACAGGCTGGGCACCGCCACCCCGGCGGCTTCCAGCGCCTCCAGCAGGCTGACCTCGGCGGGCACCGCGATGCGCCGGCCGCTCCCCGCCAGCTCGGCGACGAAGGGTTCGGCCGGCGCACCGGCACCGGGCGCGGCGGCGAAGGCTTCCCAGTGCACCCGCTGCGCCGGCCAGCCGAGAGCGGCGGCCGCCTCGCGCACGCCGTCGATCAGCCGCTGCGGACCGCAGACGTAGACGTGGCTGCCGAGCGGCTGGCCGGCCAGCACGGCCGCCAGGTCGAGGCGCGCGCCGGCGCCGGCGTCGTAAGCGTGGAAGCGTGCGCCGAGACGTGCGGTCAGCTCGTCGCGATAGGCATCGGTGAGCCCGCCGCGGCAGGCATGGTGCAGCTCGAAGCTGGCGCCGCGGCGCTGCAGTTCGGCGATCTGGGAGAGGAACGGGGTGATGCCGATGCCGCCGGCGATCAGCAGGTGATGCTGCGCCTGGGAATGCAGGGCGAACAGGTTGGCCGGCGGCGACAGCTGCAGGCGCTCGCCCTCGCCCACCTGCTCGTGCAGGAAGCGCGAGCCGCCGCGCGAGTCCTCCTGCAGGCGCACGGCGATGCGGTAGCGCTGCGCATCGGCCGGGTCGCCGAGCAGCGAGTAGGCGTTGCGCAGGGTGCGCTGCGCCGTCGGCAGGTGCACCAGCACATGGCTGCCGGCGGAAAAGCCGGGCAGCATGCCGTGCGCGGCCTCGAAGGTGAATTCGCGCACCAGCGGGGTCAGCTGGCGCACCGCGGCCACCCGCACGTCGAGCAGTCCGTTCATGGCCGGGCCTCCGCGAAGGGCTGGTCCGGGTCCAGGCACACGCCCATGTAGGCGCCCAGGCGCCGGGAGAAATGCTCGCGCACCAGCAGGCGCACGCCGCAGCCCTGGCAGGTCACCTCACCCTCGCCGCCGATACTCTGCAGGTGCGCGCAGTGCACGCAGTACAGCTCGCGGCGGCTGCCGGCGCGCACCAGTTCGATCTCCTCGGCGAGCAGGCCGCTGCTGCGCGCCAGGCGGTAGACGCGCCAGAGGAAGCTCTCGTCGCCGCAGACGTACAGGCGGCTGCCGACCGGTGCCGCCGACAGCAGGGCGAGCACGCGCACCTGCAGCAGCTCGAAATCGCCGCCGCCGGCTTCGCCGTGCAGGGCGACCCGCTCCACCGCCCGGCCGTCGGCCGTCAGTTGCCCGTGCAGCCGGGCAGCCTCCTCCGCGCCGGCATCCTGGATCACCAGCAGGCGTCGCCCGCTGGCGAGGATGGAAACCTCCGGTGCGTACACCGGCTTGCTGGGCATTGCGCCCGTAACCGCGCCACTCATCCGCCACCCCTCCCGTGCTCCCGCCGGGCAACGCGGCCGGGGGCCGCTGCACGACGGATAAGATTACCCAAGAGAACATTTTGTTCTCAAAGGGAAAGCACATGGCATGCCAGACTCTTTCAATCCGTTGATTTGACGAGGGTTTCAGCGGGAGCAGGGAAATTCGCTTCGTCCAGCGGGAGCCCGGCCGACGACCGCGTGCACAGCCCTTGCGCACGCGGGGCGAAAATGGGGCGGGCGACGCCGACAGGGCGCGGCCGGGACGCTTACTCGTCCTCGCCGCCTTCCTCGAGCTGCGCCCGCAGGCTCTCGTAGGCCGGCGCGGCGTAGATGCCCACCTCCACCGCCAGCTCCAGCACCCGCGGCAGGTCGGCGGTGTACACCAGCACGCACTGCAGCTCGTCGTCCAGCGGCTCGCTGAAGTCGACCAGCACGTAGCCGCCCTTCTCCGGATACAGCGCGCTCAGCTGCACCTGGATGCGGCGCAGGCCGGCGAGCAGGTCGGCCTTGGCCAGCTGCTTGGCGGTGAGCACGAAGGGCACGCCCGGGCCGAAGGAGTCGCGGATCTGCTGGAACAGCTCGCTGGGGCTGTCGCCCAGGAACAGCACGGTGTCCGGCAGGCTGCCGACCACCACCCATTCGCCCAGCGGGATGGGGTAGTCGTCGTCGTAGTTGATGTCGGGATTGGCGGCGAGGAACGCCTGCGGATCGGCATAGGCCTGGGCGGCCTCGTCGGCGATGCGGGCGATCTCGTCGTCGCGCATGCAGCCCGAGCTGATCAGGGTGATCAGCTCAACCAGCGGGTCTTTCATGGGGAGGTCCTGTTGGGAGCCAAGGAAATTCGCCGGCATTTTCGCCGATGCCGCCGCCGGCGGATACGCCATTCGCCGGCCGGCGGAAAACCGCCGGCGCCAGCGGGCCGCGTTCACACCATCGCAACCTTGCGCTGTTTCAATGGCGGCCTCTCGCAACCGGAGGCCGGGAGCTGCCATGACCCACCAGAGAGTCCTGAACTACCTGCTGATGCCCGTGGCGCCGCTGGAGGCCGAGATGAGCATCGTCGACGTCGCCGACCGTCTGCTCACCCCGGAGTGCAAGGCGTTCCTGTCGCTGCCGGTGGTCGACGCCGATGGCCGCCCGCTGGGCCTGATCAGCCGCTACACCCTGCAGGACATCTTCATGCTGCGCTTCGGCCGCGACCTGCACGGGCGCAAGCCGGTGCGCGAGGTGATGAACCCGGCGCCGCTGGTGGTCAGCCTGGAAAACTGTCTCGAGGAGGCCGCCCAGGTGGTCACCTCGCAGCTCAGATACCCGATCACCGAGGACTTCATCCTGGTCGACGGCGAAGGCCGCTACCGGGGCCTGGGCACCGTGCTCGACCTGCTCAAGGCCATGGAGAAGCGCGTCGCCCAGCGCAACGCGGTGCTGCGCCGCACGCTGATCGACCTCAAGGAATCCCAGGCGCAGCTGGTGCAGTCGGAGAAGATGGCCTCGCTCGGCCAGATGGTCGCTGGCGTCGCCCACGAGCTGAACACCCCGCTCGGCTACGTGAAGAACAACGTGCAGCTGCTGCGCGAGCTGCAGGCGCCGCTGCTGCAGCTGGCCGAGGCGCAGCGCGAGCTGATCGCCTGCCTGCACGACCCGGACTGCGACGAGACCCGCCTGGCCAGCGCGCTGGACAACGCCAGCCGCAACCGCGAGGCCGCTGCCGCCGACGGCCTGGCCGAGGACCTCGAGCAGCTGTTCGACGACACCCTCTACGGCCTCGGCCAGATCGGCGAACTGGTGGCCGGCCTCAAGGACTTCGCCCGCCTCGACCGCGCCATGAGCGAGGAGATCGACCTCAACGACTGCGTGCGCAGCGCCCTGCTGATCGCCCGCAACAACCTCAAGGAGCGCGCCGAGGTGACCACCCGCCTCGGCGAGCTGCCGCGCATCCCCTGCGCGCCGTCGCAGATCAACCAGGTGCTGCTCAACCTGCTCAACAACGCCGCCCAGGCCATGGACGGCTTCGGCCGCATCCTGGTGAAGACCTGGGCCGACGACGCCGCGGTGTTCGTCTCCGTGCAGGACAGCGGCAAGGGCATGCCGCCCGAGGTGCTGGCGAAGATCTTCGACCCCTTCTTCACCACCAAGCCGGTCGGCCAGGGCACCGGCCTCGGCCTGTCGATCAGCTTCAAGATCATCCAGGACCACGGCGGCAGCATCCGCGTCGCCTCCGAACCGGGGCGCGGCACGCGCTTCCTGATCAGCCTGCCGCGCCCGCAAGCGTCCCAGCTCAAGGAGAGTGCCTGACATGACCGCACCGATCCGCATCCTGTTCGTCGACGACGAAGAACGCATCCTGCGCAGCCTGGCCATGCAGTTCCGCCGCCAGTACGAGGTGCTCACCGAGAGCGACCCGCAGCGCGCGCTGGAGCGCCTGAAGAGCGAGGCGGTGCAGATCATCGTCAGCGACCAGCGCATGCCGCAGATGAGCGGCGCCGAGCTGCTCGAGCAGGCCAGCGCCATCGCCCCGCAGACCCTGCGCATCCTGCTCACCGGCTACTCGGACCTCGACGCGGCGGTCGATGCGCTCAACAACGGCGGCATCTTCCGCTACCTGACCAAGCCCTGGGACCCGCAGGAGATGGCCTTCACCCTGCGCCAGGCCGCGGAGATCGCCGCCCGGCAGATGCCGGCGGAGACGCGCGACGAAGCCCCGGCGCTGCCGCTCAACGTGCTGCTGCTCGACGACGACGCACAGACCCTGTCCAGCGTCGCCGGCTTCTGCGACGCCGGCGGCCACCGCCTGCTGCGCGCGCGCAACCTGCCCGAGGCCCTGCACCAGCTCAACACCGAGCGCGTCGACCTGCTGATCAGCGACCTACGCCTGGCCGGCGAGGACACCGCGCCGCTGCTCAAGACCCTGGCCCAGGCCCATCCGCGCCTGCTCAGCCTGGTGGTCACGCCGTTCCGCGACACCCAGTCGCTGCTGCGCCTGATCAACGAGGCGCAGATCTTCCGCTACCTGCCCAAGCCGATCCGCCCCGGGCTGTTCGAGAAGGGCCTGAGCGCCGCCGCGCGCCAGGCGCAGAGCTGGCGCGCGCAGCCGCAGGCCGTGGTGAGCCGCGTGGCCGAGGTGCCCAGGGAGGAGCCCGAGCGGCACAAGGTCGGCAACCTGCTGGGCATGCTGGGGCGCCTGCGCGAGCGGCTGACCGCCTGAGCAACCGGGCCCCAGTTGAAGGCCCGGCCGCCGCCAGCGCGCCCCACGCTGGTGCATGGCCTTCCCTGCCCGGCACGCTCGGGAATCCCGGGAAGATCCGCAATTTACACGCAACTCATTGATTTTCAAGGTCTTTCCAGAGTTGGCAAAGCAAATGCATAAGCCTGATCAGCTTATTCCAAAGCTGTATCAGAACTTAGAAGCCGGGGACCGAACCCTCGCTGCCAACTTAGGGACCAAGACCATGCTCAAGAAACTGACCCTCGCCATCGCCGCCGCCAGCGCCGTATCCGCCACCAGCTTCGCCGTCGCGGAAACCGTGCAAAGCCCGGTGGGCGACTTCGACGTCAGCATGAACGTCGGCCTGACCACGGACTACATCTTCCGCGGCGTCTCCCAGACCCAGGGCAAGGGCGCCATCCAGGGCGGCCTGGACGTGGCCCACGACAGCGGCCTGTACATCGGCACCTGGGCCTCCAACGTCGACTTCATCGCCGCCGACGGCAACGACGCCAACGTCGAGTTCGACTACTACCTGGGCTTCGGCAACGACATCACCGAGAACGTCTCCTACGACCTGGGCTGGATCAAGTACGACTACCCGGGCGCCAGCGCCGCCAACTTCAGCGAGTTCTACGGCAGCGTCACCGCCTACGGCTTCAAGGTCGGCGCCGCCTACTCCGAAGACTTCCCGATGTTCGGCGGCAACGGCATCGCCGACGACAACAGCACCCTGTACTCCTACGTCGGCTACGAGTACACCCTGCCCTACGAGATCGGCCTGGCCCTGCAGTACGGCAACTACGACTTCAAGGACGACATCTTCCTCGACAGCGCCGGCGTCGCCAGCGAAGACTCCTACAACGACTGGTCGATCGGCCTGACCAGGACCCTGGCCGGCCTGGACTTCGGCCTGACCTACACCGACACCAGCCTCAGCGACAGCGAGTGCAAAGGCTTCGCCGCCGGCGGCAAGTCCGACTACTGCGACGCCAACTTCGTGCTGTCGGTCTCCAAGACCCTGTAAGCCGCTTTCGCCACCGACAGCACAAGGGGCGCCCGCAGGCGCCCCTTGTGCATCTGCACAGCGCTACTTGAGCAAGCCCTCCTCGCGCATCGCCTGCTGCACCGCCGGGCGCTCCGCCATCCGCGCCTGGTAGGCCGCCAGATCCGGCCAGGGCGCCAGGTCGATCTTCATGAAGCCGGTCCAGCTGACGATGGTGAACAGGTAGGCATCGGCGACGGTGAAATGCCGGCCGCAGAGGAAGGCATTGCCCTTCAGCGCCTGGTTGACCAGGTTCAGGCGCTGGCCCACCCGCTCCAGCACCGCCTGCTTCCACTCCGGGGTGACCGCCGGGTTGAACAGCGTCCCCAATCCCTTGTGCAGCTCGCTGCTGATGAAGTTGAGCCACTCCAGCACGCGCCAGCGCTCCATGCTGCCGGCCGGCGGCAGCAGGCCGGCGCCCGGCCTGAGTTCGGCCAGGTACTGCAGGATGACCGCATCCTCGGTGAGCACCTGGTCGTACTCCAGCTCCAGGGCCGGCACGTAGCCCTTGGGGTTGATGGCGTAGAAATCGCCGCCCCCGGCGACGGTGTGCGTCTTCAGGTCGACCCGGACCAGTTCGTGCTCCAGGCCCAGCTCGCACAGCACGATGTGCGCCGCCAGCGAGCAGGCGCCGGGGGTGTAGTAGAGCTTCATGCAGGTGTCCTCGAAGGTGGGCGACCTAAACACCATAGAAGTCGCTGGCGCTTTGCGCGAGGCGCGCAGGCAAGGTGCCGTTGTCGCGCCGCCATCCGTCGCCCCGCCCACGCCCGCTCCGCGGCGAAAGCTCGCTGAAAGCCTGACGCTCTAGCATGCCCCGGTAGCGGCGGAATTTCGCCACCGCCGAACCGGGTAGCGGCGCCCGTTCGCCACTCCAGCGCGCCAGCCGCCCAGCAAAGCGAGGAAAACCACGCAATACGACCTTCGGGTACAGGATTTGCAATACTTGAAAGGTACAAGACAAGACAAAGACACAAGGGATAACAAGCATGCAGAAATCCTGTCACCACCAACTGCGCAAAGCCTTCCGTGCCCTGCTGGCCAGCAACGCCTGCTACCACACTGCCTCGGTGTTCGACCCCCTGTCCGCACGCATCGCCGCCGACCTCGGCTTCGAGGTCGGCATCCTCGGCGGCTCGGTCGCCTCCCTGCAGGTGCTCGCCGCCCCCGACGTGGCGCTGATCACCCTCAGCGAATTCGCCGAGCAGGCCACCCGCATCGGCCGCGTCGCCCGCCTGCCGGTGATCGCCGACGCCGACCACGGCTACGGCAACGCGCTCAACGCCATGCGCACCGTCATCGAGCTGGAGCGCGCCGGCGTCGCCGCGCTGACCCTCGAGGACACCCTGCTGCCGGCGCAGTTCGGCCGCAAGTCCTACGACCTGATCAGCGTCGAGGAAGGCATCGGCAAGCTGCGCGCCGCCCAGGAAGTGCGCGACGACAAGGCGCTGGCGATCATCGCCCGCACCCATGCCGGCGTGCAGTCGCTGGAAGACGTGATCCACCGCACCCAGGCCTACCAGGCCGCCGGCGCCGACGGCATCTGCCTGGTCGGCGTGCAGGACTTCGCCCACCTGGAAGCCATCGCCGAAGGCCTGCACGTGCCGCTGATGCTGGTCACCTACGGCAATCCGGAGCTGCGCGACGACAACCGCCTGGCCGACCTCGGCGTGCGTATCGTGGTCGACGGCCACGGCGCCTACTTCGCGGCGATCAAGGCCACCTACGACAGCCTGCGCGAGCAGCGCGGCATCGCCAGCGACAACGGCCTGAGCGCCTCGGAGCTGGTGACCAAGTACACCCACCCGGACGACTACATCGCCTGGGCGCGCGA
Organism: Pseudomonas sp. A-1; assembly: GCF_004801855.1. GTDB lineage: Bacteria > Pseudomonadota > Gammaproteobacteria > Pseudomonadales > Pseudomonadaceae > Geopseudomonas. The sequence goes on along the minus strand of NZ_SSTC01000023.1, from coordinate 33,549 downwards.
GCACATGAACGTCAAGGAGTGAGGCGCGTCGCTCAGGCGATCGGCCGCCCGCTGACGGCTCCCGACAGCTCGTCGTGCAGCCACTGCACGCGGGCCACTGCCGGCGCCACCACGCCGCTGCCGAGCACCTCGAGGAAGCTGCAGGCCGCATAGCCGCTGGCCGCCGCCTCGTAGCGCTCGACCCAGTCGCGGCGCATGTGCAGGCGCTCCGGCGCCACCGGCCAGACGCCGGGGCGCGGCTTCAGGTGGTGGGCGATGCCCATGCGCCAGGGCTTGGCGCTGAGCCGCGCGCGGAAGCATTTCTGCCGCTGACACATGCGTGCATACAGCGGGTCGACCCCCAGCGCGGCGAAGCAGCGCGCCACCGCCGGATCGTCCGGGGCGAAGGTGGCGTGGGTGGCCAGTGCACGCAGGCCGGCGGGGGTGCGGTACAGGCGGAAGCTCCAGCCGGGATGGCGCTCGAGGAAGCGCAGGATGCGCTGGCGGGCCAGCGCCGGCGCGCCGCCATGCCAGTCCAGGTACAGGCGGTGCACCCGTCCGGCCAGCACGCCCGAGGCGCCCAGGGCGACCAGCAGCAGCGCCGCCAGCAGCAGTACCGAGCCAGTCAGCCAGCTGGCCAGCAGACCGAGCGCGGCCAGGGCGGCGAACACGCCGACGGCGAAGCGCAGGCTGGGCCGGCAGGCGAAGTCGATGTCGGCGAACAGCACGTCCGCCGTGTTCAGGCAGCGCGCACCGTAGCCGTTGCGGGTGATCAGCACGTCGTCGTGGCGCGCGACTATCTCCTCGCGGATCGGCACGCCGTCGGCGCCGTTGTAGGCCACCTTCGGCTCGCGGCGCGGCAGCTTCTCGCCGTCGCGCAGGCCATCCAGCGCATCCTGCGCGCGCCGCTCGGCGTGGGCCTGCGCCTCCGCCTGGCTGACGTCGGACCAGCCGAAACGCCGCACGGTGATCTGCCGGTTCTTGCGCCGGTACTGCACCCGGGCCTCGGCCCAGTACTGTGGAACGATCAATTGCTGCCACCCCATTGTTGTTCTTGTTCGCTCGGGCGCTCAGCGGCGCCCGTGACGCAGAGCATAGGGGCAGCGACGGGGCGCAGTCACCCCGCAGGCTCCGCCAGTCGCACGCCCCTTGCATTGGCGCAGGCGGGGGCGCATATCTGCGGATATCCCCCCACCCCTGCGGAGGCGACATGGCCGGCGGCTGGACCAGCGACGGAGCGGTACAGGAGCAGATCGACAGCACCATCGAGGACGCCATCGCCCGCGCGCGCAGCCAGCTGCCGCGCGGCGAGAGCCTCGCGCACTGCGAGGAATGCGACGCGCCGATCCCCGAGGCGCGCCGCCAGGCGATCCCCGGCGTGCGCCTGTGCGTCGCCTGCCAGAGCGAGCACGACAAGCAGCAGGCGGTGTTCAGCGGCTACAACCGGCGCGGCAGCAAGGACAGCCAGCTGCGCTGAACCACAAAGCGAAACGCCGGGCAGATGCCCGGCGTTTCGCTTGCGGCGTGACAGCCGATCAGTGGCTGTACGCCCGCTCGTTGTGCTCGGCGAGATCGAGGCCGAGATCCTCGGCTTGCTCGTCCACGCGCAGGCCGACCAGCTTGTCGACCAGCTTGAGCAGCACCCAGCTGACCACGAAGCAGTAGACGAAGGTGAACGCCACGCTCTTCACCTGCGCCCAGACCTGGGTGGCGATCTCGCTGCCCTCGACGTAGCCGCCCAGCTCAGGCACGCAGAACACGCCGGTGAGGATGGCGCCGACCACGCCGCCGACGCCGTGCAGGCCGAACACGTCGAGGCTGTCGTCATAGCCCAGGCGCTGCTTCAGCGAGGTGACCGCCAGGTAGCACAGCACGCCGCTGAGCAGGCCGATGGCCAGCGCACCGCCCGGACCGACGTAGGCGCAGGCCGGGGTGATGCCGACCAGGCCGGCGATGGCGCCGGAAGCCAGGCCCATGGCGCTCGGCCGGCCGGCCTTGATCAGCTCGGTGACCATCCAGCCGACGATGCCGGCGCAGGCGCCCAGCTGGGTGTTGAGCATGGTGATGCCCGACACGCCGCCGACCCCGGCGGCCGAGCCGACGTTGAAGCCGAACCAGCCGACCCACAGCAGCGCCGCGCCGGTCATCGCCAGCGGCAGGTTGTGCGGACGGATCTCGACGTGCGGATAGCCCTTGCGCTTGCCCAGCAGCAGGCAGGCGGCCAGCGCGGCGACGCCGGCGTTGATGTGCACGGCGGTGCCGCCGGCGAAGTCCAGCGCACCCCAGTTGTGCATCAGTGCACCGGGACCGCCCCACACCATGTGCGCCATCGGCGCATAGACGAAGGTGAACCACAGCGCCATGAACAGCACCGCGGCGACGAACTTCATGCGCTCGGCGAAGGCGCCGGCGATCAGCGCCGGGGTGATGATGGCGAAGGTCATCTGGAAGGTGATGAACACCCCTTCCGGCATGCCCAGCACCAGGCTGTCGCCGTTGAGGCCGGCGAGCATGGCGCGCTCCAGGCCGCCGACGAAGCTGTTGAAGCTGTATTCGCCGGCCGCCATGCCGGTGGTGTCGATCACCAGGCTGTAGCCGTAGAGCACCCAGAGCACGCCGATCACCCCGGCGATGGCGAAGCACTGGGAAAACAGCGAGAGCATGTTCTTGGCGCGCACCAGGCCGCCGTAGAACAGCGCCAGACCGGGCAGGCACATGCACAGCACCAGCACGGTGGCGGTCATCATCCAGGCGGTGACGCCGGTATCCAGCGTGGCCTCCTCGGCCAGCGCCAGCGGGGCGAAGGACATCAGCAACAACGGCAAGCCGAACTTCAGTGAGCGATGCAGCGGGGTGGAACCTGATGCTGTGGTCGACATGGTGAAGTACCTCGAACGGTCATGGAGGATTCCTGAAAATCGTGGTGACGCAATGCAAGTTTCCGGCCGGGATACAGACCTGCAGGGGCGAATTCATTCGCCAAGGGGCGCGAAGCGCCCCCGAATCACCAAGCGCAGGCCGTTGGCATGCCTGGCGAATGAATTCGCCCCCACAGGGTCCGGGCCAACGGGCGGGCGCCGCTACGCTGCCGGCGCCCGCCCGGCAGGTCAGAACTGCTGGCCCGGAATCCAGCCGGTGCCGGCCAGCGGCACGCGGGCCATGGCGGCGGACTCCACGGTCAGCGCCACCAGGTCCTCGGGGTCGAGGTTGTGCAGGTGCGACTTGCCGCAGGCGCGGGCCATGGTCTGCGCCTCCAGCACCAGCACGCGCAGGTAGTTGGCCAGGCGGCGGCCGCCCTCCACCGGGTCGAGGCGCCTGGACAGCTCCGGGTCCTGGGTGGTGATGCCGGCCGGGTCGCGGCCGTTCTGCCAGTCGTCGTAGAAGCCGGCGGCCGAGCCGATCTGCTTCAGCTCGTCGTCCAGGCGCGGGTGGTTGTCGCCGAGGGCGATCAGCGCGGCGGTGCCGATGGCCACCGCGTCGGCGCCCAGGGCCATGGCCTTGGCCACGTCGGCGCCGGTGCGGATGCCGCCGGAGACGATCAGCTGGACCTTGCGGTGCATGTCCATCTCCTGCAGGGCCTGCACGGCCTGCGGGATGGCGCAGAGGATCGGGATGCCGACGTGTTCGATGAACACTTCCTGGGTGGCCGCGGTGCCGCCCTGCATGCCGTCGAGGACGATCACGTCGGCGCCGGCCTTCACCGCCAGCTTGACGTCGTAGTACGGGCGGCTGGCGCCGATCTTCACGTAGATCGGTTTTTCCCAGTCGGTGATCTCGCGGATCTCGGCGATCTTGATCGCCAGGTCGTCCGGGCCGGTCCAGTCCGGGTGGCGGCAGGCGGAGCGCTGGTCGACGCCGATCGGCAGGGTGCGCATGCCGGCGACGCGCTCGGTGACCTTCATGCCCAGCAGCATGCCGCCGCCGCCCGGCTTGGCGCCCTGGCCGAGGACGATCTCGATGGCGTCGGCCTTGCGCAGGTCGTCGGGGTTCATGCCGTAGCGCGACGGCAGGTACTGGTAGACCAGGTGCTGCGACTGGCCGCGCTCTTCCGGGGTCATGCCGCCGTCGCCGGTGGTAGTGCTGGTGCCGGCGATGGTCGCGCCGCGGCCGAGGGCTTCCTTGGCGTTGGCCGACAGCGCGCCGAAGCTCATGCCGGCGATGGTCACCGGGATCTTCAGGTGGATCGGCTTCTTGGCGAAGCGGGTGCCGAGCACTACGTCGGTGCCGCACTTCTCGCGGTAGCCTTCCAGCGGGTAGCGCGACATGCTGGCGCCGAGCAGCAGCAGGTCGTCGAAGTGCGGCACCTTGCGCTTGGTGCCGCCACCGCGGATGTCGTAGATGCCGGTCTCGGCGGCGCGCTGGATTTCCTGGATGGTCAGGCGGTCGAAGGTGGCGGACTCGCGCAGTACCGGGGTGTGTTTCTCGCTCATGGGGCTACTCCTCGTGGCCGGCCGGCGCAGGGCGCCAGCGAGCCGGAATCGGGTGGCCGGGCCGCGCGCCGCGGCCCGGTCGATGGTCTCGATCAGTAGGCGGACGCGTTGTCGACCTTGAAGTTGTACAGCTGGCGGGCCGAGCCGTAGCGCTTGAAGGCTTTCGGGTCCTCGTCGAAGCCGGCGCGGTTCAGCAGCTCGGCCAGCTCCTCCAGGTGCTCGGCGCGCATCTCCTTCTCGATGCAGTCCGAGCCCAGCGACTTGACCGTGCCCTTCACGTAGATGCGCGTCTCGTACAGCGAATCGCCCAGCGCGTCGCCGGCATCGCCGCACACCACCAGGCGTCCGGCCTGCCCCATAAAGCAGCTCATATGGCCGATGCTGCCGCCGACCACGATGTCGACGCCCTTCATCGAGATGCCGCAGCGCGCACCGGCGTCGCCCTCGATCACCAGCAGGCCGCCGTGGGCGGTGGCGCCGGCCGCCTGCGAGGCGCTGCCCTTCACCCGCACCGAGCCGGACATCATGTTCTCCGCCACGCCGACGCCGACGTTGCCGTGCACGGTGATGGTGGCCTTCTGGTTCATGCCGGCGCAGTAGTAGCCGGCATGGCCCTGGATATCGATGGACAGTGCTTCGTTCACGCCGACGGCGAGGTTGTGCTTGCCGTCCGAGTGGGTGACGACCCACTCGCGTTCTTCGAGGGTTTTCGCCTGGTCGTGCAGGGCCTGGTTCAGTTCGCGCACTTCAGCTTTGGAAAGGTCGATGGTCTTCATGTGTGCGCTCCTCAGGCAGTCTTTTCCCAGATGTACATGGTCGCGGGTTCGGGTTCCCAGACCTTGGCCTTGTCGATCCCCGGCAGGCTGGCCAGCGCCTGGTACTCCGAGGCCATGGCCACGTAGTCGTCGGTTTCGGCGAGGATCGCCGGCTTGCAGGCGATCGGGTCGCGGATCACCGCGAAGCCGTTGCGGGTGCCGATGGCGAAGGTGAAGAAGCCGTCGAGGTCTTCCAGCGAGTGGTCCAGCGCTTCCTTCAGCGAGTCGCCCTCCTGCAGGCGCCAGGTCAGGTAGCCGGCAGCCACCTCGGTGTCGTTGAGGGTCTCGAAGGTGATGCCCTTGCGCTTGAGTTCCTGGCGCAGGCGGCTGTGGTTGGACAGCGAGCCGTTGTGCACCAGGCACAGGTCGGCGCCGGTGGAGAACGGGTGGCTGCCCTCCATGGTCACCGCGCTCTCGGTGGCCATGCGGGTGTGGCCGATGATGTGGCTGCCCTTCATGTTGGCCAGCTGGAAGCGCGCGGCGATTTCCGCCGGCAGGCCCATGCCCTTGAGGATCTCGATGCTCTGCCCGGCGCTCATGATGCGCACGTCCGGGGCCAGCTCGGCGAGGGCGGCGCGCACCGCGCCCTCCTCGGCGGCGACCTTGAGCACCGCGGCGCTGGCGTTCTGGAACCAGTCCAGCGAGCAGCCCAGGCGGCCTTCCAGCGCGCCCATCAGGGCCTTCCAGTCGTACTCGCCGACCGTGCTCTGCAGGGTCAGCTTGACCCAGCCGTCGGCCACTTCGTCACCGTAGATGGCGAAGCCGGCGCTGTCCGGGCCGCGGTCGGTCATCGCCAGCAGCATCGGCTCGAACAGCTTGCCGAGCTGGGACTCCAGCGCCGGGTTCTTCAGGTAAAGACCTACGATTCCACACATGTTCACTCTCCTTCGGAGGCAGGTGGCCGCCGCCGACGCGGGCGACGGCCCGAAGCGGGTCAGAAAAATTCGGTGTAACGCTGGATTTCCCAGTCGGAGACGTGGCGGCTGTACTCCACCCACTCCATGCGCTTGAGCTTGATGAACTCGTCGACGATCTGCGGGCCAAGCACCTCGCGGAACAGCGGGTCGGCCTCCAGGGCGTCGCAGGCTTCCTTGAGGCTCTGCGGCAGGGTGGCGATGCCGCGCGCGGCGATCTCCTCCAGGCTCAGCTTGTAGAGGTTCTCGTTGCACACCGCGCCCGGCTCCAACTGGCGGTCGATGCCGTCGAGGCCGGCGGCGATGATCGCGGCGCTGACCAGGTACGGGTTGCAACCGGCGTCCGGCAGGCGGAACTCGATGCGCCCGTAGGGGATGCGCACCATCGCCGAGCGGTTGTTGGCGCCGTAGGTGATGAACGCCGGCGCCCAGGTCGCCCCGGACAGCGAGCGGCCCACCACCAGGCGCTTGTAGGAGTTCACCGTCGGCGCGGCGAAGGCGCACAGCGCCGGGCCATGAGCCAGCAGGCCAGCCATGAAGTGGTAGGCCATCTTCGACAGGCCCATGCCGCTCGGGTCGCTGGCGTCATGGAACAGGTTCTTGCTGGTCGCGCTGCTGATCGACAGGTGGAAGTGCATGCCGTTGCCGGCGCGCTTGGGGTCCGGCTTGGGCATGAACGAGCAGATCATCCCCAGCTCGTTGGCGATCTCACCGGCGGCCATGCGGAAGAAGGTGAAGCGGTCCGCCGAGGTCATGGCGTCGCTGTAGGTGTAGTTGATCTCGAACTGGCCGTTGGCGTCCTCGTGGTCGATCTGGTAGATCTCGAAGCCCACCGGCTGCAGCGCCTCGGTCAGCCGCTCGAGGAATTCGCGCGAGCGCGACAGGCCCTTGTAGTCGTAGCAGGGCTTGTCGAGGTTGTCGGAGGCGTCGACCAGTTGCAGGGTGCCGGCCGCGTCGCGGCGGAACAGGCTGAACTCCGGCTCCAGGCCGGTGTTCAGGGTCCAGCCCTTGTCGGCCAGGCGCTGCACCTGCTGCTGCAGCACGTAGCGGCTGTCGTAGGGCCACGGCTGGCCGTCGACGTGGCCGATGCACAGCACCCGGCCGTAGCCCGGCTGCCAGGGCACCGGGGTCAGGGTGGAGAGGTCGCCGCGGGCCATGAAGTCCGGACCGTGGGGCTCCATGCCCATGCCGCTGATCGCGAAGCCGGCAAAGCCGGCGCCGGCCTCGGCCACCGCCTCCAGGCCGCAGACCGGCACCGACTTGGTCTTGGCGGCGCCATGGATGTCGACAAACTGCGCCAGCACGTACCTGATGCCGTGCTGGTCGATGATTTTCTGGGTTTCGCTGGGCAACATGGGCGGTGGGCTCCTCGGCTGCAGGCTGTCTATTCCGCAAGGGAAATTTACTTTCACCAAGAGAAATGCAAACAGCTTGCCAACCCGAGCCGGATCACGTGCCAGCCCCCGCCGGGGCCCGAATCCTTCTATCTATATGGGAAAGATGCTTTCATAACGCGAAAGCGTCGCACCGGGAGACCGAACATCGGCCCCGCGCCGTACATTCTTGGTGCGAAAATTAAATTCTTGAACTGAAAAAGTGCAGCGACGCATGAAAGACACCGCCGACAGCCAGCACCGCCTCAAGCTCGAGCAGTACCTGGGCATGCAGATCAAGCGCCAGCGCCTGGCCCAGGAACTGAAGATCGCCGACGTCGCGCGCATCGCCGGCATCAGCCAGGGCATGCTCAGCAAGATCGAGAACGCCCAGGTCTCCACCAGCCTCGACACCCTCAGCCGCCTGTGCGACGCCCTCGGCATGCCCATGTCCAAGCTGTTCAGCCAGTACGACCAGCAGGGCGGCAGCGCGCTGCTGGTCAAGGCCGGCGAAGGCATGGAAGTGGTCCGCCGCGGCACCGACAAGGGCCACACCTACCACCTGCTCAACCACGTGCGCGGCCCGAAGAAGAACTTCGAGGCCTACATGGTCGACATGGGCGACGCCAGCGAAGTGTTCCCGACCTTCTCCCACCCCGGCACCGAGTTCCTTCATCTACTGGAAGGCGAACTGGTCTACCGCCACGGCAACCAGCTCTACCCCATGCAACCCGGCGACAGCCTGACCTTCGACGGCGAAGTGCCGCACGGGCCGGAGCAGCTGGTGAAGGTGCCGATCAGGTTGTTGTCGGTGGTGAATTATGGGAAGGAGTGAGGGAGAATCCCTGCTCAGCTACTGACGCATTCCCCTGCTGCGGGAATGCGTAAACCAGGGAAGAACTGCTCCGACATGTGGGGCAACAACGGCACCGAGGGAGTGGGCCATGATCGAAGACCTACCGAGTCTCAAGGCAGCGAACATCAGGTGCTGCGTCAGCCACGCTGGCGAAGAGTACGCCCTCGCTCCGGACTCCTTGGCCACTGACCTGCAAGCCCGGGATGCCGACAGCCTCAATATCCTCCGCGGCTGTGAGGTGATGCTGAGCACAGGTCAGCATCCGATCCACCGCGAACGCCTCTGCGCTTGGCAAAACACCCGCAAACTATTGATGATCGTACCCATGCTCCTGCGCTCGTCGTTATACACAAGTCCCGGTGAGCGCGTCGCGGGCCTCAAAAGCGATGACAAAGTCCCGCAACCGCTGCAGCCCGGTCCACATTGCCTTGGGGCCGGGTGGCCCATCGTGCTTGCGCCCCAAATAGCCGCCCAGGCTGGCTATCAGCATCACGACCTCACCCAGCGAGGGGGGAGTCTGTGGCGGCATGCAACGCTTGGCCACCATGTAGGCGGCCCGCCACTCCCGAGCCTCGAACACCAGCTCGCAGCTCAGATCTGGACAGCTTCGCCCCAACATCAGGCTGTACAGCACCCGCCATGTCACGACCAGGTAAAGCCCGATGCAGGGCAGTAGTCGCTCTTCGGTCTCCAGCTGCAGTCGATTGATCTGGCAACCATTCTTCAGAACGTGGAAGTAAACCTCGATACACCAGCGCACGGCATACCATTCGACGACTGTAACGGCTTGGGCCAGGCCTTCCACCGGCAGGCTTGTCAGCAGCAACCACTCCAACGGCTCGACGCCCTCCGGCGGGTGCTCCTCGCAAGCCAGGACGGCATTGATCATGACCTCAGGCAAGCGATGCCCGACGCGGGGCGGTGGTTGCAGCGTGAGACTGGCAGAGCGCAGAGTGACCTGCGCCAGGCGGGCGGGACGTTTCGGGCGCGCCCGTACCTCAACCTCGACTTGCCCCAGGCTTGGCGTCGCCGCCACAGAGGCCCACAGCTTGTCGGCAGCACCGCCCAGCACGCGGCGATCCTGTGCTGCGCGCACAATCCATTGCGCCCGCGTCGTCGCAGCGACGTCTTCATACTCGACGAACCACTCGTACAGATCACCTTCGGCGTCGGCGAGATTGACGACCTGGCTTTGCGGGAGCTGCCCCTGTAGCGCACAACTGCTCTGGTAGCTGTCGATCCAGCGTCGACTTTCCTTCTCGTCCACTCCTTTTCCGCGCCGCTCCTTGCGTGGGCTTGGCTCATCACGCTGCCACCACTCGGCCGCCACCACGCCCAGACAAACCCGCTCCGGTGTGAATGCCACGGTCGGATGGAGTCGGCGGGGATGCTTCTGCCTCTCCTTGATGGTGCCCACTCCCTTGGGGCCCAGATTCACCCACTTGTCGAGCTCGGTCGTGTCCTGGGCTAACAGCACCACGGGGCAGCACTCCATGCGCTGCAAGGTGGCATCCCGATGGGGGGCCAAAACTGTTTCGAAAGTGGCCTTCTCGTTATCGAAGAAACGGTAGGCCGCCATCGTCTCCGCCCAGCTCCGGCAAGCGGTAGGAATGCTGTTGCGTGGATCTGCACCCAACTGCTCCAGCAGCTTGGCAGCACGCGCATTCAATCGCTCATCGCCCAGGTTTGCCGTGCGCATCTCTTCCTCAGCCCAGCTCGCGGATGACATCCCTGTACTCCCTCGGAAAACCTAAGATGGTGACTGAACTTGTGTATAACGACGAGTGCTCCTGCGTGGGCACAGAACGCAGCCGCTCCCGTGGCTGGACGCAGAGCGTCCGGAGTTCGGGCTCCCACGCTGGAGCGCGGGAGCAATCGAAACGGCATCCCGCTGACGCTGTGCTCCACGTGGGGGCGAATCGCCAAGACTCGATCGTGTTCGAGTCGCTGATGGATGCTCTGCCTGCCATTGGAGGCAAGCGAGGTAGACCTTTACGCGAGCCGGCCAAACTGCATATCGGCAACGCCTAAAATTGCCGTCTCTGTCGCAAACACATGCGTGAGGGAATTGATCTTGCCCAGCGCGCAGAGGCATCGCGAGCCAAGATCGACCGGACGATACCGCTGGGCTGGTGAGCACCTGGCTGGCAGCTATAAGCAAGCTGCGCACACGTTCCGAGCGGATACTAGATACCCATCTAGCCTAGTCATAGGCTTAGGCTTAGGCTTAGGCTTAGGCTTAGGCTTAGGCTTAGATTCTGCGTGATTTGCACCAAGAAATTAGTGACGTTTTATTAGCCGTTCTAAATGACATTTCTTGAGTTTGAACAAGCTTACTCGACCAAGACCATATCACGAGTCAGATACTAAAGGTCTGAGTATCGCCCGGACCTTCAAATATCTGAATTGAAGTTAATTTAGTCAGAGTTAGCTTATGCAACAAATTAAGGATTAGACTTGGATCCGAAGTAAATCTAGTGTTTTTTACCAACAGCCCCTCAATGTTTTTCAAATTGTACTTTCTGGATGTATCAATGAGGGCAGCTTGAAATGAACTTTCGCGATGCCTAGCATCACGACGCGCAATCACAGCATAATTAATATCAAGCTCGACAAATTCGGCCCTTGTTATCACAGGAAGATGCTCACGCACAAACATATATAGCGTCGTTACGCCTTCATGGATCTTTAGCCGTATATCGTTTTTGTCGTGCTTTCCATCCTTGAACTCAATGAAATAAAGCTTATCACCCACACAAAAAAGCGCATCGGGAGATTTTTCCTTCTGGTGCGCCTCGTAACACGGCGAGCAATTTTGCACTTGATCGTAATCAAAACCAATTTCGTCAGATACGATGAAATTCCGCTTTCCGCCATCATTGTAGCTCAGCTCTGTAATTGTCTTCAAAGCATGGGGAAAATGAGCAGCAAGCTTGTCATAAATCAGCTGTGCATTAGAAGTCATCGAACGATTCCTTGTTCAATAAGTAAAGCGGAGCAGCAAGCCTATCAATAGCAACCGAAATATTTTGACTAATGTCAAGGAAATCCGATGATGCATTAGGCTCTTTGGAGGCCAAATAAAAAGCGCCGCCCAGCCCATATTTGTCACTATAATGCTTGAGCGCCTCGAGAATATATGGACTATGCGTAGTTACAATTACATCTACGCCGGACGCCACTAGTCCGCACACTATATCACAATAGTCCAACTGCCATTTAGGATGCAGATTAACCTCAGGCTCATCTAGAATCAGCAGCGAATTCTTCTTAATACTACCGCCTCTAACCAGCAAATCCAAAACCCCAAGAGACTTAATTCCGGACGCGATATTGCCAGATGAAAGCTTGTAGCCATTCCGCTCAAGAACAAAATCAGATGAATCATCATCATACGACAACGACCCACCAAATACTTTTTTTATCCGACTAGAGATATCCACTTCCTGCTCTCTTTCCACAAAGAAGTCCGGAACAGGGAAGTTATAAACTGAATCACTAAGCTTTGTGGCGAGATCTTTAATATGAAGCGGGACAGTACCGACCCCTGAAGAGTCTGCATCAAATAGCGTCCTCGCCATTTTGACCAAGCGATGGAACTGAATTATTGCCGGCGAATCCACATAGGTCGCATCAGCGTACCCGAGGGAGTCAACATATTTAAAATTCTGCATCTGGTCTTTTGACCAGGTGATATCAATAAGCTCACTAGCACCATCATTTATAGTGACGTGCGCTTTTGATGGAGCCTTCCCCCCCTTGTGAATTATTTCACCCTTGAACTCCGAAAAAAAAGCCTTCTTAACGGCACGCGTGATGACATATATTTCATCATCTGGCTCATCCATTATCAAACTAATTTTTTCGAGCCGCCGCATGAGAGACTCATACAAGGCGGTCGGCATATTTTTGTCGATTTCCATGAGATGCGTGACAAATGCAACTCTCTCATCGAGCGCTTTTGCTTTGTCCAGCCGAAGCTGGCTATAAAACTTTCTTGGGTGAAACAACTCCCTAAATTCTAGATGACTAGCAACATTGACATAGCGACGAATATTAAAATACATTCTCTCGGCAATGTCTTTGATTCTAGCCTCTTTTGCCTCTTCAAGATCCTCTTCGTATCGAGCGCTTGCTTTAACCAAAGAAAATAGTATTTTCCCAATGGTGCTTTTGCCCGTATCATTCTCGCCCGTGATTACTGTCAGACCGCCTACGTGAACTTCTGCGTGTGATATCGTCCCAAAATTCCGTACAGAGACTTCCATAATATACCCACTCAAGGTTTATTCATTAATACCGCCACAGAAAAGCGATTAGCCACCTGAACTCGCGCGACAATAACACATTTTTATTAGACTTGCATACAAATTTCACCACCAATACATTGCAAGACCAGCTTCACGACACGCTTACATCGCAATTTTATCTTACTCATTGACAGACTCCTTCCCGCCACCACATCCGACTCTGATTATTTTTACTTCTCCAATCCGAAATGGACTGGCGCGCACCTAAAAAGAAACTGAAATATTAATAAAGCATAAATCTTAGAACATAGGATGGAAAACTCGCCCAGCGATTTTCTACCACGTTGCCGGATGCGGTACTCCTAGGTGGGCAATGCCTCCGGCAGTTGCCCACCCTACGATTCGCGCGACACCGCTGGGCCACACTCAGCCGCAATTGCCAGCCGCAGCGCATCGACAGCATGCGCAGGGAGAAGCACACCAGGATGGCCAGCCAGGGCAACCAGACACTCGCTCAGTCCAGCGCTTCACCCCACTCCCGCCCCTGCACTGAGTACCTGCATCTACTGGAAAGCTAACTGGCCTACCGCCACGGCAACCCGCTCTACCCCATGCAGCCCGGTGACAGCCTGACCGGCAAACCACTTCACACCCCGTGTCCCCATTTTCAGGGGACACAGCAGTGTCTCTTATCGACCTAAGCTGTTGCTCAGTGTCAAAACAGCGTAACGGCGTCCTGACGTGCGCTCAGTCGACAACAACGACAAGAGGATTCTGCTCATGCAATACCATCTGAACGGCTTCAAGCCCGGCAACTACCAGATTCCCGATGCGGCGCGTGAGCCGGCAGCGCCGCCGCCGATGGTCGATCTGCCGCAAGAGGTCGATGTGCTGATCGTCGGTTGTGGCCCGGCGGGCCTGGCGCTGGCGCGGCAGCTGGCGGATTTTGCCGACATCAGGACCTGCATCGTCGAGCAGAAGGCCGGGCCCATGCTGTTTGGCCAGGCGGATGGTATTTCCTGTCGCACCATGGAAATCATGGAAGCCTTCAACAGCAGCGAGCTGCTGGCGAAGGAGGCCTACCAGCTGCACCAGAACGCCTTCTGGGAGCCGGATGCGCAGAATCCGCAGCACATCAAGCGCACCCACAAGGTGCCGGATGCGCGGCTAGGGCTGTCCGAGTTCACCCACTGCGTGGTGAACCAGGCGCGCCTGCACGACATCCTGCTCGACGGCATGGCGCATTCGGTCACGCACCTGGTGCCGCATTACAGCCGCCGCCTGCTGGAACTGACCGTTGACCAGAGCCTGAGCCAGGACCTGCACGCCTATCCGATCACCGCGACCTTCGAGCGCAACGATGCCGGCCAGTCGGGCAAGGTCGAAACCATCAAGGCCCGCTACGTGGTGGGTTGCGATGGCGCCCGCAGTGCGGTGCGCAAGAACCTGGGGATCGAGCTGCAGGGCGACTCGGCCAACAAGGCCTGGGGCGTGATGGACGTGCTGCTGGCGACGGACTTCCCGGATATCCGGGTGAAGAGCTTCATCCAGTCGAAGGACAACGGCGCGGTGATGCTGGTGCCGCGCGAGGGCGGCTATCTGGTGCGCCTGTATGTCGAGCTCGACCTGCTGGGCAAGGATCAGCGGGCTTCGCAGCTGAACCTGAGCGTCGATGACGTCATCGCCAAGGCCAAGCGGATCATGAGTCCGTATCAGGTGGATGTTAAGGAAGTCGCCTGGTGGTCCATCTACGAAGTCGGCCAGCGCGTTGCCGAGCGCTTCGACGACACCCCGGTGGGCAATCCGGATGGCCTGATTCCGCGTGCCTTCGTCGCCGGCGATGCCTGTCATACCCACAGCCCGAAAGGCGGTTGGGGCCTGAACACTTCGCTGCCCGACACCTTCAACCTGGGCTGGAAGCTGGCGGCTGTGCTGCAGGGCAAGTCGCAGCCGAAACTGTTGCAGACCTACGCAACCGAGCGCCGCAAGGTGGCCTTCATGCTGATCAACGCCGACCGCGAAATGTCGGCGCTGGTCGCCACCCGTGCCAACAAGGACGCCACCGCGGCGAAGACCAGCACCGCCGAGATCGAGCAGTTCATCGCCCGGCAGAACGGCTTCATCGCCGGCACCTCGATCGGCTATGACGAATCCTGGCTGTGCACGGGGCATGAGCACCAGGCGCTGGCGAGCGGCTTCCCGATCGGGCAGCGCTTCCACTCCGCCCAGGCCGTGCGCGTGGCGGATGGATGCCCGGTGCATCTGGGGCACCTGAACAAGGCGGATGGCCGCTGGCGCATCTTCATCTTCGCCGATGCGCCCAGCCCGCTGGATGCGACCTCCAAGTCGGCCAGGCTGGTCGAGTTCCTGGCCAACGCGGACAGCTCGCCGGTGAAGCAGTACACCCCGGCCGGGGCGGATGTCGACGCGGTGATCGATGTCTACGCGGTGTTCCAGCAGCAGGATCTGGCCATCGACGCACTGCCGGACTTCCTCTGGCCGGCCAAGGGCAAATACGGCCTGCGCGATTACGAAAAGGTCTTCCAGACCAGCGCGGCGCACGACATCTTCGCCCAGCGCGGCATCGACCGTGCGCAGGGCTGCATGGTGGTGGTACGTCCGGACCAGCACATCGCCACCATCCTGCCGCTCGATGCCCATGCCGAGCTGAGCCAGTTCTTTGCCGGGTTCATGCTGAAGTAGGTCTGCTCGCCCGTTGGGAAAAACGGCACAGCCCGCGAAAGCGGGCTGTGTCGCGTCCCGGCCAGGAAACCGTGGCCTGCCCCTGCTTCCTGCGCTTCCCCCAGCCTTGCCTTTCCCCCATCCGCCCCCATAAAGCCATGACGACTTCTGGAGGCTGTATGAGCAAGCTGTCCACCACCCCGTTTTCCATCCTCGACCTGGCGCCGCTGCGCGACGACGACGTCGGCCCGGGGCCGGCCCTGCGCCGTTCGCTGGCGCTGGCGCAGCACGCCGAGCGCCTCGGCTTCTCGCGCTTCTGGGTGGCCGAGCACCACAACATGGAGGGCATCGCCAGTTCGGCCACCGCGGTGCTGCTCGGCTATCTGGCTGCCGGCACCTCGACCCTGCGCCTGGGCTCCGGCGGCGTCATGCTGCCCAACCATGCGCCGCTGGTGATCGCCGAGCAGTTCGGCACCCTCGCCGCGCTCTATCCGGGGCGCATCGAGCTGGGCCTCGGCCGCGCGCCGGGCGCCGATCCGCAGACCGCCCGCGCCCTGCGCCGCGAGCGCAGCGGCAGCGCCGACGACTTCCCCGAGGACGTCGCCGAACTGCAGATGCTGCTCGGCCCGCGCCAGCCGGGGCAGAAGGTGATCGCCATGCCCGGCATGGACAGCAACGTGCCGATCTGGCTGCTCGGCTCCAGCCTGTTCAGCGCCCAGCTGGCAGCGCAGATGGGCCTGCCCTACGCCTTCGCCGCGCACTTCGCGCCGCGCTACCTGCACCAGGCGCTGCGCATCTACCGCGACAACTTCCAGCCCTCGGCGGCGCTCGCCAGGCCCTACGCCATGGTCGGCGTGCCGCTGATCGCCGCGCCCAGCGACGAGGAGGCCGAGTTCCTCGCCACCACTGCCTACCAGCGCGTGCTGGCGCTGATCCGCGGCGAGAGCCTGGTGCTGCGCCCGCCTGTCGAGAGCATGGCCGGGCGCTGGCAGCCCCGCGAGCAGGCGGCGGTGGGCGACTTCCTCGGCCTGGCGGTGATCGGCGGGCCGGAGAAGGTGCGCGCCCGCCTGGAGGTGCTGCTGGAGCAGACCGGCGCCGACGAGCTGATCTTCACCGGCGACATCTACCAGCCCGAACACCGCCTGCGCAGCTTCGAGATCGTCGCCGGGTTGCGCTGATGCCGCTGGCCTTCCTCGGCTGACGACAAATAAAGGCACACAAGCAAAGGGGCGGATTCAATTGCCGGGCTGACCGCCAGCAAAGTGCAGGTTGGCGGTCGGTCGTGCTCCAGAAAGTTCTGTCCATCCTGCTCTTCCCGGCAGGGTTCAGATTATTCCAGGCGAAAAAAAGCCCCGCATTGCGGGGCTTTTTCAATCAGGCGTCTTAGTTGACTTGAACCTGATCAGCCTGCATCCCTTTCTGGCCTTTGGTCGGCACGAAAGAGACGGATTGGCCTTCGCTCAGGCTTTTGAAGCCTGCGCTTTCGATCGAGCGATAGTGAACGAACAGGTCGGCGCCGCCATCAGTCGGGGTGATGAAGCCGAAACCTTTTTCATCGTTGAACCACTTGACGGTACCAGTTTGACGAGTAGACATGCTGTATCTCCAGGGTAAATTAAGACTGCGACGCTGAAACATTCAGGCCGAGACTGAGAAGCCAATAGCAAAACGAACCAGGGAGATGAGGCTTTGAAGCATCAAACTGAGTATCGAAGTGGCAATCGCAAAGCAGTGAGGCGAATATACGCTACTTCCTGAAAATGTATAGTTTTATTTTCATAAAATGCCTCCCGAAAGGAAAATATCGCCTATCGGCGAGATTGTCATTCCGCAATTAATTCTCAAACCGTTGATTTCATTCAATTTAAAACCGCAACTTGCAGACTGGTCCGAATTGATCGAATCGCCGCGCCAGCCGGGGCAGACAGTGATCGCCATGCCCGGCATGGAGGTGCTGCTGGAGCAGGCCGCAGATCCCGCCGGGCTATACCCTACGGCTTCGCTACCAGCGACTCGACCGCCCGCCGCGCCAGCGGCGCGATGACCAGCACCAGCGGAAAGGCGAACAGCCAGGCGGTCAGCCAGGCGCCGATCCACAGCGCACCGAAGTCGGCAACCGGCCCCACGGCGCGCAGGGTGGAGATTCCCGACACCATCAGCGACATGAGTCCGGAGAGGATCAGGGCGAACAGGACCTGGCTGTATTTTCTGGGAATCATCGGGCGGCCTCCGGGTTCTGGCCGCACGGCTCAGCGCGGCGCAGACGGTGCAGCGTTTCGGCGAAGTTCCTGCCGAACATCCGCGCCGTCTTGATGTCGCCGGGGGCGAACGCCTGGGCGGGCGACGCCTTCTCGGCCTGGGCCATCAGGCCGGACCAAGAGCCGAGCCGGTTGGCCGCTTCGTCGTAGGGCACGCCCAGGTGCTGTTCCGGCAGGATCGGATTGCCGACCCAGAGCATGCCGTGCTGCATGCAGAACACGAACATCGACATCAGCGTCGACTGCTTGTCGCCGGCCGGCAACGCCGACACGGTGAAACCGGCCGCCAGCCGTCCGCGCAGACGCTGGGCGCGCCACAGGCCCCCGGTGGCGTCCATGAAGGCCTTGACCGGGGCGGACACGCCACCCAGGTAGGTAGGCGAGCCGAGGATGAAGCCGTCGAAGCCGAGCAGTTCGTCCGGAGCCGTGGCGAGCTGCTGCGCCTGCAGCAGCTGGACTTCGGTATTGGCAACGCTGCCGGCTCCCTCGGCAACTCTGCTGGCGATGTATTCGGTATGGCCGTGGGCACTGTGGTAGATGACTGCGATCTTGTTCATTGCTCGCTCTCCAGTAGGGGGGTGATGGTGTTCGGCTTCAGCGCAGGAGCCAGGCCAGCAGGACGGCGCTCAGGTAGAGCCCTAGGCCGAAGACCGCGTGATTGGCCAGGCTTCTGATGCAGTTCTTCAGCGGGGTGGGCGTTCTGGCGGCGGCGAAGCCGGCGCCCATGGCGGGCTGGATCGCGAACAGGGGAATGACCACCGTAGCGATGCCGACCAGCAGTGCGGGCAACAGGGTCGGGCTGCGAGCCCAGTCCATACCGGCGATGCCGAGCAGCAGGCCGGCGAAGGCGATGCCGGTGACGTAGTGCATCAGCCAGCCGAGGGCGAGTTCGCCGCTGATCGGTTGCGCTTTGGCAATCGCTGCGTGCCTCAGCCTGCCCCGTGCCAGATGCCCGACCCAGCGGCCGATGAAGGCGAAGTCGAGCGTCTTGACGCCCCTGGACTTGAGGAACGTCAGCCAGATGTCCATGACCGCGGTGGCGCCAATACCGATTCCGGCGGCCAGGATGATGTCGTGCAACAGGTGTCCCATGATTACCTCGCTCAGATTGACCGGTGAAGGGTTCAAGGCGACTATAGAAGTTCAAGCGAACTTGAGGTCAAGGGGGGGTTCCGTGGATATCGCTGACGTGGCCAAACGCTCCGGCGTGCCGGCATCGACGCTGAGGTTCTACGAGGAAAAGGGGCTGATCGCATCGCTCGGCCAGCCCGGCGAGCGGCGCCGCTTTGCGCCGCAGATACTCGACCAGCTGGCGCTGATCTCCCTCGGGCAGTCGGCGGGCTTCACCCTGGAGGAAATACGCTCGATGTTCGGCGCCAACGGGGAGCCCGAGATCGACCGGCAGCTGCTCGCGGCCAAGGCCGACGAACTCGACGCGACCATCAAGCGCCTGCAGGCCATGAGCCGGGGCCTGCGCCATGCCGCTGCCTGCCCGGCCCCCAGCCACGCCGAATGCCCCACCTTCCAGCGGCTGGTGAAAGCCGCGGCGGCCGGTGCGCACGCACGCAAGCACAGCACGCGCGGGCGCCTGCGCAAATGAGACGACCGCCGGCCCTCCTCCGTCCCTGGCACGCTGCCCGGCTTGTGCTGAACTTGTAGCTACGGCCCGCAGCAACTGCGGAGCCCTCATGCAGGTCTGGATGCGTGAGGGAGGGATCATGTACCACGGTGAACGCTTCAACGCCTGGACCCATCTGGTCGGCGCGGTGCTGGCCAGCATCGGCGCGCTGTGCCTGCTGGTGCAGGCGCTGTGGGAGGGCGAGCCGCTGAAGATCGGCAGCGTCGCGGTCTACGGCGGCAGCCTGGTGCTGCTCTACGTCGTCTCCACCGTCTATCACAGCGTGCGCGGCCGGGCGAAGGCGGTGCTGCGCAAGCTCGATCACCTGTCCATCTACCTGCTGATCGCCGGCAGCTACACGCCGTTCTGCCTGCTCAGCCTCGGCGGCCCGCTGGGCTGGACGCTGCTCGGGCTGGTGTGGGGGATGGCACTGGTCGGCATGCTGCAGGAGCTCAGGCCGCGCTCCGAGGCGCGGGTGCTGTCGCTGGTGATCTATGCGCTGATGGGCTGGATTGCCGTGGTGGCGATCAAGCCGCTGGCCGCATCGCTCGGCCCTGCGGGCTTTGCCTGGCTGCTCGCCGGCGGCCTCTGCTACACGGTCGGCATCATCTTCTTCGTGTTCGACGACCGCTTCCAGCACTGGCACGGCATCTGGCACCTGTTCGTGATCGGCGGCAGCACCCTGCACTTCACCGCGGTGCAGCTCTACGTGGTGTGAGACCGAGTGGCGCCGGCCGGAGATGCCGCCCGCGAGGGTCAGCAAACCGCCGCTTGCCGCATCGCCGGACGGCTCGCCGCGACAGCCTGCGCGCTGTGCTAGCTTTCTGATTCGCCTCCCCCAAAACCACCACGGCGCGCCCATGACCACAGCTGCCAGCCTGTCCTGGAGTGAAAGCACGACCGCCAGGGATGCCGACCTCGCCGCCTGGCTCGACGCCACCGCCCGCGATCCGCTGGTGAGGGCGCTGATGGCGACCGAGGCCTTCCGCCGCCTGCACGACGTCGCCTTCCTCGGCGCGCTGGACTACAGCCACCGGCCGTTCCCGCCCGCCGCCCAGCGCAGCCGCGCCGCCCATTCCCTGCACGTCGCCGCGCTGGCCAGCTACGTCGCCAGCGCCCGCGGCTACGACGCCGACCTGCGCCGCCACCTGCTGATCGCCGCCCTGCTCCACGACATCGGCCACCCGCCGCTGTCGCACAGCGCCGAGCCGGTGCTGCGCGCATGCTGCGGCTACGGCCACCACGAGCTTGGCGCGCGGATCATCCGCGGCGAGGCCGCCATCGGCCGCGAGCTGCACGCCCTGCTGCGCGGGGTGGCCGACCTGCCGTTCCTCCTCGACCTGCTGGGCGGCAGGGTCGCCGCGGCGGCGGGCGGCGACCTGTTCGCCAGCGCGCTGAACGTCGACACCCTCGACGCCATCGCCCGCACCCTCGACTGCCTGGCGCCGGAGCTGCCGCCGCTGTGCCGGCTGGCCTGCGCGCGCGCCGCGCTGCTCGACAGCCACCGCGATGCCGCGGCGCTGGCACTGCTCGACGAGTTCTGGGAGCGCAAGAACCTGGTCTACACCCAGTTCATCGGCCAGCCGCTGGGCATCCTCGCCGACCGCGCCTGCCGGCAGTTCTTCGCCGCCGCGCCGGCGCTCGCCGAGGAGGATTTCCTGGTCGGCGAACGCTGCTGGCAGGAGCGCCATCCGGCGCTGTTCGCCGGTCTCGCCCAGCTCAGGCACGGGCAGCTGCCCGCCTGGCTGGACGACGGGCCGTTCGAGATCGAGTTCCGCGGCTACTTCGTCGACCGCGAGCAGGACTTCGCCAGCCGCTACCGCCAGGTGCGCGGCCGCCAGCAGGCGCAGGCCGTGGCGCTGCTGGCGAAGCTGCCGGCGCACGCGGCGCCGGCCGAGCAACGCGCCCCAGGCTATGGCGACTTTCTCGCCGGCTATCCGCATATCGCCCGCGCCCGCCGGCACAGCGCGCAGGTGCTGCGCCAACTGCGCGCCGAGCTGCACGCGGCACTGGCCGGCAGCCCGCAGCGCGACCACCTGTGCGTGGTGGCCACCGGCTCCTACGGGCGCGACGAGGCCTGCGCGGAGTCCGACCTCGACTGGTTCATCCTGCTCGACGGTTGCAGCACAGTGGAGATAGTCGAGGAACAGGCGGAGATCAGGCAGGTGATCGAGCGCCACATCGCCCGTCCGACCGGCGACTCGGGCATGTTCGGCGGCGCGGCGACCCAGGACTTCCGCCAACTGGTGGAGCATATCGGCGGCAGCCAGGACAGCAACCAGTCGCTGACCCGGCGCATGGCGCTGCTGCTGGAGGGGCGCAGCCTGTTCGGCGACGCCTCGTTCGCCCGCCTGCGCCGTCAGCTGATGGAGGCGTACATCTGCAAGGGCAGCCCGGACAAGTCGATCTCGCGTTTCCTGCTCAACGACGTGATCCGCTACTACCGGACCATCACCACCGACGTGCAGCACAAGGCCTGCGTGGACCAGAAGGCCTGGGGGCTGCGCAGCATCAAGCTGAAGTTCTCGCGCAAGCTGCTGTACTTCGCGGCGATCATCGCCATCGCCGAGACCGCCGGCGAGCCGGCCCGCGATGCGCGCATCGAGCGGCTGCTCGCCCTGCTCGAGCTGCCCGCACTGGAGCGCCTGCACGCCATCGCCAGCGCCAGCGGGCCGCTGCAGAAGTCGTGCGCGGAGGTGCAGCGCAGGACGCGGGAGATCTTCGCCCTCTACGAGGGCTTCCTGCGCCAGCTCGCCGAACCGGCCAACCGCCAGGAACTGGCCGCGCTGCGCGAGGACGACCGCGCGGAGTGCGAGCTGTACATGGAGCTGCGCGCCGGCAGCAAGACCTTCACCCGCACCCTGTTCGACTGGCTGCGGGTGAAGTACGCCGAGGAGCATCCCATCCACCACGCGCTGGTGTTCTGAACCGGCGCCCTCACTCGGCGACGCGGTAGCGCTCCAGCCAGTGCGCGTAGGGCGCCGGCAGCACCCAGGTCGGTCGCTCGACGCCGAGCTGCTGGGCCGCCTTGAGCGGCCAGTGCGGGTTGGCCAGGTGGGCGCGGCCGATCATCACCAGGTCCATCTGCCCGTCGGCGACCACCCGCTCGGCGTTGGCCGGGCTGTCGATGCCCCAGGACGAGGCCACCGGCAGTTCGGCCTCGCGGCGCACGCGCTCGGCGATCGGCGCGAGGAAGGCCGGGCCCCACGGGATGCGGGCCTCGGGGATGGTGAAGCCGACGCTGACGTTGAGCAGGTCCAGCCCGCCGCGACGGAAACCCTTGGCCAGCTCGATGGACTCCTCGAGGGTCTGCTCGTCCTGGCCGTCGTACTCGATCACGCCGAAGCGGGCGGTCAGCGGCAGGTGCTCCGGCCACACCTCGCGCACCGCGGCGAGGGTTTCCAAGAGGAAGCGGCTGCGGTTGGCCAGGCTGCCGCCGTACTGGTCGTCGCGCCGGTTGGAGTGCGGCGAGAAGAAGCTCTGCGCCAGGTAGCCGTGGGCGAAGTGCAGCTCCAGCCACTCGAAGCCGGCGTCGCGGGCGCGGCGCGCGGCGGCGACGAAGTCGGCCTGCACGCGGGCGATGTCGCCCTGGCTCATGGCCTGCGGCACCTTGGGCAGGTGGGCGCCGAAGGGGATCGCCGAGGGGGCGATGGTCTGCCAGCCGCGCTCGTCACCTTCGGCGATGTGGTCGTCGCCCTCCCACGGGCGGTTGGCGCTGGCCTTGCGCCCGGCGTGGGCGATCTGGATGCCCGGCACCGCGCCGGCGGCCTTGATGGCGCGGGCGACCGGGGCGAAGGCTTCGGCCTGGGCGTCGTTCCACAACCCGGCGCAGGCCGGGGTGATGCGCCCCTCGGGGGCGACGGCGGTGGCCTCGACGATCACCAGCCCGGCGCCGCCGCGGGCGATGCTGGCGTAGTTGTGCAGGTGCCAGTCGTTGATCAGGCCGTCGGTGGCGCTGTACTGGCACATCGGCGGCACGGCGATGCGGTTGCGCAGGGTGACGTCTTTGAGCTGGAACGGGGAAAACAGTGCGGACATGCGGAAACGTCTCGTGAACCGGGATGAACGGGGGATGGAGCGGAGCGCCGGCCCGGTGGCGGGGCCGGCGCGAAGGGGTCAGTGGCCGAGCAGCTTCAGCAGCGCCTCAGCGCTGGCGTCCGAGGAGGCCGGGTTCTGCCCGGTGACCAGCAGGCCGTCGACGGCGACGTGGCTGTGCCAGTCGGCAGCCTTGCTGTAGTGGCCGCCATTGGCCTTGAGCATGTCCTCGACCAGGAAGGGCACCACGTCGGTGAGCTGCACGGCCTCCTCCTCGCTGTTGCTGAAGCCGGTGACCTGGCGGCCCCTGACCAGCGGCTGGCCGTCGGCGCCCCTGGCGTGGCGCAGCACCGCCGGGGCGTGGCAGACCGCGCCGACCGGCTTGCCGAGCGCCTGGAAGCGCTCGATCAGCGCCACCGAGCGGGCATCCTCGGCGAGATCCCACAGCGGGCCATGGCCGCCGGGATAGAACAGCGCGTCGAAGTCCTCGGCGCGTACCTGATCGAGGCTCAGGGTGCTGGCCAGTGCGGCGCGCGCCGCGGCGTCCTCAGCGAAGCGGCGGGTGGCGGCGGTCTGTGCGCCGGGATCACTGCTCTTCGGGTCGATGGGCGGCTGGCCGCCCCTGGGCGAGGCCAGGACGATTTCGGCGCCGGCGTCCCTGAACACGTAGTAGGGCGCGGCGAATTCCTCCAGCCAGAAGCCGGTCTTGTGGCCGGTGTCGCCCAGCTGGTCGTGGGAGGTGAGCACCATCAGGATTTTCATCGAGGTCTCCAGTGCGGGCCAAGCGGCCGGTGGATCGTGTGGTGGGCATCATAGGCCGCCGGCTAAGATTCGATAATTCGAAAGCTTCGATCCGAGGTATTCAATAAATGAATATCGCCAACAAGGACCTCAACCTGCTGCTGGCCTTCCACGTGCTCTACCAGGAGCGCAACGCCTCGCTGGCCGCGGCGCGCATGGCGCTCAGCCAGCCGGCACTGAGCCACAAGCTGAACAAGCTGCGCCACGAGTTCGGCGACCCGCTGTTCGTGCGTGCGCCGCGCGGGCTGACGCCGACGCCGCGCGCCCACGAGCTGGCGCCGACCGTGCAGCGCCTGGTCGGCGAACTGGAGGCGTTCTACGACCACTGCGCGGGCCGCGACTTCCTCGCCCGCGCCGAGCGCATCCACCTGTACACCACCGACTTCATCGAGCAGACCCTGCTGCCGCGCCTGCTGCCGCAGCTGCGCGCCCAGGCGCCCAACCTGGTGCTGATCACCCACAACACCCGCGGCCAGCTGCCGCGCGAGGAGCTGGAGAAGGGCACCTGCGACCTGGCCATCGCCGGCTTCTACGCCAACCTGCCGGACACCTTCCGTCAGCAGCGCCTGTTCGGCGAGGACTTCGTGGTGCTGGCCTCCAGGCACAACACCCGGCTGGCCGGCGGTCTCGACCTGGCCGCCTTCGTCGCCTGCGAACACCTGCTGACCACCCTGACCGGCGACCTGCACGGCGTGGTCGACCGCGCCCTGGAAGCGCGCGGCCTGCAGCGCCGGGTGGCCGCCGGACTGTCCAGCTTCATCGCCCCCACCCGGCTGATCCGCGGCACCGACCTGCTGCTCACCTGCCTGCGCCCCATCGCCGAGGAAGCCGCCGAGCGCGATCCCGAGCTGGTCATCCATCCGCTGCCCATCGAGCTGCCGCGCGTCGAGCTGATGCAGATCTGGCACGAACGCACCGACGCCGACCGCCTGCGCCGCTGGCTGCGCCAGCAGATCCAGCAGGTGGCGGGGGAGTTGCAGCGGCGCTGATCCCGCTGCTCGCCCAGGGCTGGCGCATGAGGCCGACCCGGTAACCCCACGCACGACAGAACATCTGCCCTCCCCTGCCGGAGCGAATTCATTCGCTCCTTGCCGTTGCTGCGCCAGCCGTTGCTGCGCCTGCCCTGGCCGCGTCCCCTTCCCCGCCTCGTCTCCACCCGACTTTGCTTGCCCCGCGCACTCCTGGCAGGGCCGGCAGGCCTCTCGAATAAAATTCCCATCAAGATAAAAAATTTCACAGCAGCTATGGACGGCCCCATCCACCTTCGCTTATAAAAACACCACAGAGAAAAATATATTCCCAGCAGTCAAAAATATTCAGGAATGAAATCGGGCTTCACCGACGAACTTTTCGCTTTGCAACCGCTGCCTCCATACCCCGAGGACTCGACATGCAACACGCTCCGAACCAGTACGTGATCAAGATCAGCTGCCCGGCGACCTCCGGCATCGTCGCCGCGGTGACCACCTTCCTCGCCGACCATGGCTGCTACATCAGCGAGATGGCGCAGTTCGACGACGAGGTCAGCGGCACCTTCTTCATGCGTGCGGTGTTCCGCTTCAATGCCGGCCTCAAGGGCGATATCGCGGTGATCGAGCAGGGCTTCGTCGACGTGGCCGGCAAGTTCGCCATGAACTGGGAGCTGCACGACGCCAGCCAGCCGATGCGCGTGCTGCTGATGGTCAGCAAGTTCGACCACTGCCTGTCCGACCTGCTGTATCGCCACCAGAAGGGCGAGCTGCACATGCAGATCACCGCCGTGGTTTCCAACCACCTCGACCTGCGGCCGATGGCCGAGCGCGAGGGCATCCGCTTCATCTACCTGCCGGTGACCAGGGACACCAAGGCCCAGCAGGAAGCCGAGCTGATGAAGATCGTCGACGAGACCAGGACCGAACTGGTGGTGCTGGCGCGCTACATGCAGATCCTCTCCGACGATCTGTGCAAGCAACTTTCGGGCCGCGCCATCAACATCCACCACTCGTTCCTGCCCGGCTTCAAGGGCGCCAAGCCCTACCACCAGGCCTTCGAGCGCGGCGTGAAGCTGATCGGCGCCACCGCCCACTACGTCACCGCCGACCTCGACGAGGGCCCGATCATCGAGCAAGAAGTGCAGCGCGTGGACCACAACTACGCACCGGACGACCTGGTCGCCGTCGGCCGCGACACCGAGACCGTGGCCCTGTCCAAGGCGGTCAAGTACCACCTGGAGCACCGCGTGTTCCTCAACCACGACAAGACGGTGATCTTCCGATGAGCACGCCCGGCCAACTGATCGACGGCAAGGCCGTCGCCGCCCAGGTCCTCGCCGAAGTGACCGCCGATGTCATCACCCTCAAGGCCCGGGGCATCGAGCCGGCGCTGGCGGTGGTGCTGGTCGGCGACGATCCGGCCAGCCACGTCTACGTGCGCAACAAGGTGCTGCGCGCCGGCGAGGCGGGTATCCGCTCCCTCGAGTACCGCCTGCCGGCCGAAGCAGGCGCTGCCGAGGTGCTGGCGCTGGTCGCCGAGCTGAATGGCGACGCCTCGGTGCACGGCATCCTGGTACAGCTGCCGCTGCCCAAACACATCGACGAGACCGCGGTGCTGCAGGCCATCGACCCGACCAAGGACGTCGACGGCTTCCACAGCGAGAACGTCGGCGGCCTCAGCCAGGGCCGCGAGGTGCTGGTGCCGTGCACCCCGGCCGGCTGCATGCGCCTGCTGCACGACACCCTAGGCGACCTGTCCGGCAAGCACGCGGTGGTGATCGGTCGCTCGAACATCGTCGGCAAGCCGATGGCCGCCCTGCTGCTGGCCGCCGACTGCACGGTGACGGTGCTGCACTCGCGCAGCCAGAACCCGCAGGCGCTGTGCCGCAAGGCCGACATCGTGGTCGCCGCGGTCGGCCGGCCGCGGATGATCGACGCCGAGTGGATCAAGCCCGGCGCGGTGGTGATCGACGTCGGCATCAACCGCATCGAGGAAGACGGCAAGAGCCGCCTGGTCGGCGACGTCGACTTCGCCAGCGTGCAGCCGCTGACCGCGGCGATCACCCCGGTGCCCGGCGGCGTCGGGCCGATGACCATCGCCCTGCTGATGCAGAACACCGTGACCGCGGCGCGCCAGCAACAACCCAAGCATGCGGCCCCTGCGGCCGGTGAGGAGGCCACATGCCGTTCAGCCTGCTGAAATACGGCCTGTCTTCGGACTACCCGGTGGATGTCGATCTGCCGGCGCCGAAGGAACTGAAGTCGTCCTACGACGTGGTGATCATCGGCGGTGGCGGCCACGGCCTGGCCACCGCCTACTACCTGGCCAAGTACCACGGCATCACCAACGTGGCGGTGCTGGAGAAGGCCTACCTGGGCGGCGGCAACACCGCGCGCAACACCGCGGTGATCCGCTCCAACTACCTCACCTCGGAAGGCGTGAAGTTCTACGCCGAGTCGGTGCGGCTGTTCAAGGAGCTGTCCAACGAGTTCGACTTCAACATCATGTACTCCGAGCGCGGCCAGCTGACCCTGGCGCACACCGACGCCACGGTGCGCGCCTTCCGTCAGCGCGCCGAGGTGAACAAGCACTTCGGCGGCCGCACCGAGATGATCGACCGCCAGCAGATCCGCGAGCTGGTGCCGACTCTCAACCTCGACCCCGGCCACCTGCCGGTGCTCGCCGGTCTGTGGCACATCGACGGCGCCACCGCGCGCCACGACGCGGTGGCCTGGGGCTACGCCAAGCAGGCGGCCAAGCGCGGCGTGGAGATCCACCAGCTCACCGAGGTGCAGGACTTCGTGGTCGAGCACGGCAAGGTCACGGCGGTGAAGACCAACCGCGGCACCGTGAAATGCGGCTGCGCGGTGCAGGCCATCGCCGGACACAGCTCGCTGCTGCTCAACAAGCTGGGCATCCGCGCGCCGATCCACAGCTACCCGCTGCAGGCGATGGTCACCCAACCGTTCAAGCCGTTCCTCGACCCGCTGGTCAGCTCGTCGGCGCTGCACTGCTACGTGCAGCAGACCGGCCGCGGCGAGGTGGTGTTCGGCGGCGGTTCCGACCCCTATCCGCTGTACAACACCCGCTCGACCCTCGACCTCAAGGAAAGCCTGCTGGCCCACGCCATCGAGATGTTCCCGTTCCTGGCCAACGCCAGGCTGATGCGCCAGTGGGCGGGCACCACCGACATGACCCCGGACTACAGCCCGATCATGGGCCGCTCGCCCATCGACAACTACTACCTCGACGCCGGCTGGGGCACCTGGGGCTTCAAGTCGACGCCGATCTGCGGCAAGACCATGGCCGAACTGGTGGCCAGCGGCGGCAGGACGCCGGAGCTGATCGCACCCTTCGCCCTGGAGCGTTTCTCGACCTTCCAGCAGGTCAACGAAATGGGCGCCACCGCCGCCAGCCACTGAGGAACCCGCGATGAAGATCATGCCCTGCCCCCTGAACGGTCCGCGCAACATCAGCGAATTCACCTACGGCGGCGAATTCAAGCAGATGCCCGACCCGGCCACCTGCAGCGACGCCGAGTGGGCCGACTACGTGTTCAACAGCGACAACCGCGCCGGCCTGGTGGTCGAGTGGTGGATGCACAACGCCTCCAGCTACTGGTTCCTCGCCGAACGCCACACCGTCACCGACGAGATCGTGCGCACCTTCGATCCCAAGGAAATCTTCACCAGCCGGGTCGACTTCGCCGCGCCCGCCAAGCCCCAGGAGGTCGTCGCATGACCGCTTACAGCCGCCTGCCCGCACCCATGGGCCTGCTGATCGACCGCGATCAGCCGCTTCGCTTCGACTTCGACGGCAAGCCGTACCAGGGCTTCGCGGGCGACAGCATCGCCAGCGCCCTGGCCGCCAACGGCCGCTGGCTGCTGTCGCGCTCGTTCAAGTACCACCGCCCGCGCGGCCCGCTGACCATGGCCGGCCAGGACGCCAACACCCTGGTGCAGCTGCCCAGCGAACCCAACGTGCTGGCCGACCTGCAGCCGCTGGCCGAGGGCCTGAGCGTGACCGGGCAGAACTTCGCCGGTTCGCTGGACAACGACCGCGACGCCCTGCTCGGCAAGTTCTCCAAGTTCATGCCGGTCGGCTTCTACTACCGCTCCTTCTACAAGCCCAAGGGCATCTGGAAGGTGTGGGAGCCGATCATCCGCAAGAAGGCCGGTCTCGGCGTGCTGGATCTGCAGTTCCAGCCCGAGTACCACGACAAGGCCTTCCTGTTCGTCGACGTCGCCGTGGTCGGCGCCGGCCCCGCCGGCCTCACCGCCGCGCTGCACGCCGCCAACGCCGGCGCCAAGGTGCTGCTGGTCGAACAGCAGAGCTACCTGGGCGGCGCCCTGGCCTGGGCACGCTTCGACATCGAGGGCCAGCGCGCCGGCGAGCTGCGCCGCGAGCTGGTCGACGCGGTGGAGAACCACCCGAACATCCGCATCCTCAAGGACGCCACCTGCAACGCCTGGTTCACCGACAACTTCCTGCCGGTGATCCAGGGCAACCGTCTGTACAAGGTGCGCGCGAAACAGTGCATCGTCGCCGCCGGCGCCTTCGACCAGCCGGTGGTGTTCCGCAACAACGACCTGCCGGGCGTGATGCTGGCCAGCGCCGCGCAGCGCCTGATCAAGCTGTACGCGGTCAAGCCGGGCCAGCGCGCAGTGGTACTGACCGGCAACGACGATGGTTATCTCGCCGCCCTCGACCTGCTGGATGCGGGCGTGGTGGTGGCCGCTCTGGTCGACATGCGCACCCAACCGGACGATGCCGCCCTCGCCGCCACGCTGAAAAAAGCCGGCGTCGCGCTGCACAGCGGCAGCACCGTGTACGAGGCGCTTCACGAGAAGGGAATGCGCCACGTCAGCGGCGTCGACGTGCGGCGCATCGTCGGCAAGGGCCAGGTGGCCGGCAAGGGCATGCAGCTCAACTGCGACCTCTTGTGCATGTCCGCCGGCTACATGCCGGTCTACCAGTTGCTCTGCCAGGCCGGCGGCAAGCTGAGCTACGACGACGCCCAGGCCGCCTTCACCCTCAGCGGCCTGCCGCAGAATCTGAGCGTGGCCGGCTCGGTCAACGGTCGTCACGCCCTCGACAACGTGCTGCGCGAAGCCGCCCAGGTGGCCAACGCCGCCTGCGCCAGCCTCGGCCTGCAGGCGGACGCGGCGCCGGCCAGCTTCGTCGCCGAGCCGCGGGTCAACTACGACTGGCCGATCTTCCCGCACCCGGACGGCAAGGACTTCGTCGACTTCGACGAGGACCTGCAGGTGCGCGACATCGTCAACGCCACCCGCCACGGCTATCGCGACGTGCAGCTGGTCAAGCGCTTCTCCACCGTCGGCATGGGCCCGTCGCAGGGTCGCCACTCGGCGCTGCCCACCGCGCGCCTGGTCGCCCAGGCCACCAACCGCAGCGTCAGCGAAACCGGGGTGACCACCGCACGCCCGCCGTTCGTCGCCGAGAAGCTGGCCCACGTCGCCGGCCGCGGCTTCGACCCGTACCGGCAGACCGCCATGCACCAGCGCCACGTCGAGCTGGGCGCGAAGATGATGCCGGCCGGCGTCTGGCAGCGCCCGGCCTACTACGGCAAGCCGGAGGAGCGCGAGGCGTGCATGCAGGCCGAAGCGCGCCACGTGCGCGAGAAGGTCGGCATCATCGACGTCTCCACCCTCGGCGGCCTCGACGTGCGCGGCCCGGACGCCGCCGAGCTGCTCAACCGCCTGTACACCTTCGCCTTCGCCAAGCAGCCGGTCGGCCGCTCGCGCTACGCGCTGATGACCAACGAGCACGGCGTGGTGATCGACGACGGCGTGTGCGCGCGCTTCGCCGACAACCATTTCTACGTCAGCGCCACCACCAGCGGCGTCGACCGCATCTACCAGCAGATGCTCAAGTGGAACGCGCAGTGGCGCCTCGACGTCGACATCACCAACGTCACCGCGGCGCTGGCCGCGGTCAATCTGGCCGGGCCGCGCGCGCGCAACGTGCTGCGCAAGCTGTGCCAGGACGTCGACCTCAGCGCCGAGGGCTTCCCCTACCTGGCCGTGCGCCAGGGCACGGTCGCCGGCATCCCGGCGCGCCTGCTGCGGGTCGGCTTCGTCGGCGAACTGGGCTACGAGATCCACGTACCGGCGCGCTACGGCGAGTACCTGTGGGACGCGCTGATGCAGGCCGGCGAGAAGGACGAGATCCGCCCGTTCGGCGTCGAGACCCAGCGTCTGCTGCGCCTGGAGAAGGGCCACGTGATCATCGGCCAGGACACCGACGGCATGACCCACCCGGCCGAGATCGACATGGGCTGGGCCATCGCGCGCAGCAAGCCGTTCTTCGTCGGCAAGCGCTCGGTGGAAATCCTCGAGGCGCAGCCGCTCAAGCGCAAGCTGGTCGGCTTCGTCCTGCCGGCGACCTCGACCAAGCCGCTGGAAGGCCACCTGGTCCTCAACGGGCCGGACATCAGCGGCAACGTGACCTCCTGCGAGTACAGCGCCACCCTCGGCCAGATCATCGGCCTGGCTTACTGCGCCGCCGCGCAGAGCGCGCCGGGCAGCCAGATCCCGATCCGCGTCGAGGGCGGCCAGATGGTGCAGGCGACGGTGGTCAAGCTGCCGTTCTTCGATCCCGAAACCCAACGTCAGGAGCTGTGATCATGGCCGCACTGCAAGCCCAGCAATTCACCGAACGCAGCCCGCTGTACCGCCAGCAGGCCGGCGCCACCCTCGGCCGCCTGGGCGACAGCTCGATAGTCGCCCACTACGGCGAGCACGACGAAAGCGCCCAGCTGCAACGCTGCGCGCTGCTCGACCTGACCAACCTGGCGCGCGTCGGCTTTCGCGGCGCCGCGGCCGCCGAGTACCTGACCGTTCGCGGCTATGCGCTGCCGGAGGCGCCCAACCGGGCGCTGACCCAGGCCGACGGCAGCCACGTGGCGCGCCTGTCGCAGACCGAGTACCTGCTGCTCGGCAGCCTGCGCGACGCCGGCGCGCGCATCGCCGCCGAGGAGGCCGCCTGGCAGTTCGGCGCAGCGGCCAACTACCTGCTGCCGCGCCAGGACAGCCACGCCTGGCTGCTGCTGACCGGCGAACACATCGCCGCGGTGATGGCCAAGCTGTGCGGCGTCGACCTGCGCGCCGAGGCCTTCCCGGTCGGTGCGGTGGCGCAGACCTCGGCGGCGCGCATCAACGTCATCGTCGCCAACCTGCCGGAAGGCGAGCTGCCGTGCTTGCAGATCCTCTGCGACCGCGCCTCGGCGAGCTACTTCTGGGACGCGCTGCTGGACGCCATGGACGAGTTCGGCGGCAAGCCGGCGGGGATCGACGCGCTGCTGTGAGGCGCCAAATCTGCCCCGCCTCTGATCGCTCCCACGCTCACGCGTGGGAGCGCAACGCCCGGGACGCTCCGCGTCCCCGGACACCGGCGCCTGGGTTCCCACGCAGGAGCATGGGAACCATCAAATGCCCCCGCCCGGAGAACAACCATGACCATCGCCGAAGACCTCGACAGCGGCCGCGACACCGATTACATGGTCCCCGCCCTGCAGCGCGGCCTCTCCATCCTGCAGATGTTCAACGCCCAGCAGCGCACCCTCGGCACCAGCGAGATCGCCGAGCGCCTCGGCGTCAGCGTCTCGGCGATCTACCGCATCGTCCACACCCTCGAGGAGATGGGCTACCTGCGCAAGCTCGCCAAGAACACCTGGGAACTCGGCCCGCAGGTGGTGTCCGCCGGCTTCAGCTACCTGGCCAGCCGCGACCTGGTCGACCTGGCCCTGCCGCACCTCAACGCCCTGCGCGACCGCACCTCGCTGTCCTGCCACCTGAGCATCCGCGAGCACACCGACAGCCTGTACCTGTACCGCGCCTTCGCCGCCCAGCGCCTGTCGGTGAACATCCCCATCGGCACGCGCCTGCCCTGCCACTGCACCGCCATGGGCCGCATCCTGCTCACCGGCCTGACCCCGCCGGTACTCGACGCGCTGTACCTGCACGTGCGCCTCGACGACCACCCGCCGCCGGCCCCCAAGACCCTGCCCGAGCTGCAGGAACTGATCGCCGGCGACCGCCAGCGCGGCTGGGTGCTGCACCGCTCCGACTACTCCACCGCCATCGCCACCGGCATCCGCAACCACCTCGGCGAAGTGGTCGCCGCCATAAACCTCTCCGGCCCGGATGCG
This sequence comes from Pseudomonas sp. A-1, assembly GCF_004801855.1. Taxonomy (GTDB): domain Bacteria; phylum Pseudomonadota; class Gammaproteobacteria; order Pseudomonadales; family Pseudomonadaceae; genus Geopseudomonas. The sequence goes on along the minus strand of NZ_SSTC01000023.1, from coordinate 396 downwards.
GTGATGGACAGCGCGGAATCGCAGGCGCGCTTTCGCGAGGCGCTGCTGCTGACGGCGGCACGGATTTCGGCGGAGCTGGGCGGTTGAGGCGTCAGAAGGCGGAGGATGCCGATCCGCGAATCGAGCCCCGGCAAGCCGGCCAGGCGACTGCGCCTCGCCCCAGCCGCCGCTGGCGCAAGGCACCCGGCATCAGCGCGCTGCACACTCCTGGCAATCGGCCAACGCCAGGCGCATGAGCCCGGCGTGGACCGCGGAGGCCGTCAGCCTCATGGCCATAGGAATGGTCGCGCCGGCTGCTCGCGACCGTATCAGCCCGCCGCGCGGCGCAGCAGCACCCGCGCGGCCGGGCTGCCCGGCTTGGCGTCGACGCGCTCGGCGGCCAGGCCGCGGGCCAGC
>NZ_SSTC01000214.1 GCF_004801855.1 Pseudomonas sp. A-1 | reverse complement strand
TCGATGATCTTGGCAACCACGCCGGCGCCGACGGTACGACCGCCTTCGCGGATGGCGAAGCGCAGGCCGTCTTCCATGGCGATCGGGGCGATCAGGGTGACAACCATCTTGACGTTGTCGCCCGGCATGACCATCTCGACGCCTTCCGGCAGTTCGCAGTTACCGGTCACGTCGGTGGTACGGAAGTAGAACTGCGGACGGTAGCCCTTGAAGAACGGGGTGTGACGACCGCCTTCTTCCTTGGACAGCACGTACACTTCGGCTTCGAACTTGGTGTGCGGCTTGATGGTGCCCGGCTTGGCCAGAACCTGGCCACGCTCGACGTCCTCACGCTTGGTGCCGCGCAGCAGGGCGCCGATGTTCTCGCCGGCACGACCTTCGTCGAGCAGCTTGCGGAACATCTCCACGCCGGTGCAGGTGGTCTTGGTGGTCGGACGGATGCCGACGATTTCCACTTCCTCGCCCACCTTGACGATGCCGCGCTCGACGCGACCGGTCACCACGGTGCCGCGGCCGGAGATCGAGAACACGTCCTCGATCGGCATCAGGAACGGCTGGTCGATGGCACGCACCGGCTCCGGAATGTAGGAGTCCAGGGTTTCCACCAGCTTGCGCACGGCGGAGGTGCCCATCTCGTTGTCGTCCTGGCCGTTCAGGGCCATCAGAGCGGAACCGATGACGATCGGGGTGTCGTCGCCCGGGAAGTCATAGGTGCTCAGCAGGTCGCGAACTTCCATCTCGACCAGTTCCAGCAGCTCGGCGTCGTCGACCATGTCGGCCTTGTTCAGGAACACGACGATGTAGGGAACGCCTACCTGACGGGACAGCAGGATGTGCTCGCGAGTCTGCGGCATGGGACCGTCGGCAGCGGAGCAAACCAGGATCGCGCCGTCCATCTGGGCAGCACCGGTGATCATGTTCTTCACGTAGTCAGCGTGACCCGGGCAGTCAACGTGAGCGTAGTGACGAATGGCGGAATCGTACTCGACGTGCGAGGTGTTGATGGTGATACCGCGCGCCTTCTCTTCCGGAGCGTTGTCGATCTGGGAGAAGTC
>NZ_SSTC01000213.1 GCF_004801855.1 Pseudomonas sp. A-1 | reverse complement strand
CGGCGGCGGCTCCACCCGCCAGCTGTGCGGGCTGAACAGCCCGCTGCCCGGCGTCAGCATCGCCAGCGCCGGCGCCGGCGCGGCTGCCGTCCCGGCCTCGACGGGCAACGGCGCGGCGATCGGCGCCGCCACCTTGCCATCGCGGGTCGCCGGCGGTACCAGCAGCGCCTCCTCCTCCGGCGCGAAGAAGTACTCCGGAATCAGCGCCACCACCGCCGCGCCGCCGAGAAACAGCAACCAGAACACGGCTCGCCTGTTGTCCATGGCTACCTCGTCAGGTACAGGGCCATACGGATACGGCCATCCAGTTGGCTTTCGGAAATCTGCTTGCGCTGCAGGTCGATGTCCTCCAGCACCAGCGCCGGCAGCTCGCGGCGCACGGCGGCCAGGAAGCTGCGCAGCTGCGGGTAGCTGCCGTGCATCGGCAGGAGCATCTGGTAGCGCGCCAGGCGGGTCTGCGGATCGAGTGCCAGGGCGTATTCGCCGCGGGCCAGGGAGATGCCCTCGCGGGTCGCGGTGGCGTAGATGCGCTCGATGGCGGCGGTGGCCTCCTGCTGCGCCGGCAGGTTCTGCTGCAGGCTGGCCAGTTGCTGCCCCGGCCGCAGCGGCGCCGCCTCGGCCCCGCTGGCGACCCGCGTCACCCGCTCGCGGGCGGCGGCGGCGCGGGCCTCGAGCTGCTGCACTTCGCGGCTCACCGGCCACAGGCCGAACAGGCTCCAGCCCAGGGCGACCAGCAGCAGCGCGGCGCCGACGGCCCCGGGCCGACCAAGCCGCTGGCAGGCTTCGCGCAGGATCAGGCTATGGCTTCGCATGCTGCACCATCCAGGTGGCGGTCAGGTTGAAGCGCACCGGGCGTTCGGGCACCTCGCTGACGATCTCGTGGTTGACCAGCGCCACGTCGCGCAGGTCGTCGCTGTCCTCGAGGCTGCGGTGGTAGGCCAGCATGGCCGCCAGGTCGCGCGCCTCGGCGGTGATGCGCAGCTGCTGCTTGCGCGCATCGGGAGTCAGGCTCAACAGCGCGATGTCGTCATTGGCCAGGGCCTCGAGGGTGCCGAACAGCCGCTCCCAGGGCAGGCTCAGTTGCGCCGAAAGGCGCTGCATCTCGGCCAGCGCCGCCTGCTGGGCGCGCGTCTCGGCCGCCGACAGCGGCAGCGCCGCCACCCCCGGCAGGCGCCGCTCGCTCTCCGCGAGGTCGGCACGCGCCGCGGCGCCG
>NZ_SSTC01000212.1 GCF_004801855.1 Pseudomonas sp. A-1 | reverse complement strand
CCGCACTGGGACGGCAACCAGGTGTGGTTCATCACCGCCGGCGGCGCGCTGTTCGCCGCCTGGCCGATGGTCTACGCCACCGCCTTCTCCGGACTGTACTGGGCGATGCTGCTGGTGCTGTTCGGCCTGTTCTGCCGTCCGGTGGGCTTCGACTACCGCAGCAAGCTGGAGAGCCAGCAGTGGCGCAGCGCCTGGGACTGGGCGCTGTTCGTCGGCGGCGCTCTGCCTGCGCTGCTGTTCGGCGTGGCCTTCGGCAACCTGTTCCTCGGCCTGCCGTTCCGCCTCGACGAGCTGATGCGGCCGTCCTACGAGGGTTCGTTCTTCGCCCTGCTGCACCCGTTCGCCCTGCTCGCCGGGCTGGTCAGCCTGAGCATGCTCTGCGCCCACGGCGGCGCCTGGCTGATGCTGCGCACCGATGCCGACCTGCAGCAGCGCTCGCGGCTGGCCACCCGGCTGTGCGCGCTGGTTTTCCTGCTGACCTTCGTCGCCGCCGGCGGCTGGCTGGTCAGCGGCATCCAGGGCTTCAGCCTGGTCGGCGGCTTCAGTGACCTGGGCGCGGCGCTCAACCCGCTGCACAAGCAGGTGAGCCTGGACAACAGCGGCTGGCTGGCCAACTACCAGCTCTACCCGCTGACCCAGGCCGCGCCCCTGCTGGGCATCGCCGGCGGGCTGCTCGCCGCGCTGGGGGCGCAGCTCAACCGCGGCGGCGTGGCCTTCCTCGGCAGCAGCCTGGCCATCGTCGGCACCATCTGCACCGCCGGCTTCGCGCTGTTCCCCTTCGTGCTGCCCTCGACGCTCGACCCGGCGTCGAGCCTGACCGTGTGGGACGCGGTATCCAGCCGCAAGACCCTGGGCATCATGCTGGTGGTGGCGGGCATCTTCGTGCCGCTGATCCTTGCCTACACCCTGTGGAGCTACCTGCGCATGTGGGGCCGGCTGACCGACAAGACCATCGAGGCCAACCCGCACGGGCTGTACTGAGGCCGCGAACTGCAGCCGAGGTCGTAGGGTGCGCCATGCGCACCATGGGGCCACGGCGAGTTTCCCGGTGCGCACGGCGCACCCTACGACAAGACGTGCCGGAGCGGCGACGCTCCGTGCCCTGGAGCTGCAGCCGAGGCCTTAGGGTGCGCCATGCGCACCATGGGGCCACGGTGGTTTTCCGGTGCGCACGGCGCACCCTACTCGATCAGTGCCCACCTGGGCCAAGGAGAACGACAGATGTGGTACTTCG
>NZ_SSTC01000210.1 GCF_004801855.1 Pseudomonas sp. A-1 | reverse complement strand
GCCAGGCCGCCGAGCAGGCCGAGGCGGCGCTGGCCGCCCGTCGCGCCAGCTTCCGCGAGCCCCAGGCCGACCCGCGCCTGCCGCCGCAGCTGGCCGCGCTGGAGGCGGAGAACCGTCAACTGCAGCGCCTCGGCGAACACCTGCAGGGCTTGCTCGCCGAGCGCAGCAGCGGTTTCAGCGGCCCCCTCGATGCCCTCGCCGAGCGCCATCTGGCCGGCGTCTGGCTGGATACCATCCGTCTCGAACAGGGCGGCCGCGACCTGTTGCTGGAAGGCGCGAGCCAGCAGGCCGAACTGCTGCCGGGCTACCTCGCCAGCCTCGGCCGCAGCCCGGCCTTCGCCGGCAGGCAGTTCGCCCGTTTCGATCTCGACCGCGACGATGCCGGCGTGCTGCGCTTCCGCCTAGCCTCGCAGGCGGCCGCCAGCGAGGAGACCGCCCGATGAGCGACCTGGCACAACGCTGGCAGGGCCTGAGCGCCCGCGAACAGTGGATGGCCGCCGGCGTCGCCCTGCTGCTGCCGGCCATGGCCTGGCTGCTGCTCGGCCACGACCCGCTGGCCCAGCGCCTCGCGCGCCTGCAGACCGAGCGCCAGGGCGCCGAGACCCGCCTGCTCGAGGCACGCAGTGCCGATGCCGAGCTGCAGGCGCGCGCCGCCGTCGATCCGGACCGGGCGCTGCGCCAGGCGCTGCTCGCGGCCCAGGCGCTGCGCGAGCGCCAGCTCGCCGGCCTGGAGGAGGAGACGGCCGCGCTGATCGACCCGCAGCGCATGCGGCAGGTGCTGCAGGAACTGTTGCAGAGCCGTCCGCAACTGCGCCTGCTGGCCCTGGAGAGCTTCTCCGCGCCGCTCGAGCTGCCCGCCGCCCTGCCGGAGGGCGAGAAGCCGGCCGCCGCCGAGCGGGAGCAGCCGGATGCCGTGCCGGTGCTCTACCGCCATGGCATGCGCCTGACCCTGGAGGGCAGCTACTTCGAACTGCGCGACTACCTGCGCGGCATCGAGCAGCAGAGCCGCCAGCCCGGCGGCCGCCGCCTGTTCTGGGAGCGCCTCGACTACCAGGTCGGCGAGGCCGGCCCCGGCAAGGCGCGCATCGTCATCGAGCTGTACACCCTCAGCCGTCATGCGGGGTGGGTCGGTGTCTAGGATCCTGCTGCTGATCGCCTGCCTGCTGGCGCTGCCGGTACGCGCCGCCCTCGACCCGACCCTGCCGCCGGCGGCTGCCAGCGCACCGGCAGCCGCTGGCGAGGCGGCGCCGGCGCCGCTGCTGCAGGCCATCCTGC
>NZ_SSTC01000209.1 GCF_004801855.1 Pseudomonas sp. A-1 | reverse complement strand
TGGCGCGGCCTGCACGCGCTGGCGCAGCTGGCCGACGCCGCGCCGGGGCGCGGGCTCAGCCAGTTCGAGGGCAGCAACGCCTGGGCGCTGAGTGGCGCGCGCACCGCCAGCGGCAAGCCGCTGCTGGCCGGCGACCCGCACATCCGCTTCAGCGTGCCGCAGGTGTGGTACAGCGCCCACCTGTCGGCGCCCGGCTTCGAGCTGTACGGCCAGCACCACGCGCTGATCCCCTTCGCCCTGCTCGGCCACAACCGCGAGTTCGGCTGGTCGCTGACCATGTTCCAGAACGACGACCTCGACCTGATCGCCGAGCGGGTCGATCCGGCCCATCCCGGCCAGGTCCGCTACCGGGGTCGCTGGGTGGATCTGGAGAGCCGCCGCGAAGTCATCCGGGTGAAGGACGGCGCCGACGTCGAGCTGACCCTGCAGCGCTCGCCGCACGGGCCGATCGTCAACGCCGCCCTCGGCGAGCTGGCCGGGCCGACGCCGATCGCCCTGCGCTGGGTGTTCCACGAGGCGCACAACCCGATCCTCGGCGCCTTCCACCGCCTCAACCGCGCGTCTAGCCTGGCCGAGGCGCGTGCCGCCGCCGCCGGCATCGCGGCGCCGGGGCTGAACATCGTCTGGGCCTCGGCCTCCGGCGACATCGCCTGGTGGGCGGCCGGGCGCCTGTTCGAGCGGCCGGCCGGCGCCCATGCGGCCTTCGTCCTCGACGGCGGCAGCGCGCAGGCGGCGCCGCCGCGCTACCTGCCGTTCGCCGCCAACCCGCACGAGGAGAACCCGGCGCGCGGCTACGTGCTGTCGGCCAACCAGGCGCCGGCCGGCTTCGCCGTGCCCGGCTACTACAACCCGGACGGGCGCTACCGGCGCCTGCGCGAGCGCCTCGACGCCCCCGGGGTGCGCTGGGACGTGGACAACAGCCAGGCGCTGCAGCTCGACGGCGGCAGCGACCTGGCGCAGCGCCTGCTGGCGCCGCTGCTCAGCGAACTGCGCGCCGCGCTGCACGGCGAGGAACTGGCGCTGCTCGAGGAGCTGGCCGCCTGGGACGGCGAGCACCGCCTCGACTCGCGCCCGGCGGTGCTGTTCAACCAGCTGCTCTACCAGCTGGCCCGCGAGTCCATGGCCGACGAGCTGGGCGGGGACTTCTTCGCCGCGCTGCTCGGCACCCGGCGAGTCACCCCGGCGCTGGTGGCGCTGGCCGCCGACCCCGGCTCGCCCTGGTGGGACGACCGCGCCACGCCTGAGCGCGAGGGCCGCGCGCAGATCGCCGCGCGCGCCTGGCGCGCCG
>NZ_SSTC01000208.1 GCF_004801855.1 Pseudomonas sp. A-1 | reverse complement strand
GCTGCCGGGCGCCGCCGGCGGCGCGGACGAGGCCTCGGGGGTCCTGGGCGCCGCGCCGGCAGCTTCCAGCGCGGCGCGCTCGCGCTGGCCGAGGTAGGCCTGTAGGGCGTTGAGCGCCGGCGTCAGGTCGGGCAGCTCGAGAGCCACCGGCTGGTTGGCCAGCTCGCCGAGACGGGTGTAGAAGGCGTGGTTCTCCGCGCTGTCCAGGCCGAAGTAGCGCTGCACCAAGCCGCGCGCCTGCTCCAGCGCGCCGCGGTAGACCTGCGGTTGGGCGTTGAGCGCCGCCCACTGTGCCTGCTCCAGGGCCAGACGCAGGGCCAGGCGCAGCTGCTCGAGGGTCTGCCCGGCGAGCAGCGGCCTGACCTCGTCGCTGGCGGTGAACTCCAGGCGCACGAAGCCGCTGACGTGCTGCCACCACTGCGCCCAGCGGCTGGCGCCGTCGCCCTCGGCGACCTGTGCCGCGGCCGGCAGCGCGCCGTCCCGCGGCTGGAATTCGGGACGCCGGGTGTTGAGGCCGGCGGCCTGCTCGCCGAGGGCGCCGAGCTGCAGGAACAGGCCGGTGCGGTCGACCGCAGGCAGGGTCTGCAGGGACTCCAGCGCACTCACCAGCCGCTCGCGGGCGGCGAAGGCGGCCGGATCGTCGTGATCGCGAAGGATCTCGTTGGCAGCAGCGAGCAGGAAGCGCGCGCTGTTGACGTCCTGCAGCGCCGCCAGGCGCAGGCTGGCCAGGCGCAGCAGGTGCTCGGCCTCGGCCAGGCGCCACTCCTGGCGGCTGGCGCCGAGCACGCGGTCGACCCGCTCGCCGAGCTGCTGCTGGCCGGCCTGCAGTTCGGCGAGCAGGCGGCGGCGCGTCTCCAGTTCGGCCGGCGCGGGCAGCTGCTCGAGCTGCCGGCTGAGCACCTGCTCGCGCTCGGCCAGCTCCTGGCCCTGGCGGTGCGCCTCGGCCATCGCCTCCTGCTGGCGGGCGTCGGCCTCCTGCAGGCCGGCGACCTGGCGCAGGCTCCAGCCGGCCACCAGCAGGGCGCCGGCGCCCAGCAGCAGGGTCAGCACGGGCAGCGCCCGGCCATTGCGTGCGGCTGCCGGCCGCGGCGGCGCAGCGGGCGTCTCGGCGGCGACTTGTTCGGTTTGCGGGGCGGGATCGGTCACGTCGGCATCCTTCTGGTCGTTTCATCCGCCCGGCAGCTCAGGCTGCCCGGCTCAGCATTTCCCGGCGCGCGGCTCGTCGGCCAGGCACGCCAGCAGCGCCGCGGCGCTCGCCCCGCGGCAGTCTCGTACATCCAGGGCACCGGCCGCGCGGGCCAGGGCGGCGACCCGCGGGCTGGGCACGAACAGCGGCAGGCGCGCCAGCGCCGG
>NZ_SSTC01000207.1 GCF_004801855.1 Pseudomonas sp. A-1 | reverse complement strand
CCGCTGCCCGCCGTCAGCCGCGAAGCCGCCGCGCCGGCGGAGCCGCCCGACGACGCCGGCAGCGAGCGCGCGCAGGCCTACGCCCGCCTCGACTTCCGCTACCTGGCGCGGGCCTACGAGCGGGCCCACCCGCGTGCCCATCGGCGCACGCCGCACGACGACGAGAGCGGCACCGACTGAGTCCCGGCGGTATGATGCAAAAATCGACTGGAACACCCCGCCGCCGCGGAGACCGCCCTTGAGCCTGCGCCTGATCATCTTCGACCTCGACGACACCCTGTGGGACGCCCCGCCGGTGCTGGAGTCCGCCGAAACCGCGCTGCACCGCTGGCTCGCCGAGCACGCCCCGCGCCTGGGCGACGAGGCCGGCGCGCAGATCCGCGCCAACCGCCAGTGGCTGCTGGCGCAGGAGCCGACCCTGCAGATCCGCATCAGCGAGCTGCGCCAGCGGGCGCTGCAGCGCAGCCTGCGCCAGGCCGGCTACGCCGAGGCCGAAGCCGATGCACTGGCGCAGGGCGCCTTCGCGCACTTCCTCGCCGCCCGCCAGCAGGTCGCCCTGTTCCCCGAGGTGCGTCCGACCCTCGAGCAACTGGCCGGGCGCTTCGCCCTCGGCGTGCTGACCAACGGCAACGCCGACGTGCAGCGCATCGGCATCGCCGACTACTTCCGCTTCGCCTTCAGCGCCGAGCAACTGGGCGTGAGCAAGCCCGACCCGCGCGCCTTCCACGCCGCGCTCGCCGAAGCCGGCGTGCCGGCCGAGGCGGCGGTGCACGTCGGCGACCATCCGCGCGACGACATCGCCGGCGCCCAGGGCGCCGGCCTGCGCGCCATCTGGATCAACCCGCAGGGCAAGGCCTGGGAAGGCGAACGCGCACCGGACGCACAGGTCGCCAGCCTCGCCGAGCTGCCGGCGCTGCTGGCCCGCTGGCAGGCGGGCTGATGGCGGGCGCTGCCCGCGCCCCGCTCGCCGCTCCGCTGCTGCCGGCTCTGGCGCTGCTGGCCGGACTGCTCGCCGGCGGCATCCAGCCGGCCGGCCTGCTGGTCGGTACGCTGTTCGTCCTCTGGGTGCTGCAGCCGCCGCGCGCCCTGCCCGCCGGCCTGTGGCTGGGCGCCAGCCTCTTGGCCGGCACCGCGCTGGCCGCCCATGCACTGCCCGGCTTCGCCCCTCTGCAACTGAGCGCGCCGCGCGCGCTCAGCGCCGACGCCGCGCCCTACGCCGTGCGTCTGCACTGGGACAAGCTGCTGCTCGGCGCCGCCCTGCTGGCCTGGTGGTGGCGCCAGCCGCGCCCGCGTCCGGCGCGGCCGCATGCGGCCTGGCTGTGCGCCCTGGCCACCCTGCTGGCGGTACCGGCGCTGGCCCTG
>NZ_SSTC01000206.1 GCF_004801855.1 Pseudomonas sp. A-1 | reverse complement strand
GCACCGGCTCGGGCGGCGGTGGCGGCGCGGCCGGTAGGGCCGGAGGTGCCGGCGGCAGCTCGATGAGCATGGCCGGCGGCGGCAGTTCGACCGGCGCGGCCTGCGGCTGCCAGTACAGCGACCAGGCGGCCACGCCGACGTGGGCGCCGAGCACCAGCAGCAGGCTGAGGCCCCAGCGGGGCAGGCTGCGCGCGCGGCTCATGGGCGGCCGACCGTTTCCAGGCCGACCAGGCCGATCTTCAGGTAGCCGGCGCCGCGCAGCAGGTCCATCACTTCCATCAGGCGGGCGTAGTCGACCTCCTGGTCACCGCGGATGAAGATGGTCTGCTCCTTGTCGCCGCCGGTCTGGCGGTCCAGGGCGGCGCCGAGCTGCTCGGCGAGCACCGCGTCGTTGCCCAGGTGCAGGCTGCGGTCCTCCTTGATGCTCAGGTACACCGGCTGCTCGGGGCGCGGCTGCGGCGTGGCGCTGGAGGCGGGCAGGTCGACCTTGACGTCGACGGTGGCCAGCGGCGCGGCGACCATGAAGATGATCAGCAGCACCAGCATCACGTCGATGAACGGGGTGACGTTGATCTCGTGGGATTCCTGCAGCTCGTCGCTGCCCTCGTTGAGGTGCATGCCCATGGCTCAGCCCACCTTGACCACGTGCGGGGTGGCGGCGCTGCGCGGCGCGGCGGCCGGCGGCTGGCGGTCGAGGTCGCGGCTGACCAGCAGCAGCACCTGGGCGGAGATGTCGGCGACCTGCGCCTTGTAGCCGGCGATCGAGCGGGCGAACACGTTGTAGATCACCACTGCGGGGATCGCCGCGACCAGGCCGAGGGCGGTGGCCAGCAGGGCCTCGGCGATGCCGGGGGCGACCACCGCGAGGTTGGTGGTCTGCGACTTGGCGATGCCGATGAAGCTGTTCATGATGCCCCACACGGTGCCGAACAGGCCGACGAACGGCGAGGTGGAGCCGATGGTGGCCAGCACTCCGGTGCCGGTGCTCATCTTGCGCCCGCTGGCGGCGACCAGACGCTCGAGGCGGAAGCTGACGCGCTCCTTGATGCCTTCCTTCTCGGTCAGGTTGGCCGACAGGCGCAGCTCGTCCTGGGCGTCCTCGATCAGCAGCGCGCTGAAGCTGTGTCTGGCGTGGGCCTGCTCGGCGGCCTCGTCGAGGCTGCGCAGGCCCTTGAGGTCGGCCAGCTCGCCGCGCAGGCGGCGGCGCGCGCCGAGCAGCTCGAGGCCCTTGGCCAGCCAGATGGTCCAGGTCACCACCGAGGCCAGCAGCAGGCCGATCATCACCCCCTTCACCACCACGTCGGCGCCCTGGTACATGCCCCAGGGCGACAGGTCGTGGACCGGGGCGGCGGCCGCCTCGACCGCGGCCTCGACCGGGCCGGCCTGCGGGGCTGCAGCGGCGACCGGCGCGGGGCTG
>NZ_SSTC01000205.1 GCF_004801855.1 Pseudomonas sp. A-1 | reverse complement strand
ATGCTGAGTTCGTGGTAAGACATGGCAACACCGTACCGGAAAGGTCAGGTGTTGCACTCAGTTTTTGCCGCCGCCCTCTCATTCACGTGTTTTTGTAAAGGACTCAGAAAATATTCGATTACCTTCCGCTTATCCGTTTTCACTTCAGACCTGACCATCATGCCTGGCGATAGCGCGATATGGTTGCCTCCAACCTGGATACTGTTTTCCTTGAGCCGAATCCGCGCGCCGTACACCAGCCCCAGTTTCTCGTCCTCAATGGCATCGTTGGAAACACTGGTCACCACGCCGTGCGCCACCCCGTACTTGGTAAAGGTGAAGGTCTCGACCTCCTGCCTCGGGCGGACGAAGCCGATGTCCTTGTTCTCCAGCATCGCTTCCACTTCCACCGGTGCGTCGCTGGGGACGATCACCATCAGCGGCTGGGCCTCGCTGACCACGCCGCCCTGGGTGTGGATGGCCAGTTGCTGCACGGTGCCGGCGAGGCGTATCGGGCGTTGTGCCCTGGTGGCGATCCAGTTCGGCCAAACATGTGGCCATCTTCAGCGGGTTCTTGAGCAAGCGGCTTCGGCACGGTTGCCAGGCTTTGCAAGCGGGCGGGACTGACCAGGCGGGGCAGACTTGCAGCGAGCGCCTGAGGGACGGCGTTCATTCCTTGTTCGCTCATGGTGCTTCCGTGCATTGTCCGAAGGACTGGATGCGATCCTGCATCCAGTCAGAGGATTCTGGGGGACAGGCGTCCACTAGACCTCGACGGCCGCCACGTTTTCGGAAAAATCCCGAGGTGGGATTGTCGGACGGTTTTCCGCCCTGGTTACTCATGCCAGGACGGGGTATTCGCCACGAATACCCCGTCCACTGCTCAGGCCAGCCCGATCACTGCCAGTTGGCGGCGATCACCGTCTCCAGCTGGAGCTTCTGCTCGGCACCGAGATTGCCCTCGCCGCCGGCCGGCACGCCAAAGGCGGCCATGGCGTCGACCAGGCTCTGCACCTGACCTTCCAGCAGGGTCTTGCCATCGGCGGTCTTGAACTGGTCCAGGTGGTAGCTGCCGCCCGAGTACCAGTTGCTGATGGTGGCCTTGTCGCCTGAGCCGATGATGCTCACCTCCAGGTTCGAGCCGCTGCGGCGGAACCAGATGTCCTCCACGCCCACGTCACCGCCGAACAGCAGGGTATCCAGGCTGTCCGGGCTGGTGTCGTAGTTGTAGACGGTATCCTGGCCCGCGCCCTTGCCGAACAGGTAGGTGTCGGAGCCGGCGCCGCCGCTGAGGTAGTCGTTGCCGGCGCCGCCGTCGAGGACGTCGTTGCCGTTCTCGCCGTAGAGGTAGTCGTTGCCCTCACCACCGAGCAGGGAGTCGTTGCCGTTGCCGCCCTGCAGGGAGTCGTTGCCGGCGCCGCCGCTCAGCGCGTCGTTGCCGTCCTCGCCGTAGA
>NZ_SSTC01000001.1 GCF_004801855.1 Pseudomonas sp. A-1 | reverse complement strand
GCCTCGGTGCGCTCCGCGGGAGCCGGCGGGCGGCCGGCCGGTTCGGGACGTGCGAGCGGCTGCGCCGGGCGCTCGGTGGGCACCGGCGGCTGCACCGCAGCCCGGCGTACCGGCGGGACACTCTCGGCAGGCGGCAGGTCCCAAGGCACGTCCACCGGCTCGGCCCTGACGCCCCGGGCCTGCTCCGCAGCGCTCGCCCGCGGTGCGACCGGCTCTTCGGCGAGTGGCGCCATGCGTGGTGCAGCTGCCTCAGCCACCGGAGCCGCCGCGGAATCGGTGGTGGCTTCACCGATCCCCGGCGTCTTTAGCGTTGTCGTCGGCGCCGCCGCCGCATCGGCCGGGCGGAACGCCAGCATGCGCAGCAGCACCATCTCGAAGCCGCTGCGCGGATCGGGGGCCAGCGGCAGGTCGCGGCGGCCGATCAGGCCCATCTGGTAATAGAACTGCACGTCCTCGGCAGGCAGCGCGGCGGCCAGCGCCAGCACCCGCTCGCGGTCGCCCTGACCATTGTCCACCGCATCCGGCAGCACCTGGGCGATGGCCACCCGGTGCAGCACGTTGAGCATCTCGGCCAGCACGCCGGCCCAGTCGGGGCCCTGCTCGGCCAGCTGGCGCACCGCCTCGAGCAGCGCGCGGGCATCGCCGGCCAGCAGTGCCTGCAGCACGCCGTAGACCTGACCATGGTCGAGGGTGCCGAGCATGGCGCGCACGTCGGCGGCCAGCACCTTGCCCTCGCCGAAGGCGATCGCCTGGTCGGTGAGGCTCATGGCATCGCGCATCGAGCCGTCGGCGGCGCGACCGAGCAGCCACAGCGCATCCGCCTCGAAGGGAATCTGCTCGACGCTGAGCACGTGGGTCAGGTGCTCGACCACCCGCTCCGGCGGCATGTTCTTCAGGGAGAACTGCAGGCAGCGCGACAGGATGGTGACCGGCAGCTTCTGCGGGTCGGTGGTGGCGAGCAGGAACTTGACGTGCGGCGGCGGCTCCTCGAGGGTCTTGAGCAGCGCGTTGAACGAGTGCGTGGACAGCATGTGCACTTCGTCGATCAGGTAGACCTTGTAGCGCCCGCGGGTCGGCGCGTACTGCACGTTGTCGAGCAGCTCGCGGGTGTCCTCAACCTTGGTGCGGCTGGCGGCGTCGACCTCGATCAGGTCGACGAAACGGCCCTCGTCGATCTCCCGGCACACCGAGCACTGCCCGCACGGGGTCGAGCTGACGCCCTGCTCGCAGTTCAGGCACTTGGCGAGAATGCGCGCGATGGTGGTCTTGCCCACCCCGCGGGTGCCGGTGAACAGATAGGCGTGGTGCAGGCGCTGGTTGTCCAGCGCATTGATCAGGGCCTTGAGCACATGGGTCTGGCCGACCATTTCACGGAACGAGCGCGGACGCCACTTGCGGGCAAGGACCTGGTAACTCATCGAATCGGTTCGCTACTGCTGTGTTGAGCGTGGGTCACCATGCTAGCGAAGCGCGGGGCAAATTGCACTGACGAGGGCCGAGCGGCCGGGCAATTGCACTCCCCGGCCAGCCGGGAGACGGATGCAGTGCGGCCCCTGCGAACGCACGCCAGGCGCAAACCCCGGCCGTCAAGCCTGCCTCCGACAGCCCATTGACCGCGCCAGCGGCGGAGCGATAACCTCCGCCACCTCCCGATTCCCACGCCACCGGACACGCCAACGGCCCGGCCGCCCAGCTGCAGCCGGACGCCAGGTGCTTCGCTGCATTTGCCGGAATAAATCAAACAATTAGCGGCAAGGAGATCTGACGCCCACGAATATCAATAACTTAATAATCATCAGAACAATAACAAGCTAATAAATACAGGATCGGCAGCTATCCCTGTCGGCCCCACAGACTCCAGGAGAACAGCTCCACAAGAGCCCGCTTCCCCTGACCGAGGTTCCTCCCCATGTTTTTCTCCCTGAAAGCCCGCATCCAGCTCACCAGCCTGGCCATCATCGCCCTGGCGATGGCCCTGGTATCCGTGGTCAGCTATTTCACTGTCAAGTCCCACTACGAGGATACGATCAAAAGCAACCTTGATGCCGTCATCAAGAGCAACGTCGACAACATCGAGCACTGGGTGAGCTCCAGCATCACCATGGTCGAGGCCGCCCGCAGCCGCATGCGCGAAGCGGACCAGCTCCCAGCACTGCGGCAACTGGCCGAATCCGGCGGTTTCGCCATGGCCTACATGGCCAGGACCGACGGCAGCCTCATCAGCAGCGACGGCTGGCAGCCCGGCAGCGACTACGATCCGCGCCAGCGCATCTGGTACCAGGAGGCCGTCAAGGCCGGCAGGACCGTGCTGACCATGCCCTACACCGACATCAGCACCGGCGCACTGGTGGTCACCATAGCGACCCCGGTGACGCAGGATGGCCAGTTGCGCGGCGTCCTCGCCGGCGACATCACCCTGGCCAGCATCATCGCCAGCGTCGCGGCGATCCGCCCGACCCCGGAGAGCTTCGCGTTCCTGAGCCGCAAGGGCGAAACACTGATCGCCCACCCCGACGCCAAGCTGTCCCTGCAGCCGGTCACCATCCTGAATCCGCTCCTGACCCCGCAACTCCTCGCTGCCGCGACCCGGGACGACCACTGGCAGCAGATGGAGCTCGGCGGTCGCAGCAGGCTGCTGCGCGTGACGCCGATCGCCGGCAGCGAATGGGAGCTGGGCGTCGCCCTTGACAGCCACGAGGCGACCAGCGGCCTGCGCGCCATCATCCAGTCCTCGCTGGCAACCCTGCTGGTCGTCACCCTGAGCGCCGCCGTCCTGCTCGGCCTGTGGCTCAAGCGCGCCTTCGTCGGCCTGATCCACGCCCGCGACGCCATGGAAAACATCGCCAGCGGCACCGGAGATCTCACCCGGCGCCTGCCCGTCAGCGGGCGCGACGAAGTGGCCCAGATCGCCGGCGCATTCAACCGCTTCGTCGGCAAGGTCGAGCAGGTGCTCATCGACATCCGCGACAGCAGCGAATCGATCCGCCTGGCCTCCGACGAGATCGCCCAGGGCAGCCAGGACCTCTCCGCGCGCACCGAATCCACCGCTGCCAACCTGCAGGAAGCCTCGGCCTCGATGGAGCAGCTCACCGGCACGGTAGGCCTCACGGCGGAATCCTCGCAGCAGGCCAGCCAGCTGTCCCAAGGAGCGACCCGGGTCGCCTCGCAGGGCAGCGAAGTCGTCGCGCAGATGGTCCAGACCATGGGCGACATCGATGCCGCCTCGCAGCAGATCGCCGAGATCGTCAGCGTCGTCGACGGCATCGCCCTGCAGACCAACCTGCTGGCGCTCAATGCCTCGGTCGAAGCCGCCCGCGCCGGCGAGCAGGGCCGCGGCTTCGCCGTAGTCGCCAGCGAGGTGCGCCAGCTGGCCAGTCGCAGCGCCGCCGCCGCACAGCAGATCCGCCAGCTGATCGACGCCTCGGCCGACAAGACGCGCAACGGCGCGGAGCTGGCGCAGAACGTCGGCGAAAGCATGGAGCGGGTCGTGGCCAGCGTAGACCAGGTCGCCGGGGTACTCGGCGAGATCAGCGCAGCCACCCGCGAGCAGAGTCAGGGCATCGCCCAGGTCAACCTCGCCGTCGCCGAGCTGGACCGCATGACCCAGCAGAACGCCCTGCTGGCCGGCGAGTCCACGGCCGCCGCCGCCCACCTGCGCGAACAGGCACGCCGCCTGAGCCTTTCCGTAGGGGCATTCAAGCTGTCCGGCGCCGCGCCCGAGCCCGCCCCGCTGCGCTCGACTCCGCACCAGCAGGAGGCGGAAGCCGTGTTCCTGTGACCTGTGCGCCTGGCGGATAGCGCCAGGCGCACAAGCCCGCGACGTGGCGCCTGAAACCGTCAGGCGCCGCGCTTCGGCCTGGCGCACCCGGCAGCGCAGCCAGCAAGCGCAGGCGAAACGGTCGTGCCACAAACCGGCGGACAGGGGCCGTCCGCAGACGCCATGAAAAACGGTGGCGCATGGCAATGCAGGACGAGAGGGACAGACGGGAAAGGTGCGTCAACCGCCACCAGGGGCGATCACGTCAAATCGGAGCGTAGGCTGGCCTGCGGAAAAGGCCGGGGAGAAAAGCTGCAGAGGAGCAGAAATGGAGGTGGCCCCACCAGCCACACCCCGGCACACGATGTCACCGCTACGGCTGCTCCCTTCCGGGCCTGACCGGGTTTACGGCTGATCGTTGCGGGGGGACCGATGGAGCCACCATAACGTACCCGCCAGTCGGCGAGCCGCGCCATTGTAGCGAGTCGCGCGCAAGTTACAACCCGGCAAGCGAAAAACTCTGCGTCACGATCTGGCGGCCGGGCGGATCGCCATTACATGCAGCAGGTCTGACCTGCATCAATATGCAAAGTGGATCACAAAACAAGCGCATTGAATTATCATCGCACCGCAAGATTCGCCGTTCTCGCCCCCCAGGCGACCGACAACGCCTCGGCAGCCGATCCCTTGCCTGAGCAGAGCCCCCAGCGCGACCGAGAGCCCAAGGAATGCAGGACAACAAGAAAACCACCCTCCGCGGCTGGATGTGGCGTGCTTTCGTGCAGAGCGCACTGATTCCGCTGGTCCTGGTGGAGACCGTGCTGATCGCCGCCTACCTGCTGACCAACAGCTCGATTCGCGAGGCACAGATCGAGCACCTGCGCGAAACCGCGCTGAGCGATCTGAAGACCGCCGCCCAGCAGGAAGCGCACCTGGTCAGCGAGCGGCTGGCCGCCATCGCCAAGCTCACCGACGTCTACCGCCACCAGATCGACAGCGTCCTGCGCGCGCCGGGCTACCTGGTCGACGAAGCGGAGCGCCAGCGCCACACCCGCACCGAGGATGGCGTGCTCTATACCCGTACCGACGACGGCCGGGCCGCCTCCTTCTACGCCAACAGCACCCCGCCCGAACGCCAGGACCTCGAACGCGTCCTGCGCCTGGCCCAGCTCGACCCGCTGATGAAGAGCCTGCACAGCGCCAATCCGCTGATCGCCTCCATCTACTTCAACACCTGGGACAGCTACAACCGGATCTACCCGTGGTTCCACACCCCGTCGCAGTATCCCCACGACATGGTGATCCCCAACTACAACTTCTACTACCTCGCCGACACGCGTCACAACCCGCAGCGCAAGGTGGTGTGGACCGACATCTACGTCGATCCCGCCGGCCAGGGCTGGATGATGTCGGCCCTCGCACCGGTCTACCGGGGCGACTTCCTCGAAGGCGTCGCCGGCCTCGACATCACCGTCGACACCATCCTGCGCGAGATCGCCGGCCTGCAGGTGGCCTGGAACGGCTATGCGCTGCTGGCCAGCGGCGAACTCAACATCATGGCCCTGCCCCCCCAGGGCGAGCGGGACCTCGCCCTCGCCGAGCTGACCAGCCACTCTTACGACGAGGCCATCCGCAAGGAGATCTTCAAGCCGGCCGACTTCAACCTCGGCAAGCGCCCGGACACCCTTGCCCTGGCCCGCGCCATCAGCCGCGCCCAGACCGGCATCGAGGCTCTCGTGCTGGACGGCAAACCCAAGCTGGCGGCCTGGGCGACCATCCCGGAAACCGGCTGGAAGCTGATCACCGTGGTCGACGAGGCCGAGGTGTTCAGCAAGACCAACACCCTCGCCGAACGCTACCAGCAGATCGGCTACCTGCTGATCGCCGGGCTGGTGCTGTTCTACCTGCTGTTCTTCGCGGTCATGTGGCTGCGCTCGCGCCAGCTGGTCGACCAGCTGCAGCAGCCGATCGACGGTGTCACCGGCATGATGGCGCAGATCGGCCAGGGCAACTGGAGCCCCGAGCGCGCCCAGTCGAGCATCGACGAACTCGACCGGATGGCCAGCGCCGCCGCCGTCATGGGCGAGCAGCTCGCCCGCAGCGAAGCCACCCGCCGGCAGGCCCAGGAGCAGCTCGCCCTGGTTCTCGACTCGACCACCGACAGCGTCTGGGAGATCGACCTAGACCAGCGGCGCATCCACATCGAGGGCCGCTTCCTGGAGCGCTTCGGGCTGGGCGAGCCGGACATGGCGCTGGAGGCCTTCTACGCCCTGGTCCACCCCGACGACCTCGAGGCGGTGGTGGTCTGCCACGAACATCCCGAGCAGCACCCCAGCGACAACTACACCATCGAATTCCGCTTCGCCGACGCCTGCGGCATCTACCACTGGCTGCTCAGCCGCGGCCGGGCGATCGCCATCGATGTCGAAGGCCGGGCGCAGCGTCTGGTCGGCACCCACGTCGACATCGATGCCCTCAAGGCCACCCAGGAGGCCCTCAGCCAGGCCAGCCAGCAGGCCCAGGCCGCCAACGTGGCCAAGACCCGCTTCCTGTCGAGCATGAGCCACGAGCTGCGCACGCCGCTCAACGCCGTGCAGGGCTTCGCCCAGATGATCCAGCTCGAACTGCTCGAGCGTCCCGAGGAAACCGGCCTGCAGCAGTATGCCGGCGAAATCCTCGCCGCCAGCAGCCACCTGTGCCTGCTGGTCGACGACATCCTCGACCTGGCGCACATCGAGGCGGAAAAGACCAGCGTCAGCCTGGAAACCGTCGATGCCCGGCAGATCATGAGCGAGTGCATCGAGCTGATTCGCCCGCAGACTCGCGAGCAGCACCTGCAGCTGGAAAGCCACCTGCCCGAAGGCTGCCTGCTGGTGCGTGCCGAGCCGCGGCGCCTGCGGCAGATCCTGCTCAACCTGCTGAGCAATGCAGTGAAGTACAACCGTCCCAACGGCCTCATCTCGCTCAGCTACAAGACCACCCCCACCAGCCTGCGCCTGATCGTCGAGGACACCGGCCTCGGCATCGACGCGGACAAGCAGGCGCTGCTGTTCAAGCCGTTCCAGCGCCTCGGTCACGAGAACAGCACCATCAAGGGCACCGGCATCGGCCTGGTGCTGAGCCGCGAGCTGGCCGAACTGATGCACGGCCGGCTCGGCTTCAGCAGCGAGTCCGGCATCGGCAGCACCTTCTGGATCGAGCTGCCGTTCAATCCGGCGATGCAGCGCGGCAGCGCCGGCCAGCAGCGCGCCACCCCCACGCCGCGCCTGCGCATCCTCTACGTCGAGGACAACCGCGCCAGCCAGATGCTGGTGCAGAAGGCCCTCGCCGACCTGGGCGAGGTGGAGGTGATGGAGAACGGCCTGGAAGCCCTGCACTGGATCACCGAGAACCCTCCGGAACTGCTGCTGCTCGACATCGACCTCCCCGGCCTGCAGGGCGACAGCCTGCTGCGCAGCCTGCGTCGCAACGCGCGCACCAGCGAACTGCCGGTGATCGTCATCAGCGCCGGAGCCCTGCCCGAGGACTTCGCCCAGGTCAGCGACCTCGACGTCATCAGCTACCTGACCAAGCCGCTGAAGATCCACGCCCTGCGCGAGGCGGTGCTTCGCGCCTGCAGCCCGCGCTGCGCCTCCGGCAGCGATGCATCGGCACCCGCCATCTGATCCGCGGCGCTGAGCGAGCGCCGCAGGTGCGTGCCTGCGGCGCCCGCCAGCCCTCGCCGCTCCGGGCAGCAGGGGCGGACGCCCCCTCCCCGCGGTGCGATACCCGCGCTGCGGACGCTCTCCCATATGTACCTGTCGCCGCGCCGACAGATAATCCGAAGTAATTTTCTACCAGAACATATAAATAGTCCGGCGCATATATACCAGATCAACCAACTTGCAAGTCGACAACCATAAAACCGCAAACCGGAATATACGAATATCCCGGTATTAATTTTCTACCAGCGCAATTAGCAATCCTGCACAACAACAAGAACGACAAACAGGCGCGAACGGCCCGCACGGCCAAAGTGCCATGCAGGCTACAAACAAGAATTGAATGCAGGACTCCCGTCGGCGAACTTCGCCTGCACGCGGACGAGCGTCAAGGCGAAGCGTAAAGCCCCGCCGCAACCGCTCTGGAAAGCCACTTCTGGGAAACGCTAGGGACCTTGCCCACCCTCAAGCGATGCGTCCATACCCCACCCCTGTCACTCGAAAACCCTTCAACAAAACAACTTCCAGCACTTCATAAAGTAGACGCCGAGCGAACGCTCAACAAGTAACCAGACTGCCTTTACGAGTTGCAAAGCCGCACTACACTCACGTCCATAAGCACGCTTCAAGTGATGCTTTCCACGAATTGCCATCGACATTGCAAAGACTCGTTTTCAAGAATTTGCGGTAAATCTTGGGGCGGTAGCGTGCCCGGAACAGCCTGTCAAACAGCAGCTATCCGGCAGCACCCGCCAGCCGACAGGCGACCCGCCCCGGCCGCGAGGAGATTCGACATGCGCAGCATCCTGATCCCCCTTTCCCTGACGCTGGCGCTGGCCGCCACTCAGGCCGTCGCGTTCCCCGCGGCGCCGGACGCCCCACGGTTCGCGGCCAGCCCCCTGCTGCTGGCGGTCGACGAGTCGAGCGCCGAACAGCGGGACGCCAGGCCCGACCAGGCGGCCACCCCAGCCACGCCGGCGAAACCGGGAAGCGCGGACGAACCGGCCTCGCCGGCGAAGCCTGCCACCCCCGGCGAGGAGCGCCCCCCCGGCAATGGCCGCGACCAGGCGCCTGCCAGCCGCAGCTGACGGCCGGCCCCAGCGCGGCGCGGACAGACAAAGCGCCGCGAACAGGAAGGCCTGTCGCTCGAGCATTCGGTTGCGGCAGATGCGGGCGCCATCGGCGGCGCCCGCTGACCTCCACACGTCACCAGAGAACGCGCCATGATCCTCCGTCACCTTCTCCTGGCCCTGAGCCTCGGCCTGCTCCTGCCCCACGGCGGCGCCGTGCGGGCGGAAGGCTACTCCACCTACAAGCTGGCCTCGGGCGACATCATCGCCATCAGCGTGTTCGGCGAGCCGGATCTCAGCTTCCCGGAGGTCCGCCTCAACGACGCGGGCATCTTCTCCTACCCCTTCCTCGGCGACATCCAGGCCAGGGGCAAGACCGCCGCCGAGATCGAGCGGATGCTCGCCGAGCGCCTCAAGGGCGGCTACCTGGTCGACCCGCGGGTGTCGGTCAGCATCCTCAGGTACCGCGAGTTCTTCATCAGCGGCGAAGTGAAGACCCCCGGCGGCTACACCTTCCAGCCCGGCCTGACCCTGCGCCGCGCCGTGGCGCTGGCCGGCGGCCTGACCGAGCGCGCCTCGACCAGCCGCATCACCATCATCCGCGACCAGGATCCCCAGCGCCGTCCCGAGCGCGCCAGCCTCGACACCCCGGTGATGCCGGGCGACACCATCACCATCGACCAGGGTTTCTTCTGACCCACTGAGCAGGGGGCCTTCTGCCATGGACACCACCGCCCGACACCAGGCGCGCACCTGGATCGCCAGCCGCCTGACGAGCGACGCTCCCGACATGCTGCAGATGTGGCAAACCATCTGGCGGCGCAAGTGGGGGATTCTCGCCCTGATCCTGATCGTCATGATGGTGGCCGCCCTGGGCACCTTCGCCGTCACCCCGACCTACCGGGCCACCGCCACCCTGCTGATCGAGCAGAAGAAGGCCAACGTGGTCTCCATCGAGCAGGTCTACGGGGCCGAGGGTACCGGCAACGAGTACCTGGAAACCCAGTTCCAGCTGCTCAAGTCGCGCGCCCTGGCCGAACGGGTGGTGCGCCGCCTGGAGCTGACCAGCCACCCCGAGTTCGATCCGCGCCAGCAGGACGGTCCGCTGATCGACGTGCGCGGCCTGCTGGCCGGCTTCAGCAGCGTGGCCGAGGCCAACCCCGCCACCGGGACGCAAAGCCTGCCGGAGAATGCCGGCGGCCCGAGCGAGGCGAAGATCTTCGACGAGGTGACCCGCGAACTCATGGCCCGGGTGACCATCGAGCCCATGGGCAAGAGCCAGCTGGTCAAGGTCATGGTCGACATGACCGATCCGGAGCTGGCGACCCGCGCCGCCAACGCCCTGGCCAACGGCTTCATCGAGGCCCAGCTGGAAGCCTCCATGGACATGTCCATGATGGCCACCACCTGGATGAACAACCGCATGGTCGAGCTGCGCAGCAAGCTCAAGGACGCCGAGTCCCGCCTGCAGGCCTTCCGCGAGAAGGAGAACCTGGTGGACGTCGGCGGCGTCGCCAGCGTCAGCGCCGCCGAACTGACCGCCACCAGCGACCGCATGATCGATGCCCGCCGCCAGCGCGCCGAGGCGCAGAGCCAGTACCGCCAGGTGGAATCCATGCGCAAGGGCGGCTGGGAGAAGCTCGCCACCATCCCGGCCGTCCTCGGCCACCCGCTGATCCAGCAGTTCAAGTCCGACGAGGCCAAGGCCCGCGCCAAGGTCGATGAGCTGTCCAAGCGCTATGGCTCCCGCCACCCGGCACTCGAGGCCGCGCGCTCCGATCTCGCCGCCGCCTCGGCCAGCCTGCGCGGCCAGGTCGAGCAGATCGTCGCCGGCATCGAGCGCAACTACCAGCTGGCGGTGGCCAACGAAGAGTCGTTGCGCGCCTCGGTGGAATCCAACAAGGCGCAGATCCAGAAGATCTCCCGCAAGGAGTTCGAGGTCCGCGAGCTGATGCGCGAGGTGGAGGCCAACCGCACCCTCTACGACACCTTCATGACCCGCCTGAAGGAAACCACCGCCACCGCCGACCTGGAGGCGGCCAATGCCCGCGTGGTCGACCCGGCGGTGCTGCCCAGCGCGCCGATCCGGCCGATGAAGGGCCTGATCGTCGGCCTCTCCGGCATCCTCGCGCTGGTGTGCAGCGTCGCCATGACCCTGCTGCTGCAGATCCTCAACAACACCTTCAAGAGCATCGAGGAGGTCGAGAGCAAGCTCAACCTGCCGGTGCTGGGCATCCTGCCGCTGGTCAAGAACCGCCAGCGCAGCCAGATCGCCCACCTGTTCAGCAGCAACGAGGACCGCAGCTTCAGCGAGTCGATCCGCACCATACGCACCGGCCTGGTGCTGTCCGGCATGGCCGAGCCGCACCGCATCCTGGTGGTCACCTCCTCGCTGCCCGGCGAGGGCAAGAGCACCGTGGCGGCCAACCTGGCCTACGCCTTCGGCCAGTTGGAGAAGGTGCTGCTGGTCGACGCCGACCTGCGCCGGCCGACCCTGGCGAAGAACTTCAAGTTCCCGGTGGGCACCCCCGGCCTGGCCAACCTGATCGCCGGCACCGCCAGGGTCGAGGACTGCATCAAGACCATCGAGGGCATCGACATGCTGTGCGCCGGCGCCGTGCCGCCGAACCCGCTGGAGCTGCTGTCCTCGGAACGCTTCGCCGCGGTCATCGAGGATCTCAGGAACCGCTACGACCGGGTGATCATCGACTCGCCGCCGATCCAGGCGGTGAGCGACGCCACCATCCTCGCCACCCACGCCGACGCGCAGATCTACGTGATCAAGTCCGAGACCACTCCGGTGCCGCTGGCGCAGAAAGGCGTCGGACAGCTGCTGCAGAGCAACTCGCCGGTCACCGGCGTGGTGCTCAACCAGGTGGACGTGCGCAAGGCGCAGAAACAGGGTTACCACTACGGCGGCTACTACGACTACTACGGCTACACCAGCAGCCAGCCGGCCACCGAGGCGCAGAAGGCCTGAAGGCCTGCGCCGCGACCCGCTACCGGCGGACAACAGGGAGTTCGTCCATGATCGACCTGCACAACCACCTGCTGCCGGGCATCGACGACGGTGCCCCCGACCTCGACACCGCCCTGGAGCTGGCGCGCCTGGCGGTCGCCGAAGGCATCACCCACCTGGTCTGCACCCCGCACATCCACCCCGGGCGCTACGACAACGACCTCGCCAGCATCGCCGCCGCGCGCCAGCGCCTGGTCGCCGGCCTGCAGGAAGCGGGCATCCCGCTGCAGGTCGCCGCTGCCGCCGAGGTCCGCTACAGCACCGAGCTGATGCAGGGCATCGAGCAGGACAGCCTGCCCTTCCTCGGCCGCTGGCACGGCAAGCGCGTACTGCTGCTGGAGCTGCCGCACGGCGAGGTGCCGTTCGGCGCCGAGCGCCTCACCGAATGGCTGCTGCAGCACGACGTCATGCCGATGATCGCCCACCCCGAGCGCAACAAGGGCGTGATGCAGTGCCCGCGCAAGCTCAAGCCGTTCATCGAGCAGGGCTGCCTGCTGCAGGTCACCGCCGGGGCCGTCGCCGGCCACTTCGGCGAGCCCGCCCGGCTGATCGCCTGCGCCCTGCTCGAGCTGGGGCTGGTCACCATCCTCGCCAGCGACGCCCACAACGTCCGCCACCGCCCGCCGGTACTCAGCGAAGGCATGCAGCAGGCCGCACGCATCGTCGGCGCGTTCCAGGCCGAACGCCTGGTCATCGACACCCCCTGGCAGATCGCCCGGGGCCACTTCGCCTGAACCGCGACACGGCCCGGATCCTGCGCGGACGCCCGGAAAGCGCCCCGCCGCTCTCCGCCCATGGATGGCCACGACCCACCACTGGCCCCATCAGGACGACCACCATGCACACGCCGGACGACATCAAACTCGCCATCATCGGCCTCGGCTACGTCGGCTTGCCGCTCGCCGTCGAATTCAGCAAGCATCGCCCCGTGGTGGGCTTCGACATCAACCAGGCGCGCATCGACGCCCTGCGCGGCGGCCATGACGCCACCCTGGAGGTCAGCGACCTCGAACTGCGCGAGGCCAGCCAGCTGCGCTACAGCGCCGACCTCGCCGACCTGGCCGCCTGCAACACCTTCATCGTCACCGTGCCGACGCCGATCAACGAGCACAAGCAGCCCGACCTGACCCCGCTGATCCGGGCCTCGCAGACCATCGGCCAGGTGCTCAAGCCCGGCGACCTGGTCATCTACGAATCCACCGTGTTCCCCGGGGCCACCGAGGAGGAATGCGTGCCGGTGCTGGAACGGGTGTCGGGCCTGAAGTTCAACGTCGACTTCTTCGCCGGCTACAGCCCCGAACGCATCAATCCCGGCGACAAGGAGCACCGCGTCACCACCATCCGGAAGATCACCTCCGGCTCCACCCCGGAGGTCGCCGACCTGGTCGACGCGCTGTACGGCCAGATCATCGCCGCCGGCACCCACAAGGCCGGCAGCATCCGCATCGCCGAGGCCGCCAAGGTGATCGAGAACACCCAGCGCGACCTCAACATCGCCCTGATCAACGAACTGGCGATCATCTTCAACCGCATGGGCATCGACACCGAGGCGGTGCTCAAGGCCGCCGGCACCAAGTGGAACTTCCTGCCGTTCCGCCCCGGCCTGGTCGGCGGCCACTGCATCGGCGTCGATCCCTACTACCTGACCCACAAGGCGCAGAGCATCGGCTACCACCCCGAGATCATCCTCGCCGGCCGCCGCCTCAACGACGGCATGGGCGCCTACGTGGCCTCGCAACTGGTCAAGGCCATGCTCAAGCGGCGCATCTGCGTCGAGGGCGCCAGCGTGCTGGTGCTGGGCCTGGCCTTCAAGGAGAACTGCCCGGACCTGCGCAACACCAAGGTGGTCGACATCCTGCGCGAACTGGCCGAGTACCACATCAGCGCCGACGTCTACGACCCCTGGGTGAACATCGCCGAGGCCCAGCACGAATACGGCGTCACCCCGGTCGGCGAACCGGCCATCGCCGCCTACGACGCCATCATCCTCGCCGTCGCCCACGACGAGTTCCGCAGCCTGGGCGCCGCCAACATCCGCCGCTACGGCAAGGACGAGCACGTGCTCTACGACCTCAAGTACCTGCTCGACCAGAGCGAGGCCGACCTGCGCCTGTAGCCACCGAATTGTGGGAGGCGCGCCCCGCGCCGCCAGGCGGACACGGTCTGCCGCGCTGCTGTTGCACCCGGCAGCGCGCCGCGGGCGACCTCCCACAAACCAGCACCGCGACTCCCTCCACCACGGAAGCGCCCACCATGTCCCGCTACCTGGCCCTGCAGCACGAGCTGGCCCGCAGCCACAAGACCTGGCTGGTCACCGGCGTCGCCGGCTTCATCGGCTCCAACCTGCTGGAAGCGCTGCTCGGGCTCGACCAGCAGGTGGTCGGCCTGGACAACTTCGCCACCGGGCACCGACGCAACCTCGACGAGGTGCAGGAACTGGTCGGCCGGCAGCGCTGGGCGAACTTCCGCTTCGTCGAAGGCGACATCCGCAACCTGGACGACTGCCGCCAGGCCTGCGAGGGCGTCGACCACGTCCTCCACCAGGCCGCCCTCGGCTCGGTGCCGCGCTCGATCGACGACCCGCTCGCCAGCAACGGCGCCAACATCGACGGCTTCCTCAACATGCTGGTCGCCTCACGCGATGCCGGCGTGCAGAGCTTCACCTACGCCGCCAGCAGCTCCACCTACGGCGACCACCCCGGCCTGCCCAAGGTCGAGGACGCCATCGGCCGTCCACTGTCGCCCTACGCGGTGACCAAGTACGTCAACGAGCTGTACGCCGAGGTGTTCGCCCGCTGCTACGGCTTCGCCAGCATCGGCCTGCGCTACTTCAACGTGTTCGGCCCGCGCCAGGACCCGGACGGCGCCTATGCCGCGGTGATCCCGCGCTGGACCGCGGCGATGATCCGCGGCGAGCCGGTGGCGATCAACGGCGACGGCGAGACCAGCCGCGACTTCTGCTACGTCGCCAACGTGGTGCAGGCCAACCTGCTCGCCGCCAGCGCCGCCGCCAGCGCCCGCAACCAGGTCTACAACGTCGCCTTCAGCAGCCGTACCGACCTCAACCAGCTGTTCGCCGCGCTGCGCCGCAGCCTGGCCAGCCACGGCGTGCACTACGCGCCGGCCCCGGTGTACCGCGAGTTCCGCACCGGCGACGTGCGCCACTCGCAGGCCGACATCGGCAAGGCGCGCCTTCTGCTCGGCTACGCGCCGCAGTTCGACATCGCCGCCGGCATCGCCGCGGCCATGCCCTGGTACATCGCCCACACCTGAACCGGAACCGGCCGCCCCTGCCCCGTGCAGGGCCGGCAGGACCAGCCACCCGCCACGCACCAGAAGAGCCAATCCATGAAGAACTTCGCTCTCATCGGGGCCGCCGGTTTCATCGCCCCCCGCCACATGCAGGCCATCAAGGCCACCGGCAACCAACTGGTGGCTGCGCTGGACCCCAACGACTCGATCGGCATCCTCGACAGCTACTTCCCCGAGGCCGACTTCTTCACCGAGTTCGAGCGCTTCGACCGGCACATCGACAAGCTGCGCCGGCGCAACCACGACAACCAGGTGAGCTACGTGTCGATCTGCTCGCCCAACTACCTGCACGACTCGCACATGCGCTTCGCCCTGCGCAGCGGCGCCGACGCCATCTGCGAGAAGCCGCTGGTGCTCAACCCGTGGAACATCGACGCGCTGCAGGAGATCGAGAAGGACACCGGCCACCGGGTCAACACCATCCTGCAGCTGCGCGTGCACCCGGCGATCATCGCCCTGCGCGAGCAGATGCTGAACAAGCAGTGCCCGACCAAGCACGAGGTGGACCTCAGCTACATCACCGCCCGCGGCCACTGGTACCTGCGCTCGTGGAAGGGCGATGCGCGCAAGTCCGGCGGCATCGCCACCAACATCGGCGTGCACTTCTTCGACATGCTGCACTTCATCTTCGGCGAACTGCAGGAAAACCGCGTGCACCTGTGCACCGCCACCAAGGCCGCCGGCTACCTGGAGTACGAGCACGCCCGGGTGCGCTGGTACCTGTCGGTGGACATCGACGACGTGCCGCGCGCAGTGCGCGAGGCCGGCCAGCGCACCTACCGCTCGATCACCGTGGATGGCGAGGAGATCGAGTTCTCCGGCGGCTTCACCGACCTGCACACCCGCAGCTACGAGGAGATCCTCGCCGGCCGCGGCTTCGGCCTGGAAGCCAACCGCACCGCCATCACCACGGTCGCCGCCATCCGCAACGCCAAGCCGCTGGGCGCCCAGGGCGACTACCACCCGCTGCTCAAGTCCCCCGCCTGCCTGAGGGTCATGTCATGAACCACTACCAGCATCCCAGCGCCATCGTCGACGAGGGCGCGCAGATCGGCGAAGGCTCGCGGGTCTGGCACTTCGTGCACGTCTGCGGCGGCGCGCGCATCGGCAAGGGCGTGTCGCTCGGCCAGAACGTGTTCGTCGGCAACCGGGTGGTGATCGGCGACCACTGCAAGGTGCAGAACAACGTCTCGGTGTACGACAACGTCACCCTCGAGGACGGCGTGTTCTGCGGGCCGAGCATGGTGTTCACCAACGTCTACAACCCGCGCTCGCTGATCGAGCGCAAGGACCAGTACCGCGACACCCTGGTGAAGCGGGGCGCCAGCCTCGGCGCCAACTGCACCATCGTCTGCGGGGTGACCATCGGCGAATACGCCTTCGTCGGCGCCGGCGCGCTGATCAACCGGGACGTGCCCGCCTATGCCCTGGTGGTCGGCGTGCCGGCCCGGCAGATCGGCTGGATGAGCGAGTTCGGCGAGCAGCTCGCGCTGCCGCTGCAGGGGCAGGGCGAGGTGCAGTGTCCGCATACCGGCGCGCGCTACGTCCTGGCAGGCAACACCGTCAGCAAACAGGAAGCCAGGTAAATGCTCGAACGAGTCGACTACCGGGAAACGCCTCTGCCGGCCGCGCAGGACTGGCAGCCCAGCGCCGCACCGCGCGCCGCCGCGCCCGCGGTGCGGGACAGGAAAGCCCTCTACCGGGAGTTCTCCGCCAGCGAGAAGACCCTGCCGATCTTCAGCCGCGCCTGGTGGCTGGACGCCAGCGCCGGCGCCGAGCGCTGGGACGTCGCCCTGGTCGAGAACAACGGCCGGGTGATCGCCGCGCTGCCCTACGCCATCGAGCGGCGCCTGGGCCTCACCCTGCTGACCCTGCCGCCGTTCACCAAGATGCTCGGTCCGTGGCTGCGCGAGAGCAGCGCCAAGTACGCCAAGCGCCTGGGCCAGCAGAAGGACCTGATGGAGGCGCTGATCGACCAGCTGCCGGCCTACGACCACTTCGACCAGAACTGGCACTACAGCCAGACTAACTGGCTGCCGTTCTACTGGCGCGGCTTCCGCGAGACCACCCGCTACACCTACCTGCTCGAAGACCTCGGCGACATGGACAAGGTGGTGGCGGGCTTCGAGAACTCCAAGCGGGCCAACATCCGCAAGGCCGTCGAGCGCGGCATCGAGGTGGTCTACGACATTCCCGCGCGCACCTTCTACGAGCACCACTGCCTGACCCTGGCCAAGAAGGGCGCGAAGATCGCCTACGGCTGGGAGGAGTTCCGGCGCATCCACGACGCCTGCTACGCCCACGGCGCCGGCAGGACCATCGCCGCCTACGACCGCCACGGCAACCTGCACGCCGCGCTGTTCGTGATCTGGGACGAGATGAGCGCCTATGCGCTGATCTGCGCCATCGACCCGGACTACCTCACCCATGGTGCGGCCTCGCTGCTCAACCAGCAGATCATCGCCTACGTCGCCGACAAGACCCGCCGCTTCGACTTCGAGGGCTCGATGATCGAGTCGGTGGAGCGTTCGTTCCGCCAGTACGGCGCGGTCCAGACGCCCTACTTCGCGGTCTCGCGCACGCCGTCGCGCCTGCTCAAGACCTTCCTGTTCCTCCGGGACCTGAAGGCAGGCACGCCATGAACGCCCGCAAGACCTGGCCCTCCCGCGCCGTCCTCGACTGGCTGGAGCACCTGCTCGCCGAGCGCTACGGCCACACCTTCAGCCTGCAGGACAGCGGCGGCGCCAGCATGCGCCTGAGCCTGCCGGGCAGCCCGGCGGCCATCGAGATCGACACCGACGCCACCACCTTCGCCCGCGCCGACTCCAGCCTGCCGCATGCCAGCTGGGCGGCCAGCCGCGAAGGCTGGCACTCGGTGCTCGGCAAGCCGCTGCCGGCGCCCGGCGGCAGCCGGCTGCGCTGGCCGCTGATCGAGACCACGCCCGGCGGCTACCGCATCCACTACGACCTGCTCGGCCTCGCCTACTGGATGCTGACCCGCCAGGAGGAAGTGGGGCGCAGCGACCTCGACGTCCACCAGCGCTTCCCGGGCACCGCCTCCCACGCGTTCCGCCACGGCTACCTGGAGCGCCCGGTGGTCGACGAGTGGCTGCACGTGCTCGGCCAGGTGATCCAGCGCCTGTGGCCGCACCTGCCGCTGCGCCAGCACCGCTTCGCCATCAGGGTGTCCCACGACGTCGACCGGCCGAGCCGCTACGGCTTCTGCTCGACGCGCGCCATCCTGCGCGTCATGGCCGGCGACCTGCTCAAGCGCCGCTACCTGCGCAGCGCCTGGCTGGCGCCCTGGGTGCGCCTGAACAGCCGGCTGACGCTGCACCCCGCCGACCTCGACAACACCTTCGACTGGCTGATGGACACCTCCGAGCGGCACGGCCTGACCAGCGCCTTCTACTTCATCTGCGGGCGCACCGACGCGCGGCGCGATGCCGACTACGAGCCCGAGCACCCGGCGATCCGCGAACTGCTGCGGCGCATCCACGCCCGCGGCCACGAGATCGGCCTGCACCCCAGCTACGCCACCTACCAGCGCCCGCAGGCCATCGCCGCCGAGGCCGCGCGGCTGCGCCGGGTGTGCGCCGAGGAAGGCATCGTGCAGGACGCCTGGGGCGGGCGCATGCACTACCTGCGCTGGGAGAACCCGACCACCCTGCGCGCCTGGGAGCAGGCCGGCATGAGCTACGACAGCACCCTCGGCTACGCCGACCGGCCGGGCTTCCGCTGCGGCACCTGCTTCGAGTACCCGGCCTTCGACCCGGTCGCCGGCCGGCCGCTGAAGCTGCGCATCCGCCCGCTGATCGCCATGGAGGAAACCATCCTCGAACCGCTGTACATGGGCCTGGGCCGCGGCGAGGAGGCGCTGCGCAAGTTCGCCGAGCTGCGCGAGCGCTGCCAGGCGGTCAGCGGCTGCTTCACCCTGCTCTGGCACAACTCGATGTTCGATACCCAGGCCGAGCGCACCCTCTACCAGCAGATCCTGCAGGGCGCCGCCCCCTGCGTGCCGCCCGCGCGAGCGGCGACCGTCCGCCTCAGCCGCGCCTGAACCGCCCCCGGAGCCCGAGATGAGAATCGCCCTGCTGGCCTTCCACTTCCGCCCCGACGAGGCGGTCGGCGCCATCCGCCCGGAGAACTGGGCCAACTGGCTGGCCGAGGAGCACGAGGTGCACGTGGTCACCCGCGCCGCCGGCGCCGGCCCCGGCGACGCCAGCGCGGATGCCGCCGCCCCCTACCGGGTGGTGCGTACCCGCTCGCGGGCGATCGCCCTGATCGAGACGCTCAACGCCTGGCGCAAGCGCGCCCGCCTGCAGCGGGCGGTAGCGCAGGCCGGCCAGGCCAGGGCAGCCGGCGGCCCGGCCAAGGTCGGCTCCGGCGTGCTGACCTACCGCATGCCCTGCCTGCACGACCTCTGGCTGCCGTCCGCCTACCGGGCGCTGCAGAGCATCCGTCCCGAGCTGGTGATCGCCACCCACAGCCCCTACATCAGCCTGGTCACGGCCCTGCTGTACTGCCTGAACCATCCCGACACCAAGCTGTGGGTGGACTTCCGCGACCTGTGGGCCGACGACCACAAGTCCACCGGCCTGCCGCCGTTCTCCCTGCTGGAGCGCTACCTGGAGAAACGCGCGCTGGCGCGCGCCGAGGTCGTCTCCACGGTCAGCCAGGGCCTGCAGGCGGCCCTCGACCGCTCGCTCGGCGCCGCGCGCACCCGGCTGATCTACAACTGCCCCGGCCAGTGCGCCGATGCCGCCGCCAGTGCGCCGCGGCCGGCCGGCGCGCCGCTGACCCTGAGCTACACCGGCAGCCTGTTCGACGCCTGGCGCGATCCGGCGCCGCTGCTGCAGCGGCTGGTGGCGCTGCGCGCGGACGGGCGGATAGCCCCGGACGCGGTGCGCTTCTGCGTGGCCTCGAACCACCCGGGCAGCCTGCTCGAGGTCGCCCACCGGCTCGGCGCCGAGGGTTTCGTCGACTTCCGCGGCGCCCTGCCGCGGGCCGAGTCCATCGCCCTGCAGCGCCAGTCGGACATCCTCGTCCTGCTCGAGTCGCCGGCCCCCGAAGCGCGCGGGGTACTGACCGGCAAGCTGTTCGAGTACCTCGCCACCGACAAGCCGATCCTGGCCCTCGGCCCCGACCAGCACTCGGAAATCAGCAGGGTCCTCGAGCAGCACGGTCGCCGGCTGAGCCTCGACGACCTCGAACGCATCCTCGACGGGCGAATGTCCCTGCCGAAGCAGCAGCCGGTCGACTACGCGCTCGTCTCCCGGCAGCAACTGCTCGCGGCCGTGCGCAGCCTGGCCGCGCCCGACCGCGATGCCGCGAGCTGCTGCCAGCCCCAGTAGCCCAGCGCCGTCCACGCCGTCCCGAGTCAACTCGCAGCACCGGAAGGGAACACCGGCCCCCCGGCCGTCCACAGCCACCATCGAGCCTCGGCCACCATGACGAATCTCATCCCCAGCCTGCTGATCGCCACGGCGATCTCCCTGGTGCTGCAGACCAACTACCGGCTGTCCCCGGAACTGGGCGTCGGCGAGATCGGCCTGGCACTGATCATCGTCTACGCCATCGCCAGATGCTTCGCCACGCCGGCGCGCACGCCGTCGCTGCGCGAGCACCCGCTGCCGCTGCTCACCCTGCTCCACCTGCTGGCGATCGTGCTGCCAGTCACCGCACTCAACGCCCTCTACGACACCTACGGCATCGCCTTCCGCGACCTGCTGGCCTATCTGCTGTGCGCGCTGACCATCTTCGCCCTGGCCACCCAGGCCGAGCGCACCCGCCAGATCGCCCTGCTCACCCTCGCCATCACCCTCGCCCTGGTGTCGCTGCAGTACCTGTTCGGCGACGTCAGCGTCTGGTACGCCACCACCCGCTTCACCGGCGGCGCGCGCAACCCCAACCAACTGGCCCTCTACCTGGTCTGCCTGATCCTGATCACCGCCATCCACGTCACCCGGCCGCTGCTCAGGACGCTCTGCTTCAGCCTGCTGGTGTTCTTCGGCCTGGCCAGCCAGTCCGACGCCTTCCTCGCCTACCTGGCGCTGACCGTCGGCGTGCTGCTGCTCAGCCTGATCGTCCCCAGCCGCTTCTTCATGCTGGTGGCGCCGGCGACCCTGATGCTCGCGCTTCTGCTCGGCCTGTGGTTCCTCACCGACATCGCCAGCTCCCTGGGCAGGCAGTGGTCGCTGGCCGACCAGGGCGGCTCGCGCCTCACCCTGTACATCAACGGCCTGCAGGCCTGGCTCGACAACCCGCTGACCTTCGTGCTGGGCAACGGCGCCGGCAACTTCTCGGGGCTGCACGGGCCCTTCCAGGGCTGGGAGGCGCACAACACGCCGATCGACATCCTCACCGTCGGCGGCCTGCTCGGCCTGCTCGCCATCTACTTCTTCCCGGTCAAGTGCGCCATCGACGTCTATCGGCTCGACCAGCGCCTGGTGTTCGCCTGCACCGCCGGCCTGATCGGCTTCACCTTCTTCCACTTCGTGGCCCGCCACCCGATCTTCTGGGTCACGCTGTTCGTGCTTTATCAGCACATCAAGGAACAACGGGAGGTTGCCCCAGCATGTGCGGTCTAGCCGGTTTCTGGTCGGTGGGCGTCAGCGACACCAGCGCCTCGCCGGGCATCGCCTGGCGCATGGCCAATACCCTGCGCAGCCGCGGACCGGACGATGGCGGGGTATGGCTGGACCAGGCGCACAACCTGGCCCTCGGCCATCGCCGCCTGGCGATCCTCGACCTGTCGCCGGCCGGCCACCAGCCGATGCAGTCGGCCTGCGAGCGCTACGTGATCGCCTTCAACGGCGAGATCTACAACCACCTGGAGCTGCGCGGCCAGCTCGAGGCCGCAGACCGCGCGCCGGCGTGGCGCAGCCACTCCGACACCGAGACGCTGCTCGCCGGCTTCGCCGCCTGGGGCGTCGAGCGCACCCTCAAGGCCTGCATCGGCATGTTCGCCATCGCCCTGTGGGACCGCCAGGCGCGCCAGCTCACCCTGGCCCGCGACCGCCTGGGCGAGAAGCCGCTGTACTACGGCTGGCAAGGAAACACCCTGCTGTTCGGCTCCGAACTCAAGGCGCTCAGGGCGCACCCGGCGTTCCGCGCCGGGGTGGACCGCGGCGCGCTGACCCTGCTGCTGCGCCACAACTGCATCCCGGCGCCCTACAGCATCTACCAGGGCATATCCAAGCTGCCGCCCGGGCACTTCGTGACCCTGCCGCTGCACGATGCCACCGCCGCCCGCACCGCCGAACCCAGCGCCTACTGGCGCCTCAACGAGGCGGTGGAGCGCGGCCTGGCCGAGCCGTTCGCCGGCAGCGCCGAGGAAGCGGTCGAGCTGCTGCACGCGCAGCTGTCGCGCAGCATCGGCGCGCAGATGCTTGCCGACGTGCCGCTCGGCGCCTTTCTCAGCGGCGGCGTGGACAGCAGCACGGTCGCCGCGCTGATGCAGGCGCAGAGCAGCCAGCCGGTGCGCACCTTCACCATCGGCTTCGACGAGGGCGGCTACGACGAGGCGGTGCATGCCAGGGCGGTGGCCCGCCACCTGGGCACCGAGCACACCGAGCTGTACGCCAGCCCCGCGGACGCCCTGGCGGTGATCCCGCGCCTGCCGAGCATGTACTGCGAGCCGTTCAGCGACAGCTCGCAGATCCCCACCTTCCTGGTCAGCCAGCTGGCGCGCCAGCACGTGACGGTGGCGCTCAGCGGCGACGGCGGCGACGAACTGTTCGGCGGCTACAACCGCTACCTGAGCGCACGCAAGGTGTGGAGCCAGATGCAGCACCTGCCGGGCTTCGCCCGCCAGGCCGCCGCCGGCCTGCTGCGTGCACTGCCGCCGGCCACCTGGGACCGCCTGTTCGAGATGGCCAGGCCGCTGCTGCCGCGGCGCCTGCACCTGGCCATCCCCGGCGACAAGGCGCAGAAGCTGGCCGACGTGCTCGAGCTGTCCGACAGCCAGGCGTTCTTCCGCCAGCTGACCAGCCACTGGAAGGATCCGGCCAGCCTGGTCATCGGCGCCCGCGAACCGCAGACCCGGCTGACCAACCCGAACGCCTGGCCGCACAGCGACAGCTTCGAGCACTGGATGATGGCCATGGACGCGCAGACCTACATGGCCGACGACATCCTGGTCAAGGTCGACCGCGCCGCCATGGCCACCAGCCTGGAGACCCGCGTGCCGCTGCTCGACCACCGCGTGGTCGAGCTGGCCTGGCGCATGCCGCTGGACCTGAAGATCCGCCAGGGCCAGGGCAAGTGGCTGCTGCGCCAGGTGCTCTACCGCCACGTGCCACGCGAGCTGATCGAGCGCCCCAAGCAGGGCTTCGGCATCCCGCTGGACCGCTGGCTGCGCGGCCCGCTGCGCGACTGGGCCGAGGACCTGCTCGACGAGGGCCGCCTGCGTCAGGACGGCTATTTCCATCCCGAACCGATCCGCCGGCTATGGAACGAGCATCAGAGCGGACGCCACAACTGGCAGCACCAGCTCTGGGACGTGCTGATGTTCCAGGCCTGGCTCACGGAGACCCGGCGCCATGAACTTTCTGCTCATCGCTAGCTTCGCCGATTCGATCCTCGGCTTCCGCGGCCCGCTGCTCGAGGCGCTGCTCGGGCGCGGCCTGACCGTGCACGTGGCCGCGCCGGACCTGCCGCCGGACAGCCCGGTGCGCCGAGCCTTGGAGGCGCGCGGCATCCGCGTGCACGACATCCCGCTCAAGCGCACCGGCACCAACCCGCTGGCCGACGCCGCCACCCTGCTCTACCTGTGGCAGCTGATGCTGCGCATCCAGCCGAGCTTCGTGCTGGGCTACACCATCAAGCCGGTGATCTACGGCTCGCTGGCGGCGCTGCTGGCCCATGTGCCGCGGCGCTACGCGCTGGTCACCGGCCTCGGCTACGTGTTCCAGCAGAACGCCGCCGAGGGCGAACGGCACCTGGCGCTGCGCTCGCTGGTGCAGCCGCTGTATGCCCTGGCGCTGCGCTGCACGCACAAGGTGTTCCTGCAGAACCCCGACGACCAGGCGCTGTTCCGCAACCTCGGCATCCTGCCGCCGGCCACCCCCTCCTGCGTGGTCAACGGCTCCGGGGTGGACGTCAGCGAGTACCGGGTCGCGCCGCTGCCGGCGACCCCGCACTTCCTGCTGATCGCCCGCCTGCTCGGCGACAAGGGCGTGCGCGAATACGCCGCCGCGGCGCGCCGGGTGCGCGCGCGCCATCCGCAGGTGGTGTGCAGCCTGGTCGGCTGGATCGACGACAACCCGGACGCCATCGAGCAGCGCGAGCTGGACGCCTGGGTGGCCGACGGCACCCTCGCCTACCTCGGCCGCCAGAGCGACGTGCGCCCGGCCATCGCCGCCTGCAGCGTCTACGTGCTGCCCTCCTACCACGAGGGCACGCCGCGCACGGTGCTGGAGGCCATGGCCATGGGCCGCGCCATCGTCACCAGCGACGCCCCCGGCTGCCGCGAGACGGTGGTCGACGGCGACAACGGCTTCCTGGTGCCGGTGCGCGACGTCGACGCCCTCGAAGCCGCCATGCTGCGCTTGATCGAGGAGCCGGGGCTGGCCCGGCGCATGGGCGCGCGCGCGCGCCAGGTGGCCGAGGACAAGTACGACGTGCACCGCGTCAACGCGGTGATGCTGCAGGAGATGGGGATATGAGCAAGCGCCTGTTCGACCTCCTGGTTTCCGCCACCGCCCTGCTGCTGCTCGCCCCGCTGCTGGCGCTGATCGCCTGGCAGGTACGCCGCCGCCTCGGCGCGCCGGTGCTGTTCCGCCAGCTGCGCCCGGGGCGCAACGGCATGCCCTTCGAGATCGTCAAGTTCCGCACCATGCGCGACGCCGTCGACGCGCACGGCGAGCCGCTGCCCGACCACGAGCGACTGACCCCCTTCGGCCGCTGGCTGCGCGCCAGCAGCCTCGACGAGCTACCCGAGCTGTGGAACGTGCTCAGGGGCGACATGAGCCTGGTCGGCCCGCGCCCGCTGCTGATGGAGTACCTGCCGCTGTACGACGCCGAGCAGTTCCGCCGCCACGCGGTGCGTCCCGGGGTCACCGGCTGGGCCCAGGTCAACGGCCGCAACGCCCTGAGCTGGGAGGAGAAGTTCCGCCTCGACCTGTGGTACGTCGACCACCAGTCGTTCGCCCTCGACCTGAAGATCCTCGCCCTGACCCTCGCCAAGGTGCTGGCCCGCGAGGGCATCAGCGCCGCCGGCGAGGCGACCATGCCCAAGTTCACCGGCAGCAAGTAGCTCCCCCCCGGAGGGCATCGCCATGGATATCGACGAGATCCGCACCCCGGCCGACTGGGCAACCGCCCTCACGCAGGCGCCGCGCCACGACTGCTACCACACCTGGGAGTACCACCGCATCGCCCAAGGCAGCGGCGAGGGCGAGCCGCTGCTGTTCGCCGTGCGCACGTCGCGCGGCGGCCTGCTGCTGCCGCTGCTGGAGCGGGCGGTCGCCGGCTCCACGCGCCGCGACCTGACCTCGGTATACGGCTACCCCTCGCCGCTGGCCTGGGGCGAGCTGACGGCCGACGCGCTCGCCCGGCTCTGGGAGCAACTGCTCGCCCACCTGGCCCGGCGCGGCTACGTCAGCCTGTTCTCGCGCTGCCACCCGCTGCTCACCCCGGCTCTGCCGGGCGAGACGCTGCAGCGCTCGGGGCCGGTGGTGCTCATCGACCTCGACCGGCCGGAGCAGGAGCAACTCGGCGACTACCGCGACAACCACCGTCGCGACCTGCGCAAGCTCGCCCGCCTGGGCGTCGCCTGCCACGCCGAGGCGCCGGGCGAGGCGCTGGCCGAATTCGTCGCCAACTACGAGGCGACCATGCGCAACCTGCAGGCCGAGCCCTACTACTTCTTCCCGCCGCGCTACTACCGCGAACTGCTGGCGGCGCCGAGCTTCGACGCCCGCCTGTATACCTGCCGGCTCGACGGCCAGGCGATCTGCAGCGGCCTGTTCATCTTCTGCGGCGACTTCGTGCAGTACCACCTGGGCGGTACCGCGCCGGCCTTCGCCGCGCTGGCGCCCACCAAGCTGATGTTCGATAGCGTGCGCCGCGACGCCGCGCGGGAGGGTCGCCGCCACTTCTGCCTGGGCGGCGGACTGGGCTGCCGGGAAGACTCGCTGTTCAACTTCAAGGCCGGCTTCTCGCGCCAGACCCGCGACTTCTGCCTGATCCGCAAGATCCTCGATCCCGAGGAATACCAGCGACTGTCGGCCAGGGTGCCGAACCAGACCCACTACTTTCCATGCTACCGGGCTCTGCCAGCCTGACCGTCACGGAGGGGTTCACCATGCTGAACACCAGCTTCTCGCCATGGCCGTGCTTCACGGAGGAAGAGGCCAACGCGGTGCGCGACGTCATCCTGTCCAACCGGGTCAACTACTGGACGGGCGAGGAATGCCACCTGTTCGAGAAGGAATTCGCCGAGTGGTCCGGCGCCGAGTACGCCATCGCCCTGGAGAACGGCACCGTGGCGCTGGACGTCGCCCTCAAGGGCCTGGGCATCGGCCCGGGCGACGAGGTGGTGGTGACGCCGCGCACCTTCCTCGCCTCGGTATCCAGCATCGTCAACGCTGGCGCGGTGCCGGTGTTCGCCGAGGTGGACCGCGACTCGCAGAACATCACCGCCGCGACCATCCGCGCCGTGCTGACGCCGCGCACCCGGGCGGTGATCTGCGTGCACCTGGCCGGCTGGCCGTGCGACATGGACCCGATCATGGCGCTGGCGGCCGAGCACGACCTCAAGGTGATCGAGGACTGCGCCCAGGCCCACGGCGCCCAGTACAAGGGGCGCTCGGTCGGCACCATCGGCCACGTCGGCGCCTGGTCGTTCTGCCAGGACAAGATCATCACCACCGGCGGCGAGGGCGGCATGGTCACCACCAACAGCCGCGAGCTGTGGTCGACCATGTGGTCGCTCAAGGACCACGGCAAGAGCTGGGAGGCGGTGCACCGCCCGCACACCGGGCCGGGCTTCCGCTGGCTGCACGAACGCTTCGGCACCAACTGGCGAATGATGGAGGTGCAGGCGGTGATCGGCCGCATCCAGCTGCGCCGCCTCGATGCCTGGCACGCCCGCCGCCTGGCCAACGCCGAGCGCATCTGGGACTGCGCCCGCCAGCTGCGCGGCCTGCGCGTGCCGCGCCTGCCCGACGAGCTCGTGCATGCCGCCTACAAGTGCTACCTGTTCGTCGAGCCCGGCCAGCTCGCCGCCGGCTGGGACCGCGACCGCATCCTCGCCGCGATCGACGCCCGCGGCGTGCCCTGCTTCTACGGCTCCTGCTCGGAGGTCTACCTGGAAAAGGCCTTCGACGACACCCGCTGGCGCCCGGCCGAGCGCCTGCCGGTGGCCCGCGAACTGGGCGAGACCAGCCTGATGTTCCTCGTCCATCCGACCCTCACCGACGCCGAGATCGACAAGACCTGCGCCGTGCTGGGCGAGGTGATGGACGAGGCCGCCTACTGAAACGCTCCGCCCGGAGCGGCCCCATCCCCCCGTCAGAGGGCACGGAAATGATCGAGTTCATCGACCTGCAAGCCCAGCAGCAGCGCATCCGCGAGCGCATCGAGGCCGGCATCCGCCGCGTCCTCGACCACGGCCAGTACATCCTCGGCCCGGAAGTGGCCGAACTGGAGGAGCGCCTGAGCGCCTTCTCCGGCGCCCGCCACTGCATCACCTGCGCCAACGGCACCGACGCCCTGCAGATCGCCCTGATGGCGCTGGGCGTCGGCCCGGGCGACGAGGTGATCACCCCCGCCCTGACCTTCGTCGCCACCGCCGAGACCGTCGCCCTGCTCGGCGCGCGGCCGGTGTACGTCGACATCGAGCCGCACACCGGCACCCTCGACCCGGCGCTGCTGGAGGCGGCCATCACCGAGCGCACCCGCGCCCTGGTGCCGGTGTCGCTGTACGGCCAGTGCGCCGACCTCGACGCCATCAACGCCATCGCCGCCCGCCACGGCCTGCCGGTGATCGAGGACGCGGCGCAGAGCTTCGGCGCCAGCTACAAGGGCCGCCGCTCGTGCAGCCTGACCACCATCGCCTGCACCAGCTTCTTCCCCAGCAAGCCGCTGGGCTGCTACGGCGACGGCGGGGCGATCTTCACCGGCGACGACGAACTGGCCCGGGTGCTGCGCCAGATCGCCCGCCACGGCCAGGACCGCCGCTACCACCACGTGCGGGTCGGCGTGAACAGCCGCCTGGACACCCTGCAGGCGGCCATCCTGCTGCCCAAGCTGGACATCCTCGAGGAGGAGATCGAGCTGCGCCAGCAGGTGGCCGCGCGCTACGACCGCCTGCTCGCCGCGGCCGGCTGCGGCCGCGAAGGCTCGGCGCTGCTGGCCATGCCGCACGTCGCGCCGCACAACCGCAGCGCCTGGGCCCAGTACACCATCCGCGTGGCCGAGCGCAGCGCCCT
This sequence comes from Pseudomonas sp. A-1, assembly GCF_004801855.1. Classification (GTDB taxonomy): domain Bacteria; phylum Pseudomonadota; class Gammaproteobacteria; order Pseudomonadales; family Pseudomonadaceae; genus Geopseudomonas. The sequence goes on along the minus strand of NZ_SSTC01000001.1, from coordinate 86,955 downwards.
GCAGCAGCGCCTGGAAGCGGCCGGCGTGCCCACCGCGGTGCACTATCCGATCCCGCTCAACCGCCAGCCGGCGGTGGCCGATCCGGACGCCGTGCTGCCGGTGGGCGACCTGCTGGCCGAGCAGGTGCTCAGCCTGCCGATGCATCCCTACCTGGGCGAGGGCGACCAGCTGCAGATCGTCGCCGCCCTGCGGAGCGCATGAAGATGATCCGCCAGCTGAGCGTCAGCGCCGGGCGGCTGCTGCCCCGCCAGCCGTTCGCCCGCAGCGTCAGCGTGCTGGTCGGCGGCACCGCCAGCGGGCAGATGCTGATGGTGCTGGCCGCACCGCTGCTGACCCGCCTGTTCAGCCCCGAGGACTTCGGCCTGCTGGCGGTGTACGGCGGCCTGCTGGCGGTGTTCCTGGTGGTGGCCAACCTGCGCTACGAGATCGCCATCCCGCTGCCGGAGGACGAGCAGACGGCCACCGACGTCACCGTGCTGAGCCTGCTGGCCGGATGCCTGACCAGCCTGCTCACCGCCGTGCTGGTGCTCTGCGCCGGGGATGCCATCGCCGCGCGGCTCGGCGTGCCGGCCCTGGCCGGCCATCTCTGGCTGCTGCCGGTCGGGGTGTTCTGCGGCAGCCTCTACCTGGCCGTGCACTACTGGGCCGTCCGCCACAAGCGCTTCGCCGACATCGCCGGCACGCGCATCAAGCAGGTCGTCACCACCCTGGCGGTGCAACTGCTGGGCTTCAAGCTGGGCCCCCTCGCCCTGCTGCTCGGCCACGCCAGCGGGCACGGCATGGGCTTTCTCGCCCTGGGCCGCCACCTCCTGCACAGCCCGCAGCTGCGCCAGGTGTCCACCGCCGGCATCCTCGCCGCCGCCCGGCGCTACCGGCGCTTTCCGCTGTTCTCGACCTGGACCGGGCTGTTCAACACCGCCGGCAGCCAGCTGCCGCCGCTGATGCTCGCCGCGCTGTTCGACCCGGTCGCCGCCGGCCTGTATACCCTGGCGCAGCGCGTGCTGGGGGCGCCGATGGCGGTCATCGGCACCGCCATCGGCGGCGTGTTCCTCGCCAACGCCGCCGAGGCCCGCCGCGAAGGCCGGCTGGCGCCGCTGGTGGCGAGCGTCCACGAGCGCCTGGCGCAGATCGCCATGCCGCCGGCGCTGATCATCCTGTTCGCCGCGCCGCAGATGTTCACCCTGGTGTTCGGCGAACGCTGGCACGACGCCGGCCACTTCGCCCAGTGGATGGCGCCCTGGCTGTACGTGACCTTCGTGGCCTCGCCGCTCAGCTCGCTGTTCGACGTGCTGGAGCAGCAGAAACGCGAGCTGCTGTTCCATGCCGTGCTGCTGGCCACCCGCATCGGCGCCATCGCGACCGGCGCGATGCTGAACGACCTGGAGCTGACCATCGCGCTGTTCGCGCTCGGCAGCGCCCTGTGCTGGTGCGGGGCGCTGGCCTGGGTCTGCGGCAGCGCCGGCATCTCGCCGGGCAGCCTGCTCAGGCCGACCGTCCGCGCACTGCTCTGGGCCCTGGCCTGCACCCTGCCCCTGCCGATCGGCCTGACGCTGTTCCCCGAAGGCCTCGCCTGGCTGGCGTTCCTCGCCCTCGCCGCAGTGCTCTGCGGCATCCGCTACTTCCAGCTGTTCCGCCAGAGCTACCAATGATCATCTACCTCTGCTCGCCGGGCTCCGACCAGTCGCAGACACTGGCCAGACTGCTCAGGCAATACACGCAACACCGGATCGTCGGCGTGCTCTTCGAGGACGAGACACGCTTCATCAGCCGCAACATCGACGAGTTCGTCTCCTACCGCGACCTGGACAGTCTGCCCGGCGACGGCCTGATCCTGCCGACCGGCGCCAGGTCCACCCAGTTCATGCTGGAGCGCGGGGACGTGACCTGCGGCAGCGTGGTGCTCACCCGCGATGCGCTGCGCGTCTTCGACAAGCCCTGGATCATCGCCCTGGCGGCCGCCTGCCGGGTGCCGACGCCGACAACCTGGCTGAGGGTCGAGGACATCGGCGACTACCCGGCCTTCTTCAAGGAGCTGCGCGAGCGCGGCGGCGGCAGGCGCGGCATCGCCCGGCAGCCCGCGGAGATCCCCGCCAGCGGCCGGGACGAGCTGATCTACCAGGAATACATCGACTCCCCCGGCACCTACGGGGTCGGCTTCATCGCCCGCCGGGGCGAGATCCTGACCAGCCATGCGCACTTCGAGGCCATCAGCATCCCGCCGAGCGGCGGCTCCGCGGTCGCCCTGCGCAGCATCGCCGATCCCAGGCTGGACGAGTACGCGCGGAGAATCATCGCCCAGCTCGGCTACTCCGGCTGGGGACTGGTCGAGTTCAAGTACTGCCCGAAGCGCGACGACTACGTGTTCATGGAGGTCAACGCGAAATTCTGGGCCTCGCTCGAGCTCGCCCTGGCCAACCAGCCGCTGTTCGCCGAGCTGCTGTTCGGCATCGAGACGCCGGAACAGGCCATCGTCGGCATGGTGTTCCTCAACCGCTATCTGCAGCGCGGCTTGCTGTTCGCCGTCCGCAACCTGCCCCTCCTGCTGCGCCCGGACACGCGGCTGTCGGTCTATCCCGGCCTGCTGAAGAGCTTCATCCTCGGCCTGGTCCCGGAGCGGACTTCGCAGCTGCTCCATCGCCTGGTCCGGCGCTTCTGGAAGAAACCGCAGCCCCGCGGTGCATCCTCGAACCATACTCCTTGAACACGTGCACCGCTGACGTCGCCCCTGCCAGGGCAGCCGCATGAATGATCCGCCGCAGGGGCGAACTCATTCGCCGAAATGCCCCGCAAGGCGAATGAATTCGCCCCTACCGGCCGGAAACGATCGCCCTGCCAACCCTTGCTGCGAGCCGCACCATGCATCCCAGCCACGGCGTATTCACCATCTCCCTCGACTTCGAGCTGTACTGGGGCGTGCGCGACAACCGCAGCATCGCGCAGTACCGGGAGAACCTCGACGGCGTCCGCCAGGCGATCCCGGCCATGCTGCGGGCGTTCCGCGAGCACAGCATCCACGCCACCTGGGCGACGGTCGGCTTCCTGTTCTGCCGCGACCGGGACGAGCTGGAGCGCAACCGGCCCGCCCTGCTGCCCCGCTACCGCGACGAGACGCTCTCGCCCTACGCCTACCTGGCACGCACGCCGCAGCTGGAGCCGGCCTATCACTTCGCCCCCGAGCTGATCGAGCTGATCGGCCGGCACGAGCACCAGGAAATCGCCTCGCACACCTTCTCCCACTACTACTGCCTGGAAGCCGGCCAGTCGCCCGCCGCGTTCGAGGCGGACCTGCGCGCCGCAGTGGCCATGGCCAGGCAGCGGGGGATCGTGCTGAGAAGCCTGGTGCTGCCGAGGAACCAGTGGAACCCCGAGTACCGCAACATCCTCCTGCGCCACGGCATCCTCTGCTATCGGGGCAACGAGGACGGTCGCATCTACCGCGCCTGCGAGGAGGCCGGCAACAGCCGCACGGACCGCGCGCTGCGCCTGCTGGACGCCTACCTCAACCTCTGCGGCCACAACACCCACGCCTTGGACGGCCAGCGCGGCCCCCCCTTCGACTTCCCGGCCAGCCGCTTCCTGCGCCCCTGGTCGCCGCGCCTGGCGCCGTTCGACGGGCTGCGCCTGGCGCGCATCAAGGACGCGATGACCGACGCGGCGCTGCGCCACCGGCTGTTCCACCTCTGGTGGCACCCGCACAACTTCGGCGCGCACACCGGGAAGAACATCGCGTTCCTGGAGCGGATCCTCGCCCACTACCGGCAGCTGCACGAGCGACACGAGCTGCAGTCGCTGAACATGGGCGAGCTGTGCCAGCTGGTCGCTGCCGGAGACGGGCAGGCGCAGGCCCGCGCCGCCGGCCGCACCCGGCTCCTCAAGGCCGGGACCGCCCGGGACCGGGCCGACTGACGGCCCTCTCGCAGACCACAGGAGAACCACCATGCTGCCGTTCAAGAATGCACTCGTCCTGGCACCGCACACCGACGACGGCGAACTGGGCGCCGGCGCCACCATCGCCCGGCTGGTCGACCAGGGGGCGCGGGTGACCTACGTGGCCTTCTCCATCGCCGAGCAGTCGGTGCCCGAAGGCCTGCCCAGGGACATCCTGAAGACCGAGGTACGCCAGGCCACCGCCAGCCTGGGCATCGCGCCGGAAAACCTGATCGTCCTCGGTCACGAGGTCCGCAAGCTGAACTTCGCGCGCCAGGACATCCTCGAGGGGCTGATCGCCCTGCGCCGCGCCAACGCCTTCGACCTGGTGCTGATGCCCTCGCTCAAGGACATCCACCAGGACCACCAGACGGTGGCCCGGGAAGGCCTGCGCGCCTTCAAGGGCACCACCATCCTCGGCTACGAGCTGGTGTGGAACAACCTGTCCTTCGACACCACCGTCTTCGTCAAGGTCTCGGCCGAGCAGCTCGGCCGCAAGGTGGAGGCCCTCCGGCACTACCAGTCGCAGCGGGGCAAGGACTACACCTCCGAGGAGTTCATCTTCGCCCTGGCCCGGACGCGCGGCGTGCAGATCGGCGCCGAGTACGCCGAGAGCTTCGAGGTCGTCCGCTGGGTCATGCCGTGATCGCCGAGACCCGCCTCGCCAAGCCAGGAGACTGCCCATGAGCGCCGCCCACTGGATCGACGCACGAGACACCTACCGGGACGACATCCAGGGCGTACGCGCCCTGGGGGCGATCCTGATCGCCATCTACCACATCTGGATCAACAAGGTGTCCGGCGGAGTCGACGTGTTCTTCGTCATCTCCGGATTCCTGATGACCGGGGTGCTGATCCGCCAGCTCGAGAGCAGCGCGCGGATCAGCCCGCTGCGGTTCTGGGGCAACCTGGTGAAGCGCATCGCCCCCTCCGCCTGCACCGTGCTGCTGGCCACCCTGCTCCTCGGCTACTTCTTCGTGCCGGAGCCGCTGTGGACCCAGTTCATCCGCGAGGTCATCTACAGCGCCCTGCAGATCGAGAACCTCGGCCTGATGCAGTCCTCGGTGGACTACCTGGCGCGGGACCTGCCGCCCAGTCCGGTCCAGCAGTTCTGGGCACTGTCCATCCAGGTGCAGTTCTACGCTCTCCTGCCGCTGATCCTGGCCCCGCTGCTCGGGCGCTCGAAAGGGTCAGGCTCGCCCCTGCCCTGCATCGCGGCCATGGCCGCGGTGGTCGCGGCCTCCTTCATCTATTCGCTGCTCGAAACCGCCAGGAGCCCGGCCAGCGCCTATTTCGATCCGGCCACCCGCGCCTGGGAGTTCTTCACCGGGGCGCTGCTGGCCTTCCTGCTGCCGCACCTCAAGCCCGGCGCCGCGCTGCGCGGCGGCATGGGCGCCGCCGGCCTCCTGGCCCTGCTGCTGTGCGGCGTGCTGGTGCCGGCCACCCAGCGGTTCCCGGGCTACATCGCCGCCATCCCGGTCGGCGCCGCCGTCCTGCTGATCGTCGCCGGCGCCGGGGGCGCGAGGCCTGTGGCCAACCGCCTGCTGGCCCATCCCTGGCTGACCGCCATCGGCAAGGTGTCCTTCGGCATCTACCTGTGGCACTGGCCGCTGCTGGTGTTCGCCCTCGAGTACACCGGCAGCCGGCGCCCGAGCCTGCTCCTGGGGCTGGCGATCATCCTGCTCGCCGTCGTGCTGGCGCTGGCGACGCACCGCTACATCGAGGAGCCCCTCCGAAAAAAGAAGTTCGAGCCCGGCAGGACCTGGGCTCCCTATCTGATCGGCGGCGCCTTCCTCGCTCCAGTGCTCGCCACCGCCGCGTCCTGGCACTACTACATCCACCACACCATCACCGCCCGGATGCACGACAGCCTGCAGCAGGCCCACAGCGACGACTTCACCAGCCTCGCGGAGCAGCAGGACGCCAGCCAGATCCCGCATGACGAACTGATCGCCGTGAAGGATCTGCTGCCCGACGCCTACGCCGACGGCTGCCACCAGGACATCACCTCCCCGGAAGTGAAGATCTGCACCTACGGCGACACCAGCGCCCAGGCCTCGGTCGCCCTGGTCGGCGGCTCGCACGCAGCCCAGTGGCTGCCGGCGCTGGACGCCATCGGCAAGGAAAGCCGCGTGAAGATCCTCAACATCACCAAGAGCTCCTGCCCGCTCGGCCCGCTGGCCGACTCCGACCCCTCGTGCATCGAATGGAACCGCCTGCTGATCGAGCAGCTGTCGCTGCTCAGGCCCCTGGCAGTCGTCACCAACTCGACGCGAGCGACCCGCCCCGAATCGCCCGAGCACGTCCCGCCGTCCTACGTGGAGCAATGGAAGAAGCTGGAAAGCCTCGGCATTCCGGTGATCGCCATCCGCGACAACCCCACCTTCGACTTCGACGCCGCCACCTGCATAGCCCGGCACCCGGCCAATGCGCTGGCCTGCTCCAAGCCGCGCGAGCAGGCCCTGGCCGGAACCGATCCCTCCCTGGCCCTGCTGCGCAGCCTCGGCAATCTGCGCCTGATCGACATGTCGGAGTACTTCTGCACGCCGCGGACCTGCATCACCGTGACCAACGACCACCTGATGTACCGCGACGCCGAGCACCTCAACGTCCCCTACGTGCTGTCCCTGACCGAGAAGCTGGACGAGAAGCTGGAACGGGCCTTGCCGAACATATTCGCCTGCCCCTCGCCGGATGCGCGGAGGCAGACCCAGACCAGCAACTGAGGAGGCTGCCGCAGCCCCTCGAAACCGAATCAGCCTCGTGCGAAGCCAATCGTGAACGACAAAGATGCCTATCGACGCCTGTGCGCAACCGAACGCTCGATTCCCCTGTTCAGCCAGCCCTGGTGGCTCGACGCTACCGCGGGGGAGGACAACTGGGATGTCGCCCTCGTGGAAAGGCACGGCAGGATAGTGGCGACCCTGCCCTACTACGCGGAGAGGCGCCTGGGCCTGACCCTGCTCACCCAGCCCGCCCTCACCCAGACGCTGGGCCCCTGGCTGCGGCCAGACGACGGCGGGCCGGCCGCGGCCTGCACCCGGCGCGACGGCCTGGTGCAGGCCCTGATCGAGCGCCTGCCGGACTGCCATCACTACGCCCAGAACTGGCACTATAGCCAGAGCGGCGGACTGCCGGCGGGCAAGGGCTTCCGGCAGACCACCCGCTACACCTACATCCTGCCCGACCTGAGCGACCCGCAGGCGCTGTGGAACGACCTGCAGGACAACATCCGCCGCGAGATCCGCAAGGCCCAGCAGCGCTTCGGGATCCGCATCCGCGACGATCTCGGCCTCGCCGAATTCCTGGCCCTCAACCGCCTGACCTTCGACCGCCAGGGCCTGCCACCGCCCCACAGCGAATCGCTGATGGAGCGACTCGACCGCACCTGCAGCGCCCGCCAGGCACGCCGGATCTTCATCGCCGAAGACGAGCAGGGGCGCCACCATGCGGGGGTCTATCTGATCTGGGACGAGAACAGCGCCTACTACCTGATGGGCGGCGGCGATCCCCAGCTGCGCAACAGCGGCGCCACCAGCCTGTGCATGTGGGAAGCGATCCGCTTCGCGGCGACCGTCACCCGGCGCTTCGATTTCGAGGGCTCGATGCTCGAACCCGTGGAGCGCTTCTTCCGCGCCTTCGGTGCCATCCAGCAACCCTTCCTGCGCGTCTGCCGGACCCCCTCCCGGCTGCTCAGAACGGCGCTGTTCCTCCGCCACCTCAACGACTGAGCCCGCCGCCGCTCCGGCCCGGCGGCAGCCCGCGGCGCTAGCGCCCGCGCCCTCCCGACCCCACCGCCTCGCTCACCTCGTCGCCCAGCTCCCGGGCCGCGGACGGGGCGGCTTCCTCCTGGCCGTGCAGCCAGTCGACATCGGCATCCGGCGTGTAGCCGCTGACGATCCGGCACAGCAGCTCCCGCACCAGCGGGTAGTCGTCGACGCGGATCGCCTGGACCATCTCGACCATCAGCGCCTTGAGCTCCTCCCACGGCATGTGCACCTCGTTGGCGCGCATGATCATCGGGTGCTCGGTCGGCAGCACGTTGTCGCCGATCAGCAGCTCCTCGTAGAGCTTCTCCCCCGGACGCAGGCCGGTGAACTCGATGTCGATGTCGCCATCGGGGTTCGCCTCCGAGCGCACCGTCAGCCCGGAGAGATGCACCATCTTCTCCGCCATCTGGGCGATCTTCACCGGCTCGCCCATGTCCAGCACGAACACGTCGCCACTGTCGCCCATGGAGCCGGCCTGGATCACCAGCTGCGCGGCCTCGGGGATGGTCATGAAGTAACGGGTCATTTCCGGATGGGTCACGGTGATCGGCCCGCCGCGGCGGATCTGCTCGCGGAACAGCGGGATCACCGAGCCGGAAGAGCCCAGCACGTTGCCGAAGCGCACCATCACGAAGCGGGTGCGGTTGGGCTGCGCCGGCAGGTCGGGCTCGCCGTACAGCACCACCTGCGGCTCGCAGGCCAGCGCCTGCAGCACCAGCTCGGCCATGCGCTTGGTGCTGCCCATCACGTTGGTCGGGCGCACCGCCTTGTCGGTGGAGATCAGCACGAAGTTGCGCACGCCGGCGCGCAGGGCCGACTGGGCGGCATAGAGGGTGCCCAGGGTGTTGTTGAGCACGCCCTCGGCCACGTTGTGCTCGACCATCGGCACATGCTTGTAGGCCGCCGCGTGGTACACGGTGTCGACCTTCCAGATCTGCATCACCTCGAGCATGCGCACCGGATAGCGCACCGAGCCGAGGGTCGACACCAGGCGCACCGGCAGGCTCTCCCGGGCGATGCGCTGCTCCAGCTCGTTCTGGATGGTGTAGAGATTGAACTCCGAGTGATCGAAGAGGATCAGCACGGTGGGCCCGCCGTCGAGGATCTGCCGGCACAGCTCGGCGCCGATGGAACCGCCCGCCCCGGTCACCATCACCACCTGGCCGCGGATGCAGCGCTCCAGCAGCTCGGGGCGGGGCGCCACCGGATCGCGCCCCAGCAGGTCGGCGATGTCCACCGCCTTGAGATCCTCGACCTTCACCCGCCCGCCGGCCAGGTCGGCGATGCTCGGCATGGTGCGCACCGGCAGCGAGCAGGACTCGAGCATGTCGAGGATCTGCCGTCGCCGCGCCCGGCTGGCCGAGGGAATCGCCAGCAGGATCTCCTCGGCGCCGGTTTCCTTGAGCATGCGCTCGAGCAGGTTGGGCGGATACACCGGCAGCCCGGCGATCACCCGGTGGGCCAGCTGCAGGTCGTCGTCGATGAACGCCACCGGGCGCCGGCTGCGCCCCGCGATCAAGGCATGGACCAGCTGGTTGCCGGCCATGCCGGCCCCGTAGATCGCCACCCGGGGCAACCCGGACTGACGCAGCAGGGACGGCGCGCGCAGGTTGAACCAGTCGCCGGTGAAGTACTGGCGCATGGCGATGCGCAGCCCGCCCAGCAGCAGCAGGCTCAGCAGCCAGTAGTGGAAGACCAGCGAGCGCGGCACCGCGGCGGCAGCCTCGCCGGCCAGAAGGACGACCAGCGCCAGCAGCAGCGCCGACAGGCTCACCGCCTTGGCGATGGCGAACAGCGCGGCATTGCCGAGGCGACGCATCACCGCCCGATACATCCCCAGGCGAATGAACACCGGCACGGCCAGCGCGGGGGTGACGAGGAACAGCCAGGCATGGTGGCCGAAGGGCTCGACAAGACCGGCATCGCCCAGCCCCCCTTGGAGCGCCAGCCACAACGCCAGCCAGATCAGCGGCACATCGGTCGCGAGCTGCAGCAGGCGCTTGTGGCCCGAAGGGAGGCGCAACAGCCGATAACGGAGAGAAGCCCGGTTCGCGCTCATGAACACCACCATTGCCCATATAAAAGGTTAAGCCTTTCTGCAAAGGTAGTTCACCGGGCGGCACTTCGCCGTCGGGTGGTCACTTCAGCATTACCGGGACTGCGGAGCCCCGATCAGGCTCGCCAACAAGCCGTCATCCGACATGCTGCATGCCAAGTGGATACCATGTGGATGTCAAAAGCGCCGACACATGGCAGAATCCGGCCATACGTAAAAAACTTGCAGGGTGGGCGTCGCCGAAGGCGCCGGCCGATCGCAAGACAAGGACGAAAACCGCATGAGCAGCAGCCTCACGCCCGAGCAGCAAGCATCCAGCCCGCAGCACGCCTGGTACCTCATCCAGTGCAAGCCGCGCCAGGACGAGCGCGCCGAAGAAAATCTGCAGCGCCAGGGCTACACCTGCTACCGCCCCCGCCACACCCGCGAACGCCTGCTGCGCGGACAGCGCCAGATGCTCGAAGAGTCGCTGTTTCCCGGCTACCTGTTCATCCAGCTCAGCCAGCTCGACAACTGGGCACCGCTGCGCTCCACCCGCGGCGTCAGCCGCGTGGTCGGCTTCGGCAACCAGCCCCTGCCCGTCAGCCAGGAACTGATCGACTGCCTGCAGCAGCGCTGCTGCGCCGTCCCCGCCGAACAGCTGCTCGAAGCCGGCGACAGGGTGCGCCTCAACGACGGCGCCTTCGCCGAGCTGGAAGCCATCTTCCTGTCCATGGACGGTAACGAGCGCGTGGTACTGCTGATGAACATACTGCACCGGGAACAGAAAGTCCGCGTGCCGCTATCAAGCATTCGCAAGGCCGAATAACCGGAATAGGGAAAAAAGCTTACAGACAGGAGCCTGTGACAGACCACACAATAAATGGCTGATAAACGGACCCAGGGAACAGGGCTACCCCAGTAGCACCCCCCATAATCTCGACTCGACTGCCGAACCGGACACGCAAGCTGCGTGTAGCCGGCTGGCATGCATATGCACAAAGCCACGTTCTCAGGATATGACGGAAAATCCTGGGGCGGTAGCGTGCCCGAAGTGCGGCAACCACGGCCCCGTTAACGGACTGACATCATGGCCTACCCGCAAATCCTGCATCACGGCGCCGCCCACGGCGTTACCGGCTCCTGCCACCAACTGCTGCTGGATAACCAGCATAGCCTGCTGATCGACTGCGGACTGTTCCAGGGAGCGGAAACCTCCGCCGACGGCCTGGGCAACGCCGAGCAGCTGCAGATCGGCTTCGACACCCGGAACATCCGGGCGCTCGTCGCCACCCACGTGCACGTCGACCACATCGGCCGCCTGCCGCAACTGCTCGCCGCGGGCTTCAAGGGGCCGATCCTGTGCAGCGAGCCCTCGGCCCGCCTGCTGCCGCTGGTGCTGGAAGACGCCTTCCGCCTCGGCGTCAGCCGCGACGCGAAACTGCTCGAGCGCTATCTCAGCCTGATCGGGATGCGCACCATCGCGCTGCCGTACAAGACCTGGTTCAGCATAGTCGACGATCCGCAACTGCACGCGCGCATCCGCCTGCAACGTGCCGGCCACATCCTCGGCTCGGCCTATGTGGAGTGCGACCTGCGCTATCGCAGCAGCGGCGAAAAACGGCGCATCGTCTTCTCCGGCGACCTGGGCGCCACCCATACGCCCCTGCTGCCGGCGCCGAAATCGCCGTGGAAGGCCGACACCCTGGTGCTGGAAAGCACCTACGGCGACCGCCGCCACGCCTCGCGCGCCAACCGCCGCCGGCAACTGCAGGCGGTCATCGAGAAGGCCCTGGTCGACAACGGCAGCGTGCTGATCCCGGCGTTCAGCATCGGCCGCACCCAGGAACTGCTGTACGAACTGGAAGACATCATCCACCGGATGAAGCTCCCCGCCGCGGAGAAGAGCGGCGCCCCGCAGGACAACCCCTGGCCCGGCCTGCCGATCGTGCTCGACTCGCCGCTGGCCAGCCGCTTCACCGAGGTCTACCAGCAGCTGCAACCCTACTGGGACAAGGAAGCGCTGCGCCGCGTCGGCAAGGGCCGCAACCCGCTGGGGTTCGCCAACCTGATAACCGTCGACAGCCACAGCGACCACCTGAGCATGGTGCGCCACCTGGCGCAGAGCGGCCGCCCGGCCATCGTCATCGCCGCCAGCGGCATGTGCGCCGGCGGCCGGATCGTCGACTACCTCAAGGCAATGCTCGGCGACAGACGGCACAATGTGGTGTTCGTCGGCTATCAGGCCAAGGGCACGCCCGGCCAGGCCATCCAGCAATACGGCCCGCGCGGCGGCTACGTCGACCTCGACGGCGAGCGCATCGACATCCGCGCCGGCGTCGAAACCCTGGGCGGCTACTCCGCCCATGCCGACCAGCAGGGACTGGTCAGCTTCGTCACCCGCATGCGCCACTGGCCGAGCGAAATCCGCCTGGTGCATGGCGAGGACATCGCAAAACGGCAATTGGCCCGTGCCTTGCAAGAGCAATACAGGCAAAATGCGCGCACAGTGACGATCGAGACCGGTCTGTAGAAAGCCGCTGAACTGCCGATAGATACAATCTGCAGCTCAGGCGCACATTCTGCAGGCCTGCGCTGCACCTCTGATATCTCCTTGCCACACCGATATCGGCAAGTTCACCAGCTGTAAACAACGAGGACGTTGAACATGCGTAAAACCCTTACCGCCTTCTCCATCGCCCTGGCACTGGCCTCCGGCCAGGCCATGGCGGATCAAGCCACTGTCGATGCCCTGAGCGCTGCCGGCATCGCCCTGACCGCAGAGCAAACCCAGGCTGTCGCTGCCGCTGAAGGCGAAGCGCTGGTTCAAGCCATCGCTGCCGTGGTTGCCGCCAATCCGGAAGCTGCTGTTGCCATCGTCACCGCCGCCATTGCTGCCAACCCGTCCCAGGCTGCAGCCATCACCGGCGCCGCCGTCGCCGCCGCGCCGGCTCAGGCCACCACCATCGCCAGTGCCGCCGTAGCCACCGCACGCGACGCAGAGACCGCCGCTGCCATCGGCAAGGCTGCCGTGGATGCCGCCCAGGGCCAGGCCGCCAAAGAAGCCGTAGCCAGCGCTGCCACCGCTGCCGCCGCAAGCTTCGCCGTCAGCGTAGGCGTCAGCCCTGACGGCAAGGGCGTGGCCTCCATTGCCGGCGTCAGCACCGACAGCGCGCAAGGCGGCAGCGCCGGCGGCACCACCACTACCACCACCGGCGGCATCCCGAGCGGCACCGGCGGCGGCGGCGGCAGCAGCACCCCTGCCAGCCAGAACTGATCCGCCTCCCGGACTTAACCCCCCGATGGCGGCAGGAATGCCGCCATCCCGGTAACCATCCCCTGCCCCTTGCAGGAAAGGAATTTTTTTCAATGAGCAAGAAACTGCACATCAGCCTGCTGGCGCTGGCCGTCTCCGCCGCCAGCAGCAGCGTGCTGGCCCTGGAGGCCGCGAGCATCAAGCTGGCCGACGGCCTCGAATTCACCCCGACCCTGCAGGTCAGCGAACGCTACGACGACAACTTCCGCGAAGTGGAACGCAACGAGGAGTCGTCCTGGATCACCACCATCGCCCCGACCTTCAGCCTCGGCGCCGAAGGCCGCAAGAGCGCCTACAAGCTGAGCTACACCGCGGTCAGCGACACCTTCCACTCGAGCCACAAGGACAACAACACCGACCATCACCTGACGGCCGATGCCGGTTTCGAGTTCGATGCGCGCAACCGCCTGAAGCTGAATGCCGGCTACCACGACATCGAGGAGACCGCTTCGGTCGACCAGAATGTCGAGAACGACATGTACAACACCAAGAACGTCGGTGGCGTGTACACCTTCGGCGCCCAGAGCGCCCGTGCGCAGATCGACTTCGGTGCCAACTACGAGGAACTGCGCTACACCAACAGCAACGGCCTCAATGCCGACAAGGAGCGCGACACCACCGCGCTGCGCAGCACCTTCTACTACCGCATCGCGCCGAAGACCAAGGCCCTGCTGGAAGGTCGCTACACCGACTACGACTACACCAACACTGCCGGCCGTCGCAAGAACAGCGACAACACCGGCCTGCTTGCCGGTCTGACCTGGGAAGCCACCGCCAAGACCACCGGTACCGCCAAGTTCGGTCGCGAGAAGAAGGACTTCGACGATTCGCGCGTCGGCGAAAAGTCCACCGGCATGTGGGAAGTCGGCGCCACCTGGGAGCCGCGCACCTACTCGCGCTTCAACCTGAACACCCGCCGCGGCTTCGACGAGGGCGAGGACAACGCTTCCACCATCAAGACCCAGACCACCACCCTGAGCTGGGAACATGACTGGGCCGAGCGTCTGACCTCCAACGTCAGCTACACCCGCAGCGACCGCAAGTACCAGGACATCACCCGCGAAGACAAGCTCGACAGCTTCGGCATCGGCCTGACCTACGAAATGCGTCGCTGGCTGGACGTCGGCATCGGCTACAAGTACGCCGAGAACGACTCCGACGCCATCAACGAGAGCTACGAGCGCAACATCTACGCCCTGACGCTCAACGCCAGCCTGTAATCCCTTGCAGCCGGCCAGGAGGGGGCGAACGCCCCCTCCCATCTGCACCGCCCCAACAGAGAACCCGAGCCACATGGTCATCCGTTACTTCCTCCGCCTGATCCTCGGCCTGATCCTGCTGAACAGCAGCATGGCCATGGCTGAAGGCAACTCCACCTACAAGCTGGCCTCCGGCGACGTCATCCGCATCAGTGTCTTCGGCGAACCCGACCTCAGCTTCGAGGAAGTACGCCTCAACGATGCCGGCATCTTCTCCTACCCCTTCATCGGCGAAGTGCGCGCCAAGGGCAAGACCGCCACGGAAATCGAAAAGGTGCTCACGGAAAGCCTCAAGGGCGACTACCTGGTCGACCCGCGCGTCTCGGTCAGCGTGCTGGAGTATCGCGAGTTCTTCATCAGCGGCGAAGTCAAGACCCCCGGCGGCTACAAGTTCCAGCCCGGTCTGACCCTGCGCCGCGCCGTGGCCCTGGCAGGCGGCCTGACCGAGCGCGCCTCGACCGGCCGCATCACCATCATTCGCGACCAGGATTCCAGCCGTACTCCGCAACCGGCCACCCTCGACACCATCGTCATGCCCGGCGACACCATCACCATTGACCAGGGTTTCTTCTAAGAATGGAAAGCAACGCCCAGATTAACGAGCGCAACCTGATCGCCCAGCGCGTCGACGAGGACGATGACGAGATCGACCTGCTGCAGCTGTGGCAGACCATCTGGCGGCGCAAGTGGAGCATCATCACCCTGGTGCTGGTGGTCGCTATGGTGGCCGTGCTCGCCGTGCTGAACATCACGCCCATCTACCGCGCGGGCGCCACCCTGCTGATCGAACAGAAGCAGGCAAACGTGGTGTCCATCGAGCAGATCTACGGCCTGGACGGCACCGGCAGCGAATACCTGCAGACCCAGTTCGAGCTGCTCAAGTCGCGAGCCCTCGCCGAGCGCGTGGTCAAGCAGCTGAACCTGACCACCCACCCCGAATTCGACCCGCGCCAGCAACCCGAGCCGCTGATCGACATCGGCGGTCTGCTGGCCAACTTCAAGGTCAGCCAGGTCGTGCCCGCCACCCTGCCGGAAGACCTGGAGGAAGGCGTCGACCCGACCGAAGCGATGATCTTCGACGAAGTCACCAAGTCCTTCATGAAGCGCATCAGCGTCGCCCCGCAAGGCAAGAGCCAGCTGGTGCGCGTCGAGGTCGAGATGGCCGATGCGCGCATGGCCGCCAAGGCCGCCAACGCCCTGGCCAACGGCTTCATCGAGGGCCAGCTGGAGGCGACCATGGAAATGTCCATGACCGCCACCAACTGGATGAACAGCCGCCTCTCCGAGCTGCGCGTCAAGCTCAAGGATGCCGAGGACAAGCTGCAGGCCTTCCGCGAGAAGGAGAATCTGGTGGACATCGACGGCGTGGCGACCATCAGTGCCGCCGAGCTGTCGGCCACCAGCGACCGCATGGTCGATGCGCGCCGCCAGCGCGCCGAGGCGGAGAGCATGTACCGGCAGATCCAGTCCAGCCGCGGCGGCGGCTGGGAAAAGCTCGCCAGCATTCCGGCAGTACTGGGCGACCCGCTGATCCAGCAGTTCAAGGCCAACCAGGCCAAGGCCCAGGCCAAGGTGGACGAACTGTCCAAGCGCTACGGAGCCCGCCACCCGACCATGGAGGCCGCGCGCACCGAACTGGCCGCTGCCTCCGCCAGCCTGCGCGGCCAGGTCGAACAGGTGGTCGCCGGCATCGAGCGCAACTACCAGCTGGCCGTGGCCAACGAAGGCTCGCTGCGCGCTTCGGTGGACGCCAACAAGGCACAGATCCAGCACATCTCGCGCAAGGAATTCAAGCTGCGCGAACTGCAGCGCGAGGTGGAAGCCAACCGCGCCCTGTACGACACCTTCCTCAACCGCCTGAAGGAAACCAGCGCCACCTCCGACCTGGAAAGCGCCAACGCCCGCGTGGTCGACCAGGCCGTGGTGCCGACCCTCCCGGTCAAGCCGAAGAAGTCGCTTATCGTCGCCATCGCCGGCCTGCTCGCCCTGTTCGTTGGTATCGGCCTGACTCTGCTGCTTGAAGCGCTGAACAATACCTTCAAGAGCACCGAGCAGGTGGAGAACAAGCTCAACCTGCCGGTGCTGGGCATCCTGCCACTGGTCAAGAACAAGCAGCGCGCGGAAGTCGCCCACCTGTTCAGCGACAACAAGGACCGCAGCTTCAGCGAATCGATCCGTACCATCCGCACCGGCGTGGTGCTCTCCGGCATGGACGATCCGCACAAGGTTCTGGTGATCACCTCCTCCGTTCCCGGCGAAGGCAAGAGCACCGTTGCCGCCAACCTGGCCATGGCCCTCGGCCAGATGGAAAAGGTGCTGCTGATCGACGCCGACATGCGCCGCCCGACCCTGGCGAAGAACTTCGACTTCGCAGTCGGCACCCCCGGCCTGGCCAACCTGATCGCCGGTACCGCCAAGCTGGAGGAGTGCATCAAGCACGTCGACGGCATCGACATGCTCAGCGCCGGCGCCGTGCCGCCGAACCCACTGGAGCTGCTGTCGTCGTCGCGCTTCGAGAAGGTCCTCGAATTCCTGCGCAGCAAGTACGACCGCGTGGTCATCGACTCACCGCCGACCCAGGCGGTCAGCGACGCCACCGTGCTCGCCACCCATGCCAACGCCCTGCTCTACGTGATCAAGTCCGAAGCCACGCCCGTTCCGCTGGCGCAGAAAGGCGTCGGCCAGCTGCTGCAGAACAACGCCCCAGTCACTGGCGTCATCCTCAACCAGGTCGACATCCAGAAGGCCAAGAAACAGGGCTACAGCTACGGCGGCTACTACGACTACTACGGCTACAGCAACGACGCCCAGAAGGCATAAGTCACAGAGCCCGCTGTAGGGGCGAATTCATTCGCCACGAACCGATCGCTCCCACGCTCCGGCGTGGGAGCGCATCACCGGCCGCTCCGCGGCACTGCTGCAATCCCGATCATTCCCACGCTCCCGCGTGGGAACGCATCACCAGCCGTTCTGCGGCCATACCGTGATACCAGAACACACCGATGATTGACCTGCACAACCACCTGCTCCCCGGTATCGACGACGGCGCCCCCGACCTGGAAACCGCCCTGCGACTGGCGCGCATCGCGGTACAGGACGGCATCACCCACATCGTCTGCACTCCGCACATCCACCCCGGCCGCTACGACAACGACCGCCAGAGCATCCACCAGGCCCACCACACCCTCACCACCGGCCTGGCCGAGGCCGGCATCGAGCTGCAGGTCAGTTGGGCCGCCGAGGTACGCTTCGGCATGGAACTGATGGCCAGCCTCGCCGACGGCGCCCTTCCCTTCCTCGGCCGCTGGCAGGACAGGAAAGTGCTGCTGCTGGAGTTCCCGCACGGCGAAGTCCCCTTCGGTGCGGAACGACTCACCGCCTGGCTGCTGCAGCGCAATGTCGTCCCGATGATCGCCCACCCCGAACGCAACAAGGGCATCATGCGCGCGCCGAACAAGCTCAAGCCCTTCATCGAGCAGGGCTGCCTGCTGCAGGTCACTGCCGGAGCCGTCGCCGGCCACTTCGGCGGCACCGCCCAGGGCATCGCCCATACCCTGCTGCAACAGGGCCTGGTCACCATCCTCGCCAGCGACGCCCACAACGAGCAGCACCGCCCGCCCCGACTCTCCGAAGGAATGGAGCACGCCGCACGCATCGTCGGCGACAGCCAGGCCGAGCGCCTGGTCAAGGATACCCCCTGGCAGATCGCCCAACACCATTTCGTTTGACCAGCAGCCCCTCCCCACAGAGGGAGGGGCACGGCACTCAGCGCCGGTCAAACACCCGCAGAAGAACGCCCCAGCTCGATGACCACCACCGTCCCGCTCCCCAGTCGGCGCCGCAACCGCTCGCGCAGCACCACGCAAGACGCGAAGCCGCTCGCCCAGCGCTTCGCCATCCTGCTGGCCATCGCCCTCAGCCTGCCGCTGCTCTACACCGGCAGCCGCCTGCTGCTCGCCGCCATCGCGGCCTACCAGACCCAGGCCTTTCTCGACGACTGGACCGTCAAGGGCGAAGAGCCCAGCCCGCGTGCCTGGCAGATCGCCCATGACGCCGCGCAGCGCGCCGTCGATCTCCATCCCGGCGACAATGGCGAATACCTGCAGCGCCTCGGTCACGTCCAGCAGTGGAAACAGTACCGCCAGCCGTTCGGGGCCGCCGAGGCCGAGCAGTCGCGCCGCGCCGCCCTGGAGGCCTTCCGCGCCGCCAGCCGGGTTCGTCCGACCTGGCCGGACAACTGGACCGCCCTGGCCTACGCCAAGCTCTACCTGCTCGAGTTCGACGGCGAGTTCGCCCATGCCCTCGAACAAGCCCGCGACCTCGGCCCGACGCGCCTCGCCATCAACCGCAGCCGGGCGGAAATCGGCCTGATCGCCTGGCCGCAACTGGACACGCAACAGCGCCAGGCGACTCTCGAAGCCGCACGCATGACCGTGAAACACAGTACAGGCGAGGCACGGAAGTTGCTCGAAATCGCCGGCCAAACCGGCATGACCGAGGTGCTGTGCGACAACCTCGCTGCCACCGAGAAGCAGGATCGCAAGATCTGCCAATAGCACCCCAGTCACCCGCAGCGCGGCGCAATCCATGCGCCCGCTGCCCGCACACAGGCTCAGGACGATGCCCAAGACCTCCACTGCCCACCAGGACACTCCCCGGGCCCCGCACCGCAGAGTCATGACCGCGCCATTGGTCAGAACAAGCCTCCAGCGGCATGATGCCCACTCCCGGGGCTATAGCGTTCCACTCCAGAGCAAGGCTCATCCCGTGACCCGCAAACGCGAAACCATCCTGCCCGGCGGCCGCGGCCTGACCTTCTGGGGTCAATGGCTAGTAGCCATCACCCTGGCCATCCTGCTGCTCGGCGCACTGGCCATCATCAAGACCGGCGAGCTCGGCACCCCCTACCGCACCCTCGCCGTATTCGCGGTGCTTGCCTCGGTGCCCGCCTACGCCCTGCTGCGCGTCTACGACAAGCGCCACGGCTACCTCACCGGCCTTGGCCGCCTGCTCGGCGGCTGGCTGCTGCTGCTGGCCGGCCTCACCGCAGTTGCCTTCGTCACCAAGACCAGCGAACTGTTCTCCCGCGAAGTCACCCTGACCTGGGCGCTGCTCGGCTTCGCCATCCAGGCTGGCACCTACCTGCCGCTGCAGCACGTATCTCGTCGCTATCACCAGAAGCTGCAGACTGAGCGCACCTCGCTGATCGTCGGTACCGGCGACCTCGCCCTAGAGCTGGCCGACAAGCTGGTACGCCAGCGGCACGAGCCCCTGGTCGGTCTGGTCGCCTCCGACAGGTCCGAACTTCCCAGCAACAGCCTCTACCCCGTCCTGGGCGGACTCGAGCACCTGCGCGCGCTGATCGCCGAGCACAACATCCGCCGGCTATACATCGCTCTGCCGCTGGCCGAAGCCGAGCAGATCGAGGGCCTGTACATCGACCTGCTGGACGCCAACGTCGACGTGGTATGGATTCCCGATCTGGCCAGCATGATGCTGCTCAACCACTCGGTCAGCGACATCGGCGGCCTGCCGGCCATCCATCTCAACGAGAGCCCACTGACCGCCTACCCCACTGCCGCCTTCACCAAGGCGGCGATGGACCGCGTCTTCGCCCTGCTGGCACTGCTCGCCCTCAGCCCGCTGATGCTGACCATCGCCCTACTGGTCAAGCGCTCCTCCCCTGGCCCGGTGATCTTCAAGCAGAAGCGCCACGGCTGGAACGGCCAGGTCATCGAGGTATGGAAGTTCCGCTCCATGCGCATGCATGACGACCAGGTGGTCAAGCAGGCAACCCGCAACGACGACCGCATCACCCCCATCGGCCGCTTCATCCGCCGCACCTCCATCGACGAACTGCCGCAGTTCATCAACGTGCTGCAGGGGCGCATGTCGCTGGTCGGCCCGCGCCCGCACGCTGTGGCACACAACGACTACTACACCGGCAAGATCGACGCCTACATGACCCGCCACCGCATCAAGCCCGGCATCACCGGCCTGGCACAGGTCAGTGGCTGCCGGGGCGAGACCGAAACCCTGGACAAGATGGAAAAGCGCGTCGAGCTGGATCTGGCCTATATCAACAACTGGTCGGTGTGGCTGGACCTGAAGATCCTGATCAAGACACCGTTCACACTGCTTTCCAAAGATATTTACTGAAACCAGCCAAAGCTCTTCCTGCGCGGGAGCGAACCTGCTCGCGACGCTCCGCAAGGAATCCGCAGAACATTTCTCCAGGACTACCCCATGAAAACCCTCTGCGTCTTCGGCACCCGCCCCGAAGCCATCAAGATGGCCCCCCTCGCCCTCGCCCTGGCCGCCGACGAGCGCTTCGACGCCAAGGTCTGCGTCACCGGGCAGCATCGCGAAATGCTCGACCAGGTGCTCGACCTGTTCGGGATCGAGCCCGAGTTCGATCTCAACATCATGAAGCCCGGCCAGGACCTGACCGACGTCAGCACCGCCATCCTGCAGGGCATGAAGGGTGTTTTCAGCAAGTTCAAGCCGGACATGGTGCTAGTGCACGGCGATACCGCGACCACCTTCGCGACCAGCCTGGCAGCCTACTACCACCAGATTCCTGTCGCCCATGTCGAAGCCGGCCTGCGCACCGGCAACCTCTACTCGCCCTGGCCGGAAGAAGCCAACCGCAAGCTGACCGGTGCGCTGGCCAACCTGCACTTCGCCCCGACCGAGAACTCCAGGGACAACCTTCTCAACGAAGGGGTCAATCCGGGGAAAATCGTCGTCACCGGCAATACCGTGATCGATGCCCTGCTGGATGTGGTCAAGCGCCTGGACGAAGACCACGAGCTGCATGCACGCGCCTCTGCCCCCTCCGCCTTCCTCAGCCCGGCCCGCAAGCTGATCCTGGTCACCGGGCACCGTCGCGAGAGTTTCGGCGGTGGCTTCGAGCGTATCTGCCAGGCCCTGATGGAAGTCGCACAGCAACACCCGGAAGTCGACATCGTCTACCCCGTGCACCTGAATCCCAACGTGCGCGAACCGGTCAACCGCCTGCTCCGGGGCATCGATAACATCCACCTGATCGAGCCGCTGGACTACCTGCCTTTCGTGCATCTGATGAGCCGAGCGCACATCATCCTCACCGACTCCGGCGGGATACAGGAGGAAGCACCCTCGCTGGGCAAGCCGGTACTGGTGATGCGCGATACTACCGAGCGTCCCGAAGCAGTAGCAGCCGGTACAGTCAAGTTGGTCGGCACCGATGTCGCCAACATGGTCAGCGAACTCAACCGCCTGCTGCTGGATAGCGACGCCTACCGCGCCATGAGCTTCGCCCACAACCCCTACGGCGACGGCCAGGCCTGCCAGCGCATCCTTGAAGCCCTGCTCGCCAAGCGCTGATCAACAAACTTTCGCCCTAACTCCCCTCCCCCTCGGAGAGAGGGGGGAGGGGACAAGCCACACCCCACATATATCCTGACAACTCAAGGAAGAAAGACCCATGCCCTTCCAGACCATCTCCGTCATCGGCCTCGGCTATATCGGCCTGCCCACCGCCGCCGTGTTCGCCTCGCGCAAGAAGCGCGTCATCGGCGTCGATGTCAACCAGAAGGCCGTCGACACCATCAACCGCGGCGAAATCCATATCGTCGAGCCCGACCTGGACATGGTGGTACATGCCGCCGTGACCGAAGGCTACCTGCGTGCCACCACTATCCCGGAAGCCGCGGATGCCTTCCTGATCGCCGTACCCACCCCGTTCAAGGATGGCCATGAGCCGGACCTGGACTACATCGAGTCCGCCAGCAAGGCCATCGCCCCGGTGCTGAAAAAGGGCGACCTGGTCATCCTCGAATCCACCTCCCCGGTCGGCGCCACCGAACAGATGTCCGCCTGGCTGGCCGAAGCCCGGCCGGACCTGAGCTTCCCGCAGACCCACAGCGAAGACTCCGATGTCCGCATCGCCCACTGCCCCGAGCGCGTGCTGCCGGGCCACGTGCTGCGCGAACTGGTGCAGAACGACCGGGTCATCGGCGGCATGACTCCCAAGTGTTCGGCGGCCGCAGCAGCCCTGTACAAGATCTTCGTCGAAGGCGAGTGCGTGATCACCAATGCGCGTACCGCCGAGATGTGCAAGCTGACCGAAAACAGCTTCCGCGACGTCAATATCGCCTTCGCTAACGAGCTGTCGATCATCTGCGACAAGCTGGATATCAATGTCTGGGAACTGATCCGCCTGGCCAACCGCCACCCGCGCGTCAATATCCTCCAGCCCGGCCCGGGCGTCGGCGGCCACTGCATCGCTGTAGATCCGTGGTTCATCGTCAGCAAGACCCCGGAAGAAGCCCGCCTGATTCGCACCGCCCGCGAAGTGAACGACAGCAAGCCTGAATGGGTATTGAACAAGGTCAAGCTGGCGGTTGCCGAATTCCTCCAGGCCAATCCGGAAAAAACTGCCAAGGATGTGACCATTGCCTGCTTCGGCTTGGCCTTCAAGCCGGATATCGACGATCTGCGCGAAAGCCCGGCATTGGCAATTACCCAGCAGATCGCTGCCAGCCATCCCGGCCCGGTAGTGGCTGTGGAGCCGAATATCGAGGAACTGCCGGGCAAGCTGACAGGCAAGCTCAATCTGACCAACATCGAGGCAGCGCAGGCTGAGGCGGATGTGATCGTGCTGCTGGTAGATCACAAGGAATTCAGGACCATGAGCAAGACGGCACTCAGCCAGAAAGCTCTGGTGGATACCCGCGGCGTGATCGAGTCGTGCTGAAACCATGCTAGCCAGCAACCACAAGCGCATATTGCGCAACACGGCCATGCTGTACATGCGCATGCTGTTGGCCATGGCCGTCGGCCTCTATACCTCCCGCGTTGTATTGGAGGTGCTCGGTATCGAGGATTTTGGTACCTACCATGTGGTGGCCGGTTTTGTGGCCCTGCTGGGCTTCATGCAAGGCGCGATGACCACTGCTACCCAGCGTTATTTTGCCTTTGACCTCGGGCAGAACGAGGGCAGCAATCTGCGCAGTCTGTTCAATACCAGCCTGCAGATTCACGCACTGATGGCAATGTGCATCGCGCTGCTGGCCGAAACGGCTGGTTACTGGTTCGTCAGTACCCAACTGACCATCCCACCCGACCGGCTGGATGCCGCGCTCACGGCCTATCACCTGTCGATCGCTGCATTTGCCGTCAGCGTGATGACAGTTCCCCTGACCGCAATGCTCATGGCCAACGAACGCATGGGACTGTTTGCTCTGATGAGCATGACCGATGTACTGCTCAAGCTGGTGGCGGTATTGCTATTGTCATACTTGGCCTCTGACAAACTGAGCACCTACGCCGCGCTGTTGTTGGGCGTGGCACTGATCAGCTTCAGCGGCTACCTGCTGATCAACCACACCCTCTTCCCGGCGGTGCGGTTGCAGTGGGGTTGGGATGGCGAGCGATTTCGCAGCATGCTCGGTTTTACCGCTTGGAGCACCTGGGGAAACCTGGCGGCAGCCATGTCCGGGCATGGTAATAACGTCCTGCTTAATATCTTCTTTGGCCCTGCCGTCAATGCTGGTCGTAGCATCGCTTCTCAGGCCAATGGTGCATTGAATCAATTCGTGTCGAACGTCCAAGCAGCTATCAATCCGCAGATTATCAAGCAATACGCTGCCGGGCAGCATCAGCAGATGCACGAACTGGTTCAGAAAGCATCGAAATACAACTTCTTTCTGTTGCTCACCCTCGCTATGCCGGTACTTCTTTATACCGAGCAACTGCTGGGTATCTGGCTGGCGGCACCCCCAGAATACGCTGCAGTATTTCTGAGACTAACAATCATCGCTTCACTGATCGAATCCCTATCACGGCCCATGATGACCTTAGCCCAAGCCACAGGGAAGATCCGCTTATACCAGACCGTGGTCGGTGGGTTATTGCTTTGCAATGTGCCACTATCCTTCCTAGCGTTGACTATTTGGCAAAAGCCGACTCTGGTGCTCTGGACGAGCATCATTTTTGAAGCGACTGCATTATTCGCTCGCCTGATTATCTTGCGGCGTCTGACAGGTATGGCCGTGGTCCGTTACCTGAAACTAACTATCAGTCGCGTCATTATGGTTTCCTCTACTGCTGGGACAATTAATTATCTTATGGTTTTTGAAAGCGCGAGCGGCCTGACTCTTTTTCTTGGGCTACTTATTAATGTCACCAGCACGATTATTACGATTTACCTGCTTGGGCTTGACAACCTGGAAAAGAAGTATTTATCCAAAATTACAACCAAGTCATGTAGAAAATTTTTTAATTTTTCTACAAATTAAAAAAAGCAGAAAAATGTAGAGCATCAATAAGCATGAAAATAGCAATCATGACCCAGCCTCTGGGAACAAACTACGGTGGCATCATGCAAGCTTGGGCGCTGCAGCAGGTGCTTAAACGCATGGGGCATAACCCAGTTACTATTGACCGCCAACCGGATGCTAAAGGTCTAGCTTACCATGCTGCCCGCCTTGGCTATCGCACACTGCAAAAGGCACTGGGCAAACGCAAAGCCCCGATCAATTTCGAGCGCCATCTGCCGACCATTCTGCAGCACACCCGAGCGTTTATTGACCAAAACCTCAGCATATCTGAACCACTTGGCAGCACTGCAAAACTCAAGGCGCATTTTGTCCGCGAGGAATACGACGCAGTGATCGTCGGTAGCGACCAAACTTGGCGCCCCCAATATTCACCGAACATTGAAAACTTCTTTCTCGATTTTCTTGAAGGCTTCGAAATTAAGCGTATTGCCTACGCATCATCCTTCGGCGTGGACGAATGGGAGTTTACCGAAGAGCAGACCCGACGCTGCGCGGCGTTGGCCAAACGGTTCGACTCCATCAGCGTGCGCGAGGACTCAGGCGTCGAGCTGTGCCGCAAACACCTTGGTGTAGAAGCCAGCCACGTACTTGACCCCACCCTGCTGCTGGATAAGGCCGATTACCAGCAACTGATCGGCCCCGAGCGGCTGAGCAGCAAACCCTACGGCGTTTACACCTACTTCCTCGATAAAACACCGGCCAAACAGACTCTAGCACAGCAAGCCAGCGAGCAGTTGGATGAGCCGGTTTATTCCTGTCAGGCACGACTAAGTGTGACTGATGAATTCCAAGGCAGCCTAGATAGCTTCATTATGCCGAGCTGCCTGGACTGGTTAGCTGGGTTTGCCAATTGCCGCTATGTGGTAACTGATTCTTTTCACGGAATGGTTTTCTCAATTATATTTGGGAAGCCATTTTTCGTCATAAGGAATGAGGGACGCGGCCAGGCGAGAATTGAATCCCTATCCAGAAGTTTTGAATGCGAAAAGCTATTATCAAACAAAAAAATGCCCTTTAAAAATGAAAAATTCATTCTTGAAGAAGCCCCAAAAAATCTAACTGAAAAATTAAATTCTGCGTCCTACTTTGGAATAAATTTCCTAAAACACAGCACCACGAATAACTAAAAATGACAACCCCAAATATTTCAGTTATTGTACCAATATACAACGCAACAAACCGAATTGAAGCCTCAATAACTTCACTATTGAGGCAAAAAAATATTGCATTAGAAATTATTTTGGTCGACGACTCATCAAGAGATGACTCTTGGAAAAAAATTGAAATCTTGGCAACAAAAAACAAAAATATAAAGACCATAAGATTTAACGAAAATAGAGGCGTTTATCAGGCAAGATTGGCTGGCATTAAAGTAGCCTCTTCACCTTGGATTGGCTTTCTAGACGCAGATGACATAGCAACGGAGCACATGTTCGAAAAACTGCATACCGCAGCAATTTCTCAGAGCGTTGATGTGGTCATATGCGGATCGTACCAAGTAAGCCCAGAGAGAAAAAGACTAAGAAAGAGGACGTCTTTTAAAAAAAATCAGCGAATCAACCAAGATATATTTAGCCGTTTTTGTAACCTCGAGTTTGGTGATGGTGCATTATGGAACAAACTGTACCGAGCCGAAATACTTAAAAACTTACCTTTAGACAATATACCATGGAGGCAAAAAATCAACGAAGACATGATAACCAACATTGGCGTATTCCAAAAAGCACGATCAATCTATTTAATGAAAGACATGCTTCATGAGTACGTCGTCAACCCCCATAGCGTGACAGCCAACAATAGAAATGACTCAGCTTACGTTGATACATTCCGCGCTTACGCCGCCGCACTACAAATATATAAAAATTTTGATGATATTTCCTTGCTGAACATTACCCAGCTATACCGAAACCAGCTTGATAGCCCCCCGTGCAGATTTGACGACATTGACTTTATAAGCACTCATCACTCTGAGGAACTGACTGAAGCCACCAACCTGATAATTGGAATTTATTCAAACGGGCTGGGACTACTTTGCTGCCGACCAATGAAAATCACCAACTTGCCAATAAAAATGCTGGCAAAAAACCTATTTAAAAGAACTTTATTACGCCTTACAGATTGCGTTCGTTAGACTTTGACTGGGCCTTAGAGTTGAATATATCTCGCCACACAATATCTGCTTCTGCACTTGCCTTTTACCTACTGGCATTATCTATAAGTCTCAGATTGGTACTGGGCGACACGATTCTTAACAACATATACCCCTACACAAGCGAAGGCGGAAATCCGGTTTTAAAAATCCACCCTGGCACTTGGGTGATAATTGCGTCGCTGCTGATCCTTGGTGGGGCCATCGGCTACGGAAAACTCCTATCTAACTTCGCAATAAATAACAAGTCCATTTTTATAGCCACCATATGCACCTGCATTACCATGTTATACACAGTTATCATGTGGGGCATAGGTGGGGCAGCTTACTTCATCGACACTTACCTCTACTCATTGATAGCATTAATCCTTGCAGCCCACCTAAACAAAAAACACACAACGCAGCTATTCAAAGCTATTATTTACATCATCACCCTAAACTCTTCAATTGCCATCTATGAGTACACAACCAGAAGCCACCTTGTTCCTAACCCTTTAACGGGAACATACTGGTTTTTTCGGGCCAATGCGCTTATGGCTCACCCCCTGAATAATGCTTTAATAACGATTTCCGTTGCCTTGGTGGCTCTTATCTCACCTATTAGCCGTTTCTGGCGATGGAATATATTCATCCTGTGTCTTTTGGCATTATTGGCTTTCGCGACTAGAGCTTCTCTTGCAGTATATATTTTAGCCACTTTTTTGATACTCTGGACTTATGCATTCACAGGAAAACTGAGCAAAAAAAACAGGCTGTTGTATGTGGTTATTCTTCCTTTTTTAGTCGTCTTACTGGTTATCGGATTTTATCTTGCAATTTTCCATACCCATATAGGCTTTGGCATTGCATCCAGACTCACTTTTGATGCGTCTGCTATGGCTCGACTAGATGCTGTTGACTTCCTGCTTCGCGTCGATGCCGGGAGCTATTTATTAGGAGCCGGATCGGAAGGTTTCTCGCAGCTTGTGGCAAGGCTTTCGTCAGTTTCAATTATTGAAAATTTCTGGATTCAGTTAATTGTTACCTTGGGCTTGCCGGTTTTTGGTGTTTTAATTTATGGCTTTTTTTCGCTCACGAAATGGCTTGCTGAAGGTTCATCTTTACAATATAAAATCGTCATTCTGACTTTTCTTCTGGCGGCAAGCACCAATAATTCACTGAGCGTTAAGACTGCAGCACTGGCTGTATTCCTTCTGTCCTTGTATCTAACTAAAAAGATGCACGAATTTCAGACAGTAAGCGCCAGGTGATGCATCCGACCGTTGGCCATAAAAGGTTCATGATGTGAAAAAGAAAATATTGCTGATAATGCCGATATCCACATTAGATTTTGGAAAAAAAAATGCTGGCGGCGTTGACTCTGTCTGTCAGGAATTACTCAAGACGATGATCAAGGATCCGGTTGAAAAGTATGAATACCGCGTCCTGGCCTTCGACCCTACCTCAAAATCAACGTATAACGAGCTGCCTCTTCAGCTAACGAAAAATATAAGTATAGTTATGGCGCCCACCAATGAAAATCTGGGAAAACTCTTCGCACCTGGAATTCTCTCTCAGCTATACCGAGTTCATCAGCAAATAAAAAATTTTCAACCAGACATCGTGCATTCACACCAATTGGTATGGCTTATAGGCGTTAGCAGCAAGTATTTTCGTATAGCTACTCTACACGCCTATAAATGGATAGGCCGAAAAAAGGAAAGTCTTTTAAATGACTTACTGTATGTAAATATTTTACCTGCCATAGCAAAACGCTTTGTCGATCAGTTTACATGTGTAGGCAATATCTTGAAGAAGGCCCTGACTGGCGAAACAAATACACCAACGATTATTATTGACAACCCTCTGAATGAGGTTTTTTTTAAGGTAAATAGCTTTGAACCTAAGCCTACCGACCAGATAAGTTTAATCACTTGCTCTGTTGTTAATCCAAAAAAAAGAATAGATCTAATATTGCTTTTACTACGATCATTGCGAGACCATGGCATTGATGCCTGCCTATCTATTGCTGGCCCTATCAACAACAAAGAGCACTATAATCAGCTAAGAAATATAATTGAAAGATACGATCTAAACTCCTGTGTTCGTTTTCTTGGCCAGACCCCTCCCATTGAAATAGCCGAACTCTACAGTACTCACCACGCGGGTATTTTTCTGTCCGAAGAAGAAACATTTGGCTTGGCGCCACTGGAGATGCTCGCAGCCAACTTGCCTATTATTGCATCACCTGTTGGCTATCTCGGTGAAAATAAGCATATTTTTGAAGGTCGCGGTGTTTTATATTTTGACGGTAGCACCCCCCCCGTTGTCGAGTTTTTAAAAAGTCTATCAACCGCGAAAAGTAAAATCCCATATCCGCATCTGAAGGAATATCTATCATCTTCTTCAGTAGTAAAAAAATACGAAAGACTATATGAGCTCACATCCTATTGATACCGGGGTGCCTGCTGAAAATGGCCTGATCGGTCACATCCCGCGACCTGCCATGCGGGATGCCCTGCGAGCACTTAGCCCGGCGCATGAATGCCAGAAGCAGCCTTTGTCGCTGTCTGGCACAGTGCAGATGTAAGTTTTTAGAGATAGTCTGAAAAGCGACATGAATAACTTATAATAAATTAAGTTCTGACTTCTGTGTCAGCGCTGCTTTTCGTGATTACTCGTTAAAAATATGACAACAAACCAAGACGTAAATATCACTAAACTTAATCAACATAAAGCTTCTTAGCCCTTGCGATCACCCTGCATCAAAAACCTTATCTATCAACCAATAGCGCTTCACAACCACTTTAAGCCAAACGATGACTGACTCATGGTAGGTAATTTTGAAAGTACTAATCAACACACCTGACACCAGCCTGCTCGGCGGAGTTGCAAATCATTACAAAGGGCTTTTTCCTTACTGGAAAAACACAATTCACTACAATTACATTGGATCGCGAAAGCGACTCCCTGGAATATTTTGCCTCCCATTTGACCTCGTAAAGTTTGCAATTAAACTATCATTCGGCCGCTACGACGCAGTTGTTTTAAATCCATCCCTAATAGCAAACGCAACAATAAGGGACGGACTATTCTTGATGATATCCTGTTTTTTCTCGGTCAAAAAGATAGTTTTTTTCCATGGCTGGGAATCGGAATTTGCCGAGAAAATATCCCGTAGCCCGAAACTTTTTTCTTGGATTTATGGAAGAGCTGATTGCTTCATAGTGCTTGCCTCATCCTTTAAGAGGCAGTTACTGGAATGGGGTATCCACACGCCGACATTTTTAACGACCACGAAATTCGATGATCGTTTGATAGTGGGCCGAGATATTCGAGCGAGACACCATGTTGAAAGTTTGCTTTTTCTCGCCCGAATAGAGGAGGAAAAAGGAATTTTTGTTGCTCTCTCGGCATTTCAAATTCTGCAATCGGATTTTCCTGATTTGCGATTTAAAGTCGTGGGTAACGGAGGTGCTTTGGAAGATGCAAAGCGCTTCGTAATTGACAAGAGAATAGATCACGTCGAGTTCTGTGGAGTACTCTCTGGCTCAGCGCTATCGGAGGCCTTCACGCAGTCTGACATTTACTTACTACCAACGTGGCACGGGGAAGGCATGCCTACTTCTATATTGGAGGCGATGGCCTTTGGCTTGCCCGTTATTACACGACCAGTCGGAGGAATTTGCGATTTCTTTATTGACGGAGACATGGGCGAACTGATTAGCAGCAAGAACCCTGAGGACTTCGCCCTAGCTATACGTAAATTCCTAGAAAGCGATGTACTATTACAAGAAACATCTGAATTCAACAAAAGCTTTGCGCGCGACCACTTTGCCGCTTCAAAAGTTGCACGAAGCTTAGAGTCGATATTTTACTCCACATTAGAAGAAAAATCTAAGCATCATCAGAGCAAGTAAACCTGATAGCTGGCGCTGCGCTCGCGCGTGAAACACTTGAGGCACATCAAAAATCCTATAGAGCTTATTCGACAAGTTTATTCCACGCCAATTCAAATTTTATATAACATTAAATCTTACCAGACGAAGCAGGCAAGTATTGTGAAGCCTTTATCTGTTCTTTTCATATGCTTTTATAGACTGATTGCAATGAGGCTTCCTCATAGCTTTTGGCCGGGTGGTTTTTTATTTAGCAATTTGCGCCGCTACATCCTGATCGGAATGGGCTGTCGCATTGGTATTAACTGTGAGCTGGAGCCTGGTATCGATGTTGGCTTTCGACCCGATTTGCATATCGGAGATCGCTGCCAGATCAATCAGAACACTTCGATTAAATCCGCCCGGATTGGTAACGATGTAATGATTGCGCCAGGAGTAGTTTTACTTGACAGGCAGCACAATTATGCTCGCACCGACATACCGATGGCACAGCAGGGCGATACTTTACGAAAACTTACAGTAATTGCAGACGATGTCTGGATTGGTCAAAACGTCATCGTGATGCCGGGGATCAATATTGGCACCGGCGTAATTGTTGGGGCTGGATCGGTAGTTACCAAAGACCTACCTGATTGGAGTATTGCGGCTGGCGTGCCAGCCAAGATTATACGCTACCGCAAGGATATTGAATGAAATACTACGACCCTTACGATATTTGGTCATTGCCCAGCCTGGGTGATCTCAAAATCAAGTGGACGCAGGGAAAAAAGAAGTCATCAGTGATTGTTCCCTTGATAGGGATCCTGGAGATCATAGCCCCCAATCACTTGCGTAAATACATGAGCGTTAAGCCTAATATATTTGCGCATGTCGAGGCAATGCGATATTTATCCGGCGACCTCACGCCACGCGAAACACTTGATGTATTCACTACCACAAGAGTACGTGACTGTGCTTGGGGCTTGCCATTCTCCTGGTTCTCAAAGAATGGCGTCTATCCAGCGAATACTCCTTACATCACCAATACGCCTTATGTAATGGAGGCACTTCTCGACATAGCGTGCCTACCAGAGTTTAAAGTTAAGGCGGATCGGCTTTTTGAGCAGACTTGGGATTTTCTTGAAACTCTGGAGGTCATGCATTCAACCAGTTCGGAGTTGGCGCTTTCCTATGCGCCTATTCGAGAGCCCCGGATGGTAGTCAACGCGAACAGTTACGCCGCACTTGCTTACGCACTGCATGCCGTTTATGGGAATGATGAGATCAGAGCATTGGCCACGGAGCGTGCCGAGCGCCTGATTAACTGGGTTCTGGCTCAGCAGCAGGAAAATGGGAGTTGGTTCTATTACGCTGATGACGCTCCCGGCAATTTTATCGATGGCTTTCACTCCTGCTTTGTAATAAAAAATCTCTTAAAAACACAAAAATTACTACCTAATCTGGAAGCGCTCACCCAGCCAGCAATCAACAATGGATGGCTATATGTTCGAAATTACCTATATGACCCTCAACACAATCTGTGCCGCCGATTTAGTCACCGCTCACACAGGGATCCATTTCGCTGGGACTTATATGACCAGGCTGAATATCTTGGATTACTGATAGACTTCGAACTTCTTGATGAGGCACAAAATTTCGCTTCGCGTGTCGAGTCACGTTTTCAGCGTAATAGCGAATGGTTTTGCCGCATTGATATTTTTGGGCGGCCTTGGGGCAAGGGTTTTCGTCGCTGGGGAATCACCCCTTACCTTTATCAAAGGTACCGTTTGCAACATCTTAACGCGGGGTCGAATTGATGTGTGGTGTACTGGGATCTGTTGATCTTCCGATTAACGAGACAGCATTGTCTTCGCTGCAACACCGCGGGCCTGATGGGCATGGACTTGAAGTCGTTAACTGTGCCAACCGAACCGTGCGGTTGGCACATGCACGGTTATCGATCCTTGATCTTTCCCCTGCGGGACACCAGCCAATGCAAAGCCGGGACAGGCGTTGGTGGGTAACGTTCAATGGTGAAATCTACAACCATCTTGAGCTGCGAAAAATGTTACCTGGCCCGTTTCGTGGGCACTCTGATACGGAAACGCTGGTCGAGCTGATCGCAGCTCACGGGGTGGCATCAGCTCTGCGTCGACTGAATGGCATGTTTGCCTTTGCCGCCTTGGATACCTTGAAGGGCAAGCTGTTCCTGGCCCGCGATCCTTTTGGTATTAAACCCCTGTACTTTGTTAACACCGATGAAAAGCTGGTGTTTGCCTCCGAAGTGCGTGCCGTCAAGTCAGCACTGCAATCCGCCGGCCTTCCTGCTCCAGGCCTCGACCGCTCGGTCTTGCAGCAATTTCTCACGCTCAGATATACACCATCCCCTTTTACGCTTTGGCAGGGTGTGGAGCGGTTGGCTCCAGGTCATTTACTCAGTTTTGATCTGAATTCAGGTACTAGTAGCCAGACCTGTTTTGTTCAGGCAACGAGTGAGCGTTTTACTGGAACCATGGAAGAGGCTATAGAGACCTATCAAAGTAAGCTTTCTCAAGCTGTCGAGCGGCAATTGCTGTCCGATGTACCAGTCGGCATCCTGCTCTCAGGAGGAATCGACTCGGCACTGGTCGCGGCCATGGCCAAGGGTGCGGGGATATTGGCTCCCTGCTTCACGGTCGGCTTTGGTGGCGGACACCGGGAGTGTGAGATTGATGATGCTGCTCACACCGCGAGAGTCTTAGGGCTTCCGTTCAATAAGGTTCTTATTACCCCGGAACATCTCAGGTCGTCTTTACCATCCATAGTAAAGAGCATCGAGGAGCCGTTGGGGACAACTTCGGTGATGCCCATGTGGGAGTTGGTCAGGCGCGCGCGTGAAGATGTAACCGTAGTATTGACTGGCCAAGGTACCGATGAGCCTTGGGGGGGCTATTACCGTTATCAGGTAGAACTGCTTCGCAACATTGTGGGCTGGCCTGCATTGTGGCGGGCTGGTGGGGCAATGCTGTCTTTCTGGAAAAGAAAGCCAGAGGCTCTGGAAAGAGGGTTTCGCTCACTGTCGGCGGGCGAATCCGTCAGCCAGATCATCGAGGCGGCGTGTTTGTTCACTGCTGCGGAACGAGAGACTCTGACGGGACTGACCGATGATGGCGGGGCATCTGAGCAGCTAGGGCACTGGCTGCAATGGTTGGCTCCAGCACCTTGCCTGAGCGGTGCTGAGAGGATGATGCGTGTGGATACGCGCATGAACCTGGCCGATGACTTGTTGCTGTATGCGGATAAGATATCCATGGCCGCATCCCTGGAAGCTCGGGTGCCGATGCTCGATACCGATTTGGTTCAGTTTGTAGAATCCTTACCTATCGAGTACCGCTTGCGCTGGGGCAAGGGCAAGATTGTCCACAAGGCCATGGCGGAGCGCTATTTGCCTGCAGATATCGTTCATCGCCCCAAGAAAGGCTTTCAAGTGCCTTTCGGTACTTGGTCGCGCAATGAGTGGCGAGCCTGGCTTGAGCCCCTTCTGCTGGAGGGGTTGGATGGGCTGTTGCGTAGAGAGGGGGTCGAGCGTCTCTGGCGACAACATTTGGCCTGTAAACCTGATCGAAGCCGGCAGGTTTTTGCTTTGATGATGCTTGCGCTTTGGCGTCAAGAGCATGGTTTTTAAGTGGGGGGGATTCTGATGCGACGGATTGAAGTTATGGGCTGCCCGATGGATGTGGCCAGCATGGGCGAAACCGTCGAAAGCATACGCAAGGCCGTGATTGCCGGGCGTTTCACCCAGCATGTGGTGGTCAACGTCGCCAAGCTGGTACACATGCGCGACGACGCCCAGCTGCGGGAGTCGGTCGAGTCGTGCGACATCATCAATATCGACGGTATGGGCGTGGTGGCCGGCGCGCGCTTCCTCGGCCATGACGTGCGCGAGCGCGTTGCCGGCGTCGATCTGTTCCATGAGCTGCTGGCCATGAGTGCCCGCGAGGGACTGTCGGTCTATCTGCTCGGCGCGCAGGACGAAGTGGTCACCGCCACCGCGCGTAAGGTCGAGGCGCTCTATCCGGGCCTGCAGATCGCCGGCTATCACCACGGCTACTTCTGGGGCGACGAGGCGGCGATGGTCGAGAAGATCCGCACCTCTGGTGCCCAGCTACTGTTCGTCGCCATCACCTCGCCAAAGAAGGAAAACTTCATCAACCGCTGGCGCGACCAGCTGGGCGTAACCTTCGTGATGGGCGTGGGCGGCACCTTCGACGTGGTCGCCGGCAAGGTCAAACGGGCACCGCTGTGGATGCAGAAATGGGGCCTGGAGTGGCTGTATCGGGTGATCCAGGAGCCGGGCCGCATGTGGAAGCGTTATCTGACGACCAACAGCAAGTTCGCCTGGTTGCTGCTCAAGGGAAAATTCGCCCAGTTGACGGGCAAACGTGCAGGGAGCTGATCCGTGACTGAAAAGATCCTGGTTACCGGAGGCGCCGGCTACATCGGCTCGCATACCACCCTGGCCCTGCTGGAAGCCGGCTTCGAGGTGGTGGTGCTGGACAACCTGAGCAACAGCTCGGCCGAGTCGCTGCATCGCGTCGAGCGCATCTGCGGCAAGGCGCCGCTGTTCGTCGAAGGCGATATCCGCGACCACGTCCTGCTGAACCGACTGTTCGGAGCGCATGACATCACCGCCGTGCTGCACTTCGCCGGCCTCAAGGCGGTCGGCGAGAGCGTGCGCGAGCCACTGGCCTACTACGAGAACAACGTCGCCGGCAGCGTGACGCTGTGTCAGGCGATGGCCCGCGCCGGAGTGTTCCGCCTGGTATTCAGCTCGTCAGCCACCGTTTACGGCGAGCCGGAGCGGATGCCGATCCGCGAGGACTTCCCCACAGGAACGCCGACCAATCCCTACGGCCGTTCCAAGCTGATGGTCGAGGAGGTGCTGGGCGACCTGGCGAAGTCCGACCCGCGCTGGAGCATCGCCCTGCTGCGCTACTTCAACCCGGTCGGTGCCCATGAGAGCGGGCTGATCGGCGAGGATCCCAACGGCATCCCCAACAACCTGCTGCCCTACATCGCCCAGGTGGCCATCGGCAAGCTCGCGGAGCTGTCGATATTTGGCGACGACTACCCGACCCGCGACGGCACCGGGGTGCGCGACTACATCCATGTGGTCGATCTCGCCGACGGCCACCTCAAGGCGCTGCGGTCGATCTCTGACGGGAACGGCGTACACGTCTGGAATCTCGGCACCGGCACCGGCTACAGCGTGCTGGAGATGCTCCGCGCCTTCGAGAAAGCTTCCGGCCGGCCAGTGGCCTACCGCATCGCCCCGCGCCGCGCCGGCGACATCGCCGAGTGCTGGGCCGATCCGGGCAAGGCCGCGCACGAGCTGGGCTGGAGGGCCGAGCGTGGCATCGAGGCGATGATGGCGGATACCTGGCGCTGGCAGGTGGGGAATCCGCGGGGGTATGGGGAGTAAGCTACGGCTTCGCTACCGCTCCCGTAGCGGCCACCCCAGCCAGGGGCGAAGCTGCCACCCACTTGCCGCGCCTTCGGCACGGGTCGCGAGTGAATTCGCTCCTACCCGCCATACACACGTAGGAGCATGCATTGGGTATGGTGCGCGGCGTGAATCGCTGCAGCCGTGGCTATACTGCCCGCCTCTACTAACTCTCGGTACTGAGCTCTACTCCATGCACCTTGCACAACCCCACGCCGAAACCATCGTCAAGCTGGCCCGTGAGCAGTTCGGGCCTGAGGTGCGGGTCTGGCTATTCGGCTCGCGAACCGATGACAGCAAGCGAGGTGGCGATATCGACTTGCTGGTCGTGGTCGGCCATGCCTTGGACAATCGGATGCTCGCGGCTGCCAGGTTCGATGCCGCATTGCAAATGGCGCTGGGCGCACAAAAGTTCGATGTACTGCTGCTCGACCCCTCCAGCGAGCCTCAACCGATCCATGCCATTGCCCGGACAGAAGGTATCGAATTGACCACCGCCGCGCAAAACCCGGAACAACTGCGACTACTCAACTTGCTGGAAGTGGTACGGCGTGAAGCCGTCTGGCTATTGCGTGCGGAAAAGCGCCTGTTCGCCTATCCGCTAGACACAGCATGGTTTGCCGGTCTCGAGCATGATGATGCGGCGTCGGAAACGCTGGAAGCCTTCGTTTCGCGCTTCGCCAGGCTGCAGGAAAACCTCGGCGACAAACTGATTCCGGCCTGCCTGCGCGCCTTGGCAGAGCGGACGGGCAGCGCGCTGGACAATCTCAACCGCGCGGAAAAGCTCGGCCTGCTGTGGTCGACCCAGGACTGGTTGGCGGCACGCACGCTGCGCAATCGCATGGTGCATGAGTATCAACCGGCACCCGAGGATCTGCTGCAGGCCCTGCAGGCGGCGCGCCAACTGGTGCCGCACTTCGTGGCCACCTACAACGCGATCAACCGGCGGCTGGCCTCCAGCCTGGGGATTGGCGAAGACTGGCCAGACTGCGTCGCCCAGTAAGTCCCGCTCTCCGTGGGCGTGGTGACGCTACGCACAAGCCGGCTGGCCTCAAACGCTGGTCGCTTTCCAACCGCGCGGCTGTGCTACGCGGCGCGCTCTTGCATGGCGCAGCAATGCGCTATTTTTCCAAACCAAGGATGAACTCATGATCCGCAAATGCCTGTTCCCCGCCGCCGGCTACGGCACCCGCTTCCTGCCGGCCACCAAGGCGATGCCCAAGGAAATGCTCCCCATCGTCAACAAGCCGCTGATCCAGTACGCGGTCGAGGAAGCCCGCGATGCCGGGCTGCAGCACATGGCCATCGTCACCGGCCGCGGCAAGCGCGCACTGGAGGACCAC
Organism: Pseudomonas sp. A-1; assembly: GCF_004801855.1. GTDB lineage: Bacteria > Pseudomonadota > Gammaproteobacteria > Pseudomonadales > Pseudomonadaceae > Geopseudomonas. The sequence goes on along the minus strand of NZ_SSTC01000001.1, from coordinate 49,491 downwards.
TTCGACATCAGCTACGAGCTTGAGCATCAGATCAAGGGTACCGACAAGGAGAAGTACCTGGCCGGCACCCGCGAACTGATCGACGAGTGCACCTTCTCCTACACCCGCCAGGTGGAGATGAAGGGCCTCGGCCATGCGATCCTCTGCGGCCAGCCGTTGATCGGCGACGAGCCGTTCGCCGTGGTGCTGGCCGACGATCTGTGCCTCAACCTCGGCGGTGACGGCGTGCTGGAGCAGATGGTCAAGCTGTACAAGCAGTTCCGCTGCTCGATCGTCGCCATCCAGGAAGTACCGCGCGACCAGACCCACAAGTACGGGGTGATCGCCGGCGAACTGATCCGCAACGACATCTACCGGGTCAACACCATGGTGGAGAAACCCAGGCCGGAGGACGCGCCGTCCAACCTGGCGATCATCGGCCGCTACATCCTCACCCCGGACATCTTCGACCTGATCGCCGACACCGAGCCGGGCAAGGGTGGCGAGATCCAGATCACCGACGCGCTGATGAAGCAGGCGCAGAGCGGTTGCGTGCTGGCCTACAAGTTCAAGGGCCAGCGCTTCGACTGCGGCAGCGCCGAGGGCTACGTCGAGGCGACCAACTACTGCTTCGACAACCTGTATCTGAAGGGGCTTTGAGCGTCGGTCTCCGCAGGGACACGCCCCCTCGGTTACGCCCCTCCCGAGGTACCCAGGTCGCCGCGCGGCGCCGCTTTCAGGCGCAACGGCGGCCATCGCCACACAGCCCCCACAGCCCTGCAACCGCCCGCGAAATTCTCGTGCAGCAATCTCCTGTACTGCCGGATAATCCCGCGCCCGATCATTCCCCCATGCGGCAGGAAGCCGCCGAATCGACGCTAATGACGAAACTGACCTGCTTCAAAGCCTACGACATCCGCGGCCAGCTGGGCCGCGAGCTGAACGAAGACATCGCCTATCGCATCGCCCGCGCTTATGCCGAATGGCTGAAGCCGCAGACCGTGGTGCTCGGCGGCGACATCCGCGAGACCTCTCCGGTCCTCAAGGCGGCCCTGGCCCGCGGCCTCACCGAGGCCGGCGTCAAGGTGCTCGACCTGGGCATGACCGGCACCGAGGAAGTGTATTTCGCCACCTGGCACCTGGGCGCCGATGGCGGCATCGAAGTCACCGCCTCGCACAATCCGATCGACTACAACGGCTTCAAGCTGGTGCGCGAGTGCTCGCAGCCGATCAGCCGCGACACCGGCCTGGAAGACATCCGTCTGCTCGCCGAGAAGGCCGAGTTCGCCGCCCCGGCCGCGCAGCCGGGCGAGCTGCAGCAGGTCAACTGCCGCCCCGCCTACGTCGAGCACCTGCTGTCCTACATCGACTGCGGCGCACTCAAGCCGCTGAAGCTGGTGGTCAACGCCGGCAACGGCGCAGCCGGCCCGGCGCTGGACGCCATCGAGGCAGCCCTGCAGGCGCGCGGCGTGCCTTTCGAGTTCATCAAGGTCAACCACACGCCGGACGGCAGCTTCCCCAACGGCATCCCCAACCCGATGCTGGAGAATAACCGCGCCGCCACCCGCGATGCGGTGCTGGCCCACGGTGCCGATCTGGGCATCGCCTGGGACGGCGACTTCGACCGCTGCTTCCTGTTCGACGAGCAGGGCCAGTTCATCGAGGGCTACTACATCGTCGGCCTGCTCGCCGAGGCCTTCCTGCGCAAGGAAGCCGGCGCACGCATCATCCACGACCCGCGCCTGACCTGGAACACCCTGGCCCTCGTCGAGCACAACGGCGGCGAGGCGGTGCAGTGCAAGGCCGGGCACGCCTTCATCAAGCAGAAGATGCGCGAGGTCGACGCCATCTACGGCGGCGAGATGAGCGCGCACCACTACTTCCGCGACTTCGCCTACTGCGACAGCGGCATGATCCCCTGGCTGCTGGTGGCCGAGCTGATGTGCAGCCGCGGCCAGTCGCTGTCCAGCCTGGTCGGCGAATGCATCGCCGCCTTCCCCTCCTCCGGCGAGATCAACCGCAAGGTGGCCGACGCCGCCGAGGTGATCCAGCGCGTCGAGTCCGTCTACGCCACCGACGGCGCCGCGCTGGACTACACCGATGGCCTCAGCGTGGCCTTCGCCGACTGGCGCTTCAACCTGCGCGCCTCGAACACCGAGCCGGTGATCCGCCTCAACGTGGAAAGCCGCGGCGATAGCGCGCTGATGCAGGCCAGGACCACCGAACTGCTGGAGCTGATCGGCGGCGAGCCGGGCTGACGGCCACACACTCGCCGCGCAGACGCATGGCCGCTGGCAGCAGGACAACCGCTGCCGGCGGCCATTGCGTTTGCGGCCAGGCGCTCGGCCGGACCTGCGCGAAGGGCTACAATCGCGACAATCGCTTCCTGCCCCGGTCTTGATCATGCAACGCAAGAAACTGCCCATCGGCATCCAGACCTTCCGCGAGATCCGCGAGGAGGGCTATTACTACGTCGACAAGACCGCGATAGCACTGCAACTGATCGACGAGGGCAAGTACTACTTCCTCTCCCGCCCGCGCCGCTTCGGCAAGAGCCTGTTCATCGATACCCTGGCCGAACTGTTCGCCGGCAACGAGCCGCTGTTTCGCGGCCTGGCGGCGCATGACCAGTGGGACTGGAGCCGGCGCCATCCGGTGATCCGCATCAGCTTCGGGGGCGGCGTGCTGACCAGCCTGGCCGCGCTGGAGCAGCGTAGCCGCGAACTGCTGCAGGAGCAGCAGGAGCGCCTGGGGATCGTCTGCCGCAGCCAGTCGCTGGCTGGCATCCTCGCCGAACTGATCCGCCACGCCTGCACCGCGGCCGGCGAGCGGGTGGTGGTGCTGGTCGACGAGTACGACAAGCCGATCCTCGACAACCTCGGCCGCCCGGAGATTGCCCGCGAGATCCGCGACGAGCTGCGCAACCTGTATTCGGTGATCAAGGACAGCGACGCCCATATCCGCTTCGCCATGCTCACCGGCGTGTCCAAGTTCAGCAAGGTCAGCCTGTTCTCCGGGCTGAACAACCTCAACGACATCACCATCGATGGCCGCTATTCGGCGATCTGCGGTTATACCGACGCCGATGTGGACCAGGTGTTCGCACCGGAGCTGCCGGGACTGGATCGCGACGAGATCCGCGTCTGGTACAACGGCTACAACTGGACCGGCGAGTCGGTCTACAACCCCTTCGACCTGCTGCTGCTGTTCCAGAAGCGCGAGTTCCGCCCGTTCTGGTTCGAGACGGGCACGCCGACCTTTCTGGTCGACCTGCTCACCCAGCGGCAGACCTTCACCCCGGATCTGGAGCAGATGGTGGCGCTGGAGTCGCTGCTGTCGAGCTTCGATGTCGACCACATCCCGACCGAGGCGCTGATGTTCCAGGCGGGCTACCTGACCATCGACTCGGTGCGCCGCCTGCCGGGCCTGATGCAGATGCGCCTGCGCTACCCCAACCAGGAAGTGCGCAGCAGCCTGAACGGGGCTCTGCTGCAGGCCTGGTCGGACGATCCGGCGCGCCACGGCATCCATGTGCCGCAGCTGTACGATCTGCTGCTGGCCAACGATTTCGCTGGTCTGCAGGCGCTGTTCAGCGCCTTCTTCGCCAGCATTCCCCACGACTGGTACCGCAACAACCCCATCGCCCAGTACGAGGGTTACTACGCCAGCGTGTTCTACAGTCACTTCGCCGCGCTGGGCCTTGATATCCGCCTGGAGGACTCCACCAACCGCGGGCGCATCGACATGGCTGTACTGTTCAACGGCAACGTCTACCTGTTCGAATTCAAGGTGGTCGAGCTGGTGCCCGAGGGCCATGCTTTGGAGCAGCTCAGGGCGCGCGGCTACGCCGACAAGTACCGCGCCCGCGGCGAGCCCATCCACCTGATCGGCGTGGAATTCTGCCGCGACAGCCGCAGCGTGGTGGGCTTTGCCACGCAGACCCTGCAGTCCGGATGCGCATAGCCGTGCGCATGCCGCCCCTCACGAAGGGTATATCCGCTTGAGACTAATTTTGTTCGCAAGCTGCTGCCTGGCGCTTGCCTATGGCCTGTTCCGCCCGGAATCGCCGCCGCAGCTGTTCGATGAGTCGGACAAGGTCCTGCACCTGCTGGCCTTCGCCTGCCTGGCGCTGACCGCCCGGCAGGCCTTCCAGCGGCTGCCGGGCTGGCTGTTGTGGCTCCTCCTGCTGGCCCTGGCACCCTCGCTGGAGTGGCTGCAGCACTACCTGCAACCCGCCCGCCAGTTCAGCGCGCTGGACATCGCCGCCAACCTGATGGGGGTGGGGTTGGCCTGGCTGGTCTGGCGCGGCACGCAGGCCGTGTGCCGGCGACTCGCCCCTTCGTCCTAGGCCACTCCCCGGCTCATTCGAGCGCTGCGGAGCGGCGCCGCGGATTGCTGTGCTGGTTGGCCAGCACGGCGATGGCGCAGAGCACCACCAGGGTCGCGGCATTGGCCGGGATCTGCAGGTTGAAGTCGGTCAGCGAGTGGATGGCCAGGGCGACTATGCCCATCGCCGCGCCGAAACCCACCCCGCTGCGGTACAGCGACTCGCGCCGCCACAGCGCCTGCAGCGCCCGCCACAGCGCCAGCAGCACGAAGGCCAGCAGCGGCAGGCAGCCGAGCACGCCATACTCGATGAAGAACTGCAGGTAGTCGTTGTGCGCATGGTCGAAGTGCAGGCGGATGTCCTCTCCCGGGTATTTGGGGAACACCGACTCGAAGCTGCCCGCACCCTGGCCGGTCAGCGGCCGGTCCTGGGCCAGCGGGATGGCGTAGAGGAACACGTCGTCGCGCACCTCGTTGGCCTGCTGCACCACTTCGCCATCCACCACCACGTCGGTCAGCCGGGTATTCAGCACACGGTCCTTGAGTCGCTCCAGGCCGAAGTACTGGCTGATCACCAGCACGTCGATGACCAGGATGCTGGCCAGGATCAGGCCGTTGCGCAGACGGTTGCCCTTGTCGCGCAGGACGAACACACCACCGACGAGCATCAGCGCCGTGAAGAAGGCCGCATTGCCACCGCGCGAGTGGGTCATCACCAGGGCGATCACCATGATCACCAGTGCCAGGCGCAGCCGCGCCTTGGGCCCCATGAGCATCTCCAGCAGGTTGAGCCAGCGGAACGGCCGACCGTCCCGCAGCGCCAGCAGGAGACCGATGCCGCACGCCAGGGTGAGTTCCAGATAGCCCGCCAGGTGATTGCGGTTGACGTAGGTGCCGGTGGCATCGCCGGTATAGCTGGTCTTGGCCGTGAGCAGGTGCCACTCGATGCCCGACAGGGTCATGAAGGCGCCGTGGAAGGCCTGGAAGGTGCCGCTGATCACCACGACGCTGAGCAGCAGGGTCAGGCGCCGGCGGGTATGGAACAGGCTGACGACCATCAGGAACAGCAGGCTGTAGGCGAGGCCGAGCAGCAGATACTGGATAGTGGCGCCGACGTCGACCGTCAGCCCGCCGAGCCACTGCACTGCCACCCAGGCCTGGCTCGACAGCAACAAAGCGAACATCGGCAGTGCCGGCCGGAAGGCCCTGCCCGCCGGCAGGATATTGCGCAGGCTGGCGAATCCCCAGATGCCGGAGAGCAAGCCGACCAGCGCGACGAACAGCCCCATCGCCCACTCGCGATTGCTGCCCAGCGGCAGCGGCAGCCACACCAGCAGGATCAGGATCGAGGCGACCAGGACGCGCTCGAGGCGATTGGAATTCTGAAGCATTGTGCGGGATCATCCGTACGCGGCGGCCGGCTCGTTCGCCGACCTGCCAGGGTCTGAGAAAGGCACGGCAGTATAAGGAACATCCCTTCCTCCACCAACCGACTGGTACACGATGCTCTTCCGTATTCCCCGCGCGCTCTGGATCCTGGCCTTCGCCGTCTGCACGGCGAGCGTGCTGGTCCTGGCGCTGATGAAGAATCCTTCGGCAATGTTCAGCACCGGCTGGGACAAGGGCAATCATGTCCTGGCCTTCGCCGTGCTCACCTTCCTCGGGCGCATGGCCTTTCCCGGACAGCGCCTGCTCCTGCTGCTCGGCCTGCTGGGCTATGGCGTGCTGATCGAGAACCTGCAGCTGATGACCGGCTACCGCTTCGGCGAATACCAGGATCTGCTGGCGGACGTGACCGGCATGCTGATCGGCTATCTGCTGGCGGTGCCCATGACCCGCAGGCTGCCGGCGCAGCAGTAGCTGCCTCGATCGCCCGCCAGGGACATCCGCGCGCAACCAGGGCGCGGGCGCTCCGCGGCGGCATGCCGGCCACTGATCTGGGTCAAATCCCCAGCACGGCACTCAGGCACCATCGGCTCCGTCCACAAGAACAACCCGGCGGAGTCGTGCCATGAACCATACCCCCTACCAACTGCTCGGCGGCAAGGAAGGCGTGCGCCGCCTGTGCGATGCCTTCTACGACTGCATGGATCAGTTGCCGGAGGCGGCGGACATCCGGCGCATGCACGGCGAGGACCTGTCGGGGATCCGCCTGAAGCTGTTCGAGTTCCTCTCCGGCTGGCTGGGCGGGCCGCCCCTGTATGCGCAGAAGTACGGCAGCATCTGCATGACCGGCCCGCACCGCCCGTACGCCATCGGCCCGAAGGAGCGCGACCAGTGGCTGCTGTGCATGAACCGGGCGCTGGAGCGGGTCGGCGCCAGCGACGAGGTCAAGGCGATGCTCGAGCGGCCGATGCATGCCATCGCCGACATGATCCGCAACCGCGAGAGCTCCGCGAGCGCCTGAGCCGCGGATCGCCCCGAAACCCCGCCCAGCCTGGCTGCGCGGGGTTTTCTTTGGCCGAAGAAACGCGACTGTCACGGAAAATTCATCGAACTGCAGGCTTTTTCACGACTTGCATCAACAAAACCCTGCATGGCGTTGCCTAGTCTGGACTCGTCAGTCGCCGCTGCCCGCTGGCGGGCCGCACGACACGAGATGCCAACGACCAGGAAGGTACGCCCATGCACATTCGCACCCTCGCCCCCCTCTCCCTCCTGCTGGCGGCCCTGGCCGGCTCGGCCGTGGCCGGCAATGTCGTCGAGGGCACCTACGACATGACCACCGAGGCCATGGGCGTGAAGGTCCGCAGCACGACCGTCGAGCTGACCCCGGAGTACATCCGCGAGGGCGACAACAAGCTGGCCATCGCCGAATGGGTCCACCGCGATGGCTACGTCACCGCCCGCGACGGCAAGGGCAATACCCTGCTGCACGCCCGCGTCGAGGACGGCGGCGACACCCTGATCCAGCAGATCGAAGGCATCGGCACCGCCACCTTCACCCGCATCGACTGAACCTTGGGCGGCACCACCCGCGGGTGGCGCAGGCAAGCAAAAGGGGGATTGCCTTGCGGCAATCCCCCTTTGTTCATTGCGGAGCGACTCAGACCATGCTCGGGTCCGGCTCCAGGCCCATCAGCTCGCGGCCGAGGATCTGCGCGCAGACGTCGTAGTCGGTGTAGGCGTGCGCGCCGGTCATGTGCGAGTCGCGGAACAGGCGCTGGATCTCGCTGTTCTCGAACCAGCTGGTGGCGCCGGCGGCCTCGAACAGGCGGTCGACGGCGGCGATGCACATCTTCACCGCGTAGGCCTGGTTGGTGCGCCAGTAGGCCAGCTTCTCGCGGCTCGGGTACTCGTGGCGCTCGCCGTACTCGGCGTGCTCTTCCCAGGTCTTCTCGAGGAAGGCGCGGGCGGCGGCGACCTGGTGGGTCGACTCGGCCAGGCGCATCAGCGCCGGGGTGGCGGCGCCGACGGCGGCGCCGGTGTAGGCGCGCACGCGGTTCTTCTGCTTCTCCTTGAACGCGGTGAGCATGCGCTCGGCGACGCCCAGGCTGATGGCGGCGAAGCCGCAGGCGAAGTACGGGCGGTACGGGGTATAGAAGATCTTGCTGTCCGGGTACAGACCGAAGCCGGCGGACTTGCCTTCCATCATGTCCTTGGCCGCCTGGATGCGGTGGTTGGGGATGAAGGCGTTCTTGATCACCAGGGTCTTCGAGCCGCTGCTGCGCATGCCGACCGAGAACCAGTCGTCGCGGATCTCGTAGTCGCTGCGCGGCAGCACGCCGAAGCTGTACACCAGCTCGCCCTCGGCGTTCTTGCGGCGCATGCCGACGATGGCCCACTCGGCGTGGTCGCAGCCGCTGCTCCAGCCCATCTCGCCGCTGAGCAGCACGCCGCCCTCGGCTTCCTCGATGGTGCTGAACGGCGCGATGCTGCTGCTGGCGGTGGCATCGGGGTTGTCAGCCCAGATCTCGTCCTGCAGCTGCTTGGGGAACATGGCCAACTGGTGGCTGTGGGTGCACAGCAGGCTGAAGGCCCAGGCGGTGCCGCCGCAGGCGCCGGCCAGCGCGGCCACGCAGTCGGTGAATTCCGGCAGGGATATTTCCAGACCGCCGTAGGCCTTGGGCTGGAAGGCGCGGTGCATGCCGATGCTCTTCAGCAGAGCGATGTTCTCGTCCGGGACCTTGCGCTCGAGCTCCGCACGGGCGGCGTTGGCTGCGATGGCCGGCAGGATGGTTTGCAGTTTCTCGAGAAGGGGGTTCGCTCTTTTCATGGCTGTCTGTCTATACCGGTCGATACTTATTGTGTCTGCCGCCACCTGCGGGTCGCGGCAAATGCCCAACTGCCAGGATCAATTCAGTCTGGTCGATCCGCAGGCACTCTGCCTGCATGCTTCCAGCAATCCGGGGCGCATTATGTGATGGCATCGACGGTGACAGAATGCACCTTTCATAGACAAGATTGCATTTTTCATGGAACCGCCCGGCACCTGCCGGCCCTTCGACCACGCCGCGGGGCAGGTGGAAACCTCTGCGATCCCGCCGCAAGCAGCTGATTTCGCACGAGATGGTTGCAGGGCTGCGCATCCGGCCAGGCGCTGACGAGCCTCCTCCCGGGATGGCTTGCACAAATCACGGCGAGCGTCGTGCTGCCGGGCGAATCTCGGCCCGGTCGGCGACCGTCCATCGGCAGCCGAGGATGCCGCCGGCCCGCAAGCGGGAACGGCGCCGCGCCAGGCTGTCTAATATTTGCACAGAGCATCCTCCCGGAGGTGTCGCCATGCATCGCCGCCATCTGCTGCGGGCCATCGCCCTGCTGCCCGCCTGGGCACTGCTGGAGCGCGGCATCCGCCCGGCGCGGGCAACGCCCCTCGCCACGGTTGCCCGGCTGGACAAGCCGCCCGAGGAGTGGCGTGCCCTGCTGCCGCCGGCAGCCTGGCGCGTGCTGTTCGAGGAGGACACCGAGCCGGCCGGCAGCAGCCCGCTGAACGACGAACACCGCGACGGCACCTTCGTCTGCGCCGCCTGCTACCTGCCGCTGTTCGACAGCCGCCACAAGTACGACAGCGGCACCGGCTGGCCGAGCTTCACCCAGCCGCTCGACCTCGCGCACATCGGCCGCCGGCGCGACTTCAGGCTGTTCTGGCCGCGCAGCGAATACCACTGCGCGCGCTGCGGCGGGCATCAGGGGCATGTGTTCGACGACGGCCCGCCGCCGCGCGGCGAGCGCTGGTGCAACAACGGCCTGGCGCTGCACTTCGTGCCGCGCGAGGAACCCCTGCCGGAGCTGAGGAGCTGAGCATGCGCAGACAGGCCAGAGTGGGGCTGCGCGCCCTGCTGACGGGAGCCGTCCTGCTCGGCGCCCTGTCGCTGGCGAGCGCAGGCGAGACGCCCACGGCGACGCCCGAGGCGGGCGCCACGGCGATCTTCGCCGGCGGCTGCTTCTGGTGTCTGGAAGCGGATTTCGACAAGGTGCCGGGAGTGCTGTCCACCACCTCGGGCTATACCGGCGGCACGCTGGCCAACCCGAGCTACGAGCAGGTCTCGACCGGCGGCAGCGGCCATCTGGAAGCGGTGCTGGTGCGCTACGACCCGACGCGGACCAGCTACGCCAGGCTTCTGGATGCCTTCTGGCCGAACATCGACCCGCTGACCGCCACCGGCCAGTTCTGCGACATCGGCGCGCAGTACCGCAGCGCGATCTTCTATGCCGACGCCGAGCAGCGACGTCAGGCCGAGGCCTCCAGGGCGGCGCTGCAGGCCTCCGCGCGCTTCGACCGGCCCATCGTCACCGAGATCCTCCCCGCCGGCACCTTCTATCCGGCCGAGGAATACCACCAGGACTACGCGCGTCGCAATCCGCTGCGCTACCACTTCTACCGCAGCCGCTGCGGCCGCGACGCCCGCCTGCAGGAGCTGTGGGGCTCGTCACGGTGAGGGCTCAGCGCAGCTCGATGCCCTGCTCGTGGATGACGATCAGGCCCTGCTTGTACAGGCCGCCGATGGCCTTCTTGAAGTTGCCCTTGCTCACCCCGAACAGGCGGGCGATTTCCTCCGGCGGGCTCTTGTCGGAGAGCGCCAGGCGGCCGCCGGCCGCACGCAGCTGGGCGAGGATCTGCTCGCCCAGCTGGTCGCCCGCCTGGCGGCCGACCGGCTGCAGGCTCAGGCTGATCTTGCCGTCGGCGCGCACTTCCTTGATGTAGCCGGTTTCCTGCATGCCGCTGCGGAGGAACTTGAACAGCTCGTTCTTGTGGATCAGCCCCCAGTGCTTGCCGTCGACGATGGCCTTGAAGCCCAGGTCGGTGCGCTCGACCACCAGCAGGTCGACGGCCTGGCCGCTCTGGTAGCTGGCCGGGGCGTTGTCCAGGTAGCGGTCCAGACGCGCGGTGGCGGTGATCCGCCGGGTGCGCGGGTCGAGGTAGACGTGCACCACGACGTAGTCGCCGACCTGCAGCGGGCGCTTCTCCTCGGAATGCGGCAGGAACAGGTCCTTGGGCAGCCCCCAGTCGAGGAACAGGCCGACGTGGTTGATCGCCACCACCTTGAGGCTGGCGAAACCGCCGACCTGCACCTTCGGCTTCTGCGTGGTGGCGATGATGCGGTCCTCGCTGTCCAGGTAGACGAACACGTTGAGCCAGTCGCCGATCTCGCTCGGTTCGCCCTTGGGCACGTAGCGCCTGGGCAGGAGGATTTCGCCATCCGGACCGCCGTCCAGATAGAGGCCGAAGTCGGTGTGCTTGACCACCTGCAGAGAATTGAACCGCCCGATCAGTGCCATGTCGCGTACCTTGATTGCCAGGGCGGGCATTCTAGCCGAGTTCGCCGGCCCGATCGTGCCCGCCCGACGCCCAGATGCAGCGTTTTTCCCGACAGGCGCCACAGGTTACCCGCCACCGCCGACACCCCATGACAAGCCATTGATTTTCAAGGAAATAACCAGGTTATTGAGGCTGTTTCCAGACGCCGCCGGACGACTCTCAGACAAAAGGCTAGGTCCGCGCCTGCAGAAAGGATTTGCACCCGGACGCATTACCGCGTAGGGTGCTTCGCACTGTGTTGCTTGTGTCATCGTAATCGACTGATTCAGATCTTGATCCAATCAAACCTCGGTTTTACTGGCTCCTTGCACTCAGTTCCGACTCCGGGCAGTTCCGGCGTCGTAGTCAACACCGTCCAAGGAGACAATCATGTCCAACCGTCAAACCGGCACCGTCAAGTGGTTCAACGATGAGAAGGGCTTCGGCTTCATCACCCCGCAGAGCGGTCCGGACGTGTTCGTGCACTTCCGCGCCATCAAGGCCGACGGCTTCAAGACCCTGAAGGAAGGCCAAGCCGTTTCCTTCCTGGTCGTCCAGGGCCAGAAAGGCCTGCAGGCCGACGAAGTCCAGATCATCTGATCCGGCTTCCCGCCTCGCCAAAAGCCCCGCCCCGTGCGGGGCTTTTGCTTTTCCGGCTCTTTTGCCGCGCACCACCGATTTCCGCGAGAGACCTGCCATGTCGCTGAAACTCACCATCGTCGACCAGACGCCCGTCCACGGCGACCGCCCGGTCCGCGAGGCGCCCAACAGCTCGGTCGAGCTGGCCCGCGCCTGCGACGAGCTGGGCTACCACCGCTACTGGCTGGCCGAGCACCACAACAGCATCCAGTTCGCCAACCCCTGCCCGGAGATCATGGTCGCCCGCGTGGCCAGCGCCACCCGCAACATGCGCATCGGCAGCGGCGGCGTGATGCTCACCCACTACAGCCCGTACAAGGTGGCCGAGGTGTTCCGCATGCTCGCCAGCCTGTTCCCCGAGCGCATCGACCTCGGCATCGGCCGCGCCCCGGGCGGCACCCCGCTGGCCTCCGCCGCCCTCGCGGCCCCCTACGAGCAGCTCGAGGAAGATACCTTCCCGCAGCAGGCCGCCGAGCTGTGCGCCTTCCTGCGCAACGAGTATCCCGAGCGTCATCCCTACAGCCGCCTGCGCTGCCTGCCGGACAACGACCCGGCGCCGCAGCTGTGGATGCTCGGCTCCGGCGGCGGCAGCTCGTCGCTGGCCGGCTACCTGGGCATGGGCCTGTCGGTGGCCAAGTTCATCGCCCCGCAGGCCTGCTCGCCGGCGATCTTCGCCAACTACGAGCGCCACTTCCGCGAGGCCGGGCACGAGCACAAGCCCGCGCGCATGCTGGCGCTGGCGGTGATCTGCGCCGAGACCGAGGAAGAAGCCAGGCGCATCGCCAGCACCGCCGCCTGGCGCAAGATGATGACCGGCCGCGGCGCCCGCGAGCCGCTGCTCAGCCCCGAGGAGATCGACCAGCGTCGCCGCCAGCTCAGCCCCGGCGACCTGGCCGAGCTGGACGCCACCCGCGACGCCATGGTGGTCGGCACCCCGGAGCAGTGCTGGGAACAGTTCCACGCCCACGCCCGCGACTACCAGCTCGACGAACTGGGCCTGGTCACCGTGACCCACAGCTTCGCCGACCGCCTGAACAGCTACCGCCTGCTGGCAGCGGCGCGCTGAGCCCGACCGGCGGACGGCGCACGCTGCAGCCGTTCGCCGGCGGATGTTCGGGCAATGTTTTGCGGATCCCGGCATGTTGCGCAAAAAATGAGCGCCGATCCGTGTATAATGGGCGGCCTTTTTCGCTTCAGGCAGGAGACTCCTCATGCAAAGCAAACCCGGCTCATCCAAGCAGAAGACCGTCCCCGTCCCCTCCGCCGAAGCCCGCCGCCAGCTCGAAGAGCAGATGGCCGCCTTCCTGAAGGCCGGCGGCGAAGTCCAGCAGATCCCCCGCGGCGTCAGCGGCCAGACCTACGGCAGCTCGCGCCAGATCACCATCAGCAAGAAGTGACCCCATGACCGATCCCGTCCGCCTGTCCAAGCGCCTCGCCGAACTGCTGCCCTGCTCGCGCCGCGAGGCCGAGCTGTACATCGAGGGCGGCTGGGTGGCGGTCGACGGGCAGGTGGTCGAGGAACCGCAGTTCAAGGTGACGGGACAGGCCATCGCCCTGCTCCCCGGCGCCCGCGCCGAATCCCAGCCGCCGGCGACCCTGCTGCTGCACAAGCCGGCCGGCGTGAGCTGCGAGCAGGCCAGCGAACTGCTCGGCGCCGCCAGCCGCGCCGCGGACGATGCCTCCGGGATGCGTCTGCTCAGGCGCCACCTGCAGCGCCTCAGCGTGCCGCTGGCACTGGAGCCGGAAGCCTCCGGCCTGCTGGTGCTGACCCAGAACTGGGGCGTGATCCGCAAGCTGACCGACGACTTCAGCAAGATCGAGCAGGAATACATCGTCGAGGTCGCCGGCACTCTCGAACCGCAGCAGCTCGCCCAGCTCAATCACGGCCTGAGCTATCAGGGCCGGGCGCTGGCACCGTGCAAGGTCAGCTGGCAGAGCGAGACCCGCCTGCGCTTCGCCCTCAAGGCACCGCAGCCGGGACAGATCGCCCATGTCTGCCGCAGCGTCGGCCTGCAGGTTCTGGGCATCCGCCGCATCCGCATCGGCCGGCTGGCCATGGGCAAGCTGCCATCGGGGCAGTGGCGCTACCTGGGCGCCAGCGAACGCTTCTGACAGTACGCCGAGCAGGCGTGCGCCACCCGATCAGCCGCCCCGCCAGGCCTACGGCTGCGCCAGCCCCAGGCGCAGCAGCTTGCCATCGCGCTCGTCGGTGAGCACATACACCCAGCCATCGGGCCCCACCCGCACGTCGCGGATACGCTTGTCCAGGGGCTCCAGCAGACGCTCCTCGCCCACCACCCGGTCGCCATCGAGGCTCAGGCGGATCAGCGCCTGCTGGGCCAGCGCGCCGATGAACAGGCTGTGCCGCCAGGCCGGGAAGCGCTCGGCGTCGTAGAAGGCCATGCCGCTGAGCGCCGGCGACTTCTTCCAGACGTGGTGCGGCGGCTCGGTGCCCGGCACCCTCTCGCCCTCGGCCTCGGGGATCGGCAGCAGGCTGTAGTTGATGCCGTGGGTTGCCCGCGGCCAGCCGTAGTTGCGTCCCGGCTGCGGGATGTTGATCTCGTCGCCGCCGCGCGGCCCATGCTCGTGGATCCATAGCCGGCCGGTCCACGGGTTGAGCGCCGCGCCCTGCGGGTTGCGGTGGCCGTAGGACCAGATCTCCGCCCGCGCGCCCGCACGGCCGACGAAGGGATTGTCCGCCGGAATGCGCCCGTCCGGGTGCAGGCGCACCATCTTGCCCTGCAGCTTGTCGAGGTCCTGGGCGGTGGCGCGCTGGTTGTTCTCGCCGAGGGTGACGAACAGGTAGCCGGCACGGTCGAACACCAGCCGCGAGCCGAAGTGCACGCCACTGGACAGCTTGGGCTGCTGGCGGAAGATCACCTGGAAGTCCTCCAGTGCCCCGAGATCGACGGACAGCCGGCCGCGACCGACCGCGGTGCCGGCCAGCCCGTCCACGCCGCGCTCGGCGTAGCTCAGGTAGACCAGGCGATCCGTGGCGAACTGCGGCGACAGGGCGATGTCGAGCAGGCCGCCCTGCCCCTGGGCGAACACCGCCGGCACTCCGGCCAGCGGTGCCGACAACTCGCCCGCGGCGCTCACCCGGCGCAGCCGGCCGGGGCGCTCGGTGACCAGCATGCCCTGGCCGTCCGGCAGGAAGGCCAGCGCCCAGGGATGCTCTAGGCCGCCGGCGACCTCCGCCAGCACCAGCGGGCCATGCTCGCTGTCCGGCAGCGGAGCGGCCTGCGCGGTCTCCAGCAGCGCGACCAGCCACAGCGCTCCGGCGGCGCGCAGGATGGATGCACGAACACTCATCGAACCTCTCCCTGTCAGGGGGCGGGGGCGGCCAGCCGCTCGGCAAGAAACTCGGCCAGCACCTGCGCATTGTTGAACCGCTCGTCGTGGGCGGCGTACAGCAGGGTCAGGGTGCCGGAGCGCGCCCGCTCCAGCAGCGGTTGCCAGAGCGCCGGCGCAGCCGCCAGCTCGGCCCGGTAGGCCGCGCGGAAGGCGTCGAAATGCTGCGGCTCGTGGGCGAAGGCGCGGCGCACGCCGTCCGAAGGTGCCAGCTCGCGCAGCCAGGCATCCAGCGCCAGTTCGGCCTTGCGACAGCCGCGCGGCCACAGCCGGTCGACCAGAACCCGATAGCCGTCATCCGCCGCCGCCGGCTGATAGACCCGCTTGCAGACGATCACCGCGCCACCCTCCCGCTCCTGCTGGTCCGGGCAAGGATAGACCAGCGCGCGGGGTTCACTCGGCCTGCGGCGTCTCCTGGCCCATGCAGCGCACGGCGCGCTTCTTGTTGTCGACCAGCACGCCGGTCAGGCCCTTCTGGTTGATGTCGAACAGCACCAGCACGCCGTCGATGCACTGGGCGACCTGGTCGGCCGGCTTGAGCGACACCTTGTAGTCCTCGCCGGGGATGGTCTTGAGCATGGTGTAGTCGCTCAGCAGCAGCGCGTCCTCGGGCTTGGCGATGTGCAGGTAGCCGTAGTAGCCGAGCACGGCGACCGTGCCGGCGACGCTGCCGATGGCGGTGAGGATCAGGGGGATGGGATTGCGCTCGCTCATGCAGATGGTTCCGGAACAATCGGGAGGAAAGGCACGACGGGCCGGCACGGCCCGTCAGAGGATGTTGGCGTAGTCGGCCTCGACGCGATCCAGGCTCAGGTGGTTGAGGAAGTTGGAGAAGCACATCCACGCCGACAGCGCGTTGAGGTCGCTGAACTGCGGCGGCAGGTACCTGGGCGGCACCACCAGACCCTCGTCGACCAGCTGGCGCAGGGTGCGCATGTCCTCGAGGGTGGCCTTGCCGCAGAACAACAGCGGGATCTGCTCCAGCTTGCCCTTGCGCACCGCGAGCTGGATGTAGTTGTAGATCAGGATGAAGCCCTTGAGGTAGGACAGGTCCTTGGTGAACGGCAGGCCGTCCGGCGTCGAGCCGCGGAACACGCGGATGGCGTTGGAATAGCTGTCCTCGGCCGTGTAGCCCTGCTCGCGGTAGAACTCGTAGATCTGCAGGAAATCGGCGCCTTCCTCGGCCATGTGGATGGCACGGGTGCGGTTGGTCAGCTTGCGCAGCCGGGTCGGATAGGAGGCGAAGGCGATCACCTCCATGAGGATGGCCAGGCCTTCCTGGGTGATGGTCGACGACGGCGGGCCCTTGGCCAGGAAAGTGCAGATCGGCTGGTTGAGGCCGTTGAGGGTGGTGCCGACGTGCACCAGCCCCTCGTGCACCGCCAGCGCGCGGATGTCGCGCCGGTTGAACAGCGCGTCGGCGCGGATCTTGATGTAGTCGGCGCCGGCGGCGGCGTCGGCGAGGATGCCGTCGGATTCGAACACCCGCACCACCGCCTCGTCGCCGAACACGCCGTTGAGCTGGCCCTGCAGCAGGGCCACCGCCTCGGTCGCGTTGAGGGTCTTGGGTTCGTCCCTGAGGTCGCTGCGGTCGGCGATGTTGTCGAGGTAGGTGGAGAACATCACGCCGAGGTCGGCCAGGGTCGGGTCGCCGGCATGGAAGGCGTCGGAGGCCGAGCCGTACAGCTCCTGGGAGATCAGCCCGAAGTCGGGCGTGCCGCGCGCCTCGAGCATGCGGATCACCATGCGGTATTCCTTGCACATGCGCCGCATGATCTGCCCGACCGGGCTGAACTGGCCGAGCTGGCGGGTGATGTCGCGCTCGATCTGCTGGAACTGCTGCTTCTTGTCGTCGGGATCGAACGACAGCGGACGGCCCTGGTAGTAGGCCCGGTCCACCGCCGGCAGCTTCTGCCCGCGCGCCTTGAGGAAGCCCTCGCGGATGCCGTCGTCCCACTTGATGGCATCCAGCACGCGGATCGGCGTCTGCGCCTCGACCAGGCGGTCGGACAGCGCGCGGATGGTCTGCCGGTATTCGGTATTCGCCTTGCTGCGGCTCATCGCCCCGCCCCGTTACTCGGTGACCCGCGCGAAGCGGGCCACCTCGCTGAACACGTCGCTGTTGGCCGGATCGTCGAGGAAACGGTAGACCCTGGGCAGTTCGCTGGCGATCAGCACGCCATCGCCCTCCGCGGTCTCGACCGTCTGCCCGGCGAGTTCGCCGCGCGCCAGGGCGTCCTGCAGCTGCTCGATGTCCAGGCTGTAGAGCACCAGTTCGTCATCGTCGGTCAGCTCGAAGCCGCCGAAGGCGAAGTTGCCGCCCAGCCGCTGCGGGGCCGCTACCGACAGGTACCAGCGGCGGCCATGCCGGGCGACGGTGAAGTCGTAGCCGCGCGCCTTGGCGCGGTTGTCCGGGCGCTCGCGCCAGGCCTCGGCGTGGTAGCCGCCATCGGCCTTGCGGGTGATCTCGAGGAAACGCTCCTCGCCCCACTCGTCCATGCCGGCCCAGGTGCCGAGCAGGTGTTTCGGCGCCGTTTCGCCGAGAGGGATCGGCTCCTTGAAGGTGGCCAGGCAACCGCCGAGCAGCAGGAAGGACAGCACAACAAGCACACGCATTGCGTTCATCGAGCACTCCTTGTTTCGACTGAAGGTCCTGCTGCCAGCGACCCGGCCAGGGCAGGTGGTGACGACGCACGCGGGCGCCGCACTGCCGGGTTCGACCACGGCAGGCGGCGCCTGATTCAACGTGCGCTCACACCAGCATCTTATTGCTCGGCACGCATGTGCGGGAACAGGATCACGTCACGGATCGACGGCGAATCGGTCAGCAGCATGACCAGACGGTCGATGCCGATGCCTTCGCCGGCGGTCGGCGGCATGCCGTACTCGAGGGCGCGCACGAAGTCGGCGTCGAAGTGCATGGCCTCGTCGTCGCCGGCGTCCTTGTCGCGCACCTGGGCGTGGAAACGCTCGGCCTGGTCCTCGGCGTCATTCAGCTCGGAGTAGGCGTTGGCGATCTCGCGGCCGCCGATAAACAGCTCGAAGCGGTCGGTGACGCTCGGGTCCTCGTCGTTGCGGCGCGCCAGCGGCGACACCTCGAACGGGTACTTGGTGATGAAGGTCGGCTGCTCCAGCTTGTGCTCGACCAGCTCCTCGAAAATCATCACCTGCAGCTTGCCCAGGCCCTCGAAGCCGAGCACCTTGGCGCCGGCCTTCTTGGCGATGGCGCGGGCGGTGTCGATGTCCTGCAGGTCGGCGGCGGTGATTTCCGGGTTGTACTTGAGGATCGAGTCGAACACCGACAGGCGCGCGAAAGGCTCGCCGAAGTGGAACACCTTGTCGCCGTAGGGCACATCGGTGGTGCCGAGCACCGCCTGCGCCAGCTCGCGGAACAGTTCCTCGGTGAGGTCCATGTTGTCTTCGTAGTCGGCGTAGGCGTGGTAGAACTCGAGCATGGTGAACTCGGGGTTGTGCCGGGTCGACACGCCTTCGTTGCGGAAGTTGCGGTTGATCTCGAAGACCTTCTCGAAGCCGCCGACCACCAGGCGCTTGAGGTACAGCTCCGGCGCGATGCGCAGGAACATCGGCATGTCCAGCGCGTTGTGGTGGGTCTCGAACGGCTTGGCCGCGGCACCGCCGGGGATGGTCTGCAGCATCGGGGTTTCCACTTCGAGGAAACCGCGGTCGTTGAGGAAGCGGCGGATGTGGGCGATCACCTGGGAGCGCACGCGGAAGGTCTCGCGCACTTCCTCGTTGACGATCAGGTCGACGTAGCGCTGGCGGTAGCGGGTCTCGGTGTCGGTCAGGCCGTGGAACTTGTCCGGAAGCGGACGCAGCGACTTGGTCAGCAGGCGGGCTTCCTGCATGTCGACGTACAGGTCGCCCTTGCCGGAGCGGGCCAGCACGCCGCTGACGCCGACGATGTCACCCAGGTCCCAGTGCTTGATGGCTTCCAGGGTCTCGGCCGCCAGGGTCTTGCGGTTGACGTACAACTGGATGCGCCCGCTGGTGTCCTGCAGGACCATGAACGCGCCGCGGTTGAGCATGATGCGACCGGCCACGCTGACCTTGATCTGCTTGCCTTCCAGCTCTTCCTTGCCGGCCTCGGCGTACTGCTTCTGCAGGTCGCCGGCCTGGCTGTCGCGGCGGAAGTCGTTGGGGAAGGCAATCGCCTGGCTCTCGCGCACGGCGGCAAGCTTTTCCTTGCGCTGGGCGATCAGCTTGTTCTCTTCCTCGTGGATGGCGTGCTCGTTCAGCGGTTGTTCGCTCATGGTCGTCGTCTTTCCAAATTTGGCGTGGCTCGCGCCACATCCGGGATTTGCGCGGTGGATCGAACGCCCCCGCGATCGGCGGGGGCGCCGTGCATTACAGGCCCTGCTTGAGGCTGGCTTCCAGATACTCGTCCAGATCGCCGTCGAGCACCTTGTCGCAGTCGCTGCGCTCGACGCCGGTGCGCAGATCCTTGATCCGCGACTGGTCGAGCACATAGGAGCGGATCTGGTGGCCCCAGCCGATGTCCGACTTGGTTTCCTCCAGCGCCTGGGAGGCCTCGCGGCGCTTCTGCATCTCCAGCTCGTACAGCTTGGCGCGCAGCATCTTCATCGCGGTGTCGCGGTTGGCGTGCTGGGAGCGCTGGTTCTGGCAGCTGACCACGGTATTGGTCGGGATGTGGGTGATCCGCACCGCCGAGTCGGTGGTGTTGACGTGCTGGCCACCGGCACCGGAGGAGCGGTAGGTATCGGTGCGCAGATCGGCCGGATTGATGTCGATCTCGATGTTGTCGTCGATCTCCGGCGAGGCGAACACCGCGGAGAACGAGGTGTGGCGGCGGTTGCCGGAGTCGAACGGGCTCTTGCGCACCAGGCGGTGCACGCCGATCTCGGTGCGCAGCCAGCCGAAGGCGTACTCGCCGCGCACGTGCACGGTGGCGCTCTTGATGCCGGCGACCTCGCCCTCGGACAGTTCGACGATCTCGGCGTCGAAGCCGTGCTTGTCGGCCCAGCGCAGGTACATGCGCAGCAGGATGTTGGCCCAGTCCTGGGCCTCAGTACCACCGGAGCCGGCCTGGATGTCCAGGTAGCAGTTGCTGGCGTCCATCTCGCCGCTGAACATGCGGCGGAACTCGAGCTTCTCGAGGATCTCGCGCAGGCGGGCCACTTCGGCCTCGACGTCGGCCACGGCGCCCTCGTCGTTCTCCTCGACGGCCATCTCCAGCAGGTCGCTGCAGTCGGCCAGGCCACCGGTCAGCTCGTCGAGGGTCTCGACGATCTGCGCCAGCATGGCGCGCTCGCGGCCGAGATTCTGCGCGTACTCCGGATTGTTCCAGACGTTCGGGTCTTCCAGCTCGCGGTTGACTTCGGTCAGACGGTCATGCTTCTGATCGTAGTCAAAGATACCCCCGAATAGACTGGGTGCGGCTGGTCAGGTCCTTGATGGCGTTGAGGATCGGATTGATTTCCATGGCTGGCGTCACTCGCGGGCGGAACTGGAGAAAAGCGCAAAAGTATACGTCAGTCGGCGCGCGCTGGCAGCAGCGCCGCGACAAAGCACAGGACCTGATGGCTCCCACGCTCCGCGTGGGAGTCCGAGCCATGGACGCTCCGCGTCCAGCCGCAGGAGCGGCTGAACGCACGTGCCCACTCGGAGCATGGGCACGATCGAGTGTGATCAACCGCCCAGCTCGGCCAGCCGCGCGAGGAAAGCCTCTTCGTCGAGCACCTTCACGCCCAGCTCGTTGGCCTTGGCCAGCTTGGAGCCGGCGCCGGGACCGGCGACCACGCAGTGGGTCTTGGCCGACACCGAACCGGCGACCTTGGCGCCGAGCGCCTCGAGCCGCGCCTTGCCCTCGTCGCGGCTCATGGCCTCGAGGGTGCCGGTGAGCACCCAGGTCTGCCCGGCCAGCGGCAGGCCGGCCACCACGGCCTTCGCGCTCTGCCAGTGCATGCCGAACGCGCGCAGCTGCGCCTCGATGGCACGGGCCCGCTCGACGCTGGCCGGCTCGGCGAAGAACGCGCGCAGGCCCTCGCGGGCCTTCTCGGTGAGGCCCTTGGCGGCCTTGAGGCTCAGCCAGTCCTGACTGAGGGCGATCACCCCTTCGAGGCTGTCGCCCGCAGCAGCGGCGAGGTTCTTCGCCCCGGTGGCGGCGATGCCCGGAATGTTCAGCCGGTCGATCAGCTCGGGGAGGGTCGCACAGGCGGCGAACTCGGCGTGCAGCTCGCCCTCCTCCTCAAGCTCCACGCCGCACTCGAGCAGGCGGGCGATCACCGTGCGGTTGTGCCCATCCTCGAAGAAGCTGTGGATCTCGTGGGCCACTTCCAGGCCGACGTCCGGCAGCCAGGTCAGCACCTCGGGCAGCGCCACCTGGATGCGTGCCAGCGAGCCCAGGGCGCGCGCCAGCAGCTTGGCGGTTTCCTCGCCGACGTCGGGAATGCCGAGGGCGAAGATGAAGCGCGCCAGCGGCGGTCGCCGGCTGGCCTCGATGGCGGCCAGCAGGTTGCGGGTCGACAGTTCGGCGAAGCCTTCCAGCACCACCACCTGGTCGAAGGTCAGGGTGTAGAGGTCGGCCGGCGACTTCACCAGGCCGACGTCGACCAGTTGCTCGACGATCCGCTCGCCAAGGCCGTCGATGTCCATGGCGCGGCGCGAGACGAAGTGGATGATCGCCTGCTTGAGCTGCGCCTGGCAGCTCAGGCGGCCGACGCAGCGGTAGATCGAGCCCTCGCTGACCTGCGCCTTGCCCTTGCCGCGCCTGATCAGCCGGGTGCGCTCGACGTGCGAGCCGCACACCGGGCAATGCTCGGGAATGCTCACCGGCCGCGCGTCGGCCGGGCGACGCTCGGCGACCACCTGCACCACCTGCGGGATCACGTCGCCGGCGCGGCGGATGATCACGGTGTCGCCGATCATCAACCCCAGGCGCGCCACCTCGTCCATGTTGTGCAGGGTGGCGTTGGACACCGTGACGCCGGCCACCTGCACCGGCTTGAGGCGCGCCACCGGGGTCACCGCGCCGGTGCGGCCGACCTGGAACTCGACGTCGAGCAGCTCGGTCAGCTCCTCGCGGGCGGGGAACTTGTGGGCGATGGCCCAGCGTGGCTCGCGGGCGCGAAAGCCCAGCTCGCGCTGCCAGTCGATGCGGTTGACCTTGAACACCACGCCGTCGATCTCGTAGGCCAGCGCGTCGCGCCTGTCGCCGATGGCCCGGTAGTAGCCCAGCGCCGCCTCGACACCGCGCGCCAGTCTGAGCTCGCGGCTGATCGGCACCCCCCAGCCCCTGAGCGACTCGAGGACGCCGACCTGGGTGCCGGCCAGCTCGCCTTCCACCTGGCCGACGCCATAGGCGCAGAACTCCAGCGGGCGGCTGGCGGTGATCTTCGGGTCGAGCTGGCGCAGGCTGCCGGCGGCGGCGTTGCGCGGGTTGGCGAAGGTCTTGCCGCCGCTCTCGATGGCACGCGCGTTGAGCGCCTCGAAACCGGCACGCGACATGTACACCTCGCCGCGCACCTCCAGCACCCGCGGCCAGCCCGCGCCGTGCAGGCGCAGCGGGATGTTGCGCACGGTGCGCACGTTGGCGGTGATGTCCTCCCCGGTGCTGCCGTCGCCGCGGGTGGCGCCGCGCACCAGCACGCCGTCCTCGTAGCGCAGGCTGACCGCCAGGCCGTCGAGCTTGGGCTCGCAGGCGTACTCCACCTCGGCGCCGCCGCCGAACAGGTCGCCTGAAGGGGCGCCGGCCGGCAGCAGCTCGCCGAGGCCCTCGCGCACCCGGCGGTCGAAGTCGCGCAGGTCGTCCTCGGCGAAGGCGTTGCCCAGGCTGAGCATGGGAATCTCGTGACGCACCTGGCCGAACTCGGCCAGCGCCTGCCCGCCGACGCGCTGGGTCGGCGAGTCCGCCGTCACCAGTTCGGGATGCTCGATTTCCAGCGCCCTGAGTTCGTGGAACAGGCGATCATATTCGGCATCCGGGATGCTCGGCTGGTCGAGCACGTAGTAGCGGTGATTGTGCTCGTTGAGCTCGGCGCGCAGTTCGGCGATGCGCTGGGCGGCGGTAGTGGTCAT
The DNA here is from genome assembly GCF_004801855.1 of Pseudomonas sp. A-1. Taxonomy (GTDB): domain Bacteria; phylum Pseudomonadota; class Gammaproteobacteria; order Pseudomonadales; family Pseudomonadaceae; genus Geopseudomonas. The sequence goes on along the minus strand of NZ_SSTC01000001.1, from coordinate 26,402 downwards.
GACAGGGTTCCATAAAACGAAAAAAGCAGCCCTGCGCGGAACGCAGGGCTGCTTCTCAAGACACGAAGATCAACGCTTCATCAGCGCCCGGCGCTCGAACTCGACGATGCGCTGGCGGTAGTGCTCGATGGTCTGCGCGGTCATCACGCTGCGCTGCTCGTCCTTCAGCTCGCCGTCGAGCTCGTGGGACAGCTTGCGGGCGGCGGCGACCATCAGGTCGAAGGCCTGCTTGGGATGGCGCGGACCGGGCAGGCCGAGGAAGAAGCTGACCGCACGGGTGCTGAAGTGGTCGAGGTCCTCGAGGTCGAAGGTGCCCGGCTTGACGCCGTTGGCCATGGAGAACAGCACCTCGCCATTGCCGGTCATGCTCTCGTGGCGATGGAAGATGTCCATGTCGCCGAAGCGCAGGCCGCTCTCGAGGATGCTCTGCACCAGCGCCGCGCCCTTGAAGCCGTTGGGGTCGCGGGCAACCACGTTGATCACCAGCACCTCGTCGAACGGCGGCAGCTCGCGCGGCTCGGCCTTGGCCGCCGGGGCCTTGTCGGCCGCCTTGCCGCTCTTCTCCAGCGGCTTTTCCACGATCTTCTCGCCGGTCTTCTCGGCAGCCTTGTCGCGGCTCTTGTCCCGGCCGCGCGGCGCCTCGCGCTCCTCGACCCGCACACCCGCCGGCTCGGCGGCGAGGCCCGGCTCGTTGAGATCGAGCTCCAGGTCGCCGGCCGAAGGCTCCTCGCGGCGCTGCGCGCGCGTGGCCGGGAGTTCCTCCTCATCGAGCGAAGGCTCCTGGTGCTTGTTGACCACGCGAGAGGGGCCGAGCAGGCTCGGATCTTCCTCGTCGTCATCCGGCAGGCTGGCGACGCTGCGGTCGAGCTTGAGCTTCAACCGTCCCTTGCTGCCGCGCATGCGGCGCCAGCCATCGAACAGGATACCGCCGATCACAATGATGCCGATGACGATCAGCCATTCGCGCAAACCGATGTCCATGAAAGACACAATCCCCTAATCAGAATCCGGGTAAATCAATTGCCTTGCAGCCATTCCAGTCGGTTGGAACCGTTTATATACCGGAGCGGCTTGTAATAGCCCATAAATTAACATGTCGACACAAACTATACACCGTTGCTCCTGTCAGGCTTCAGCCAATGCGACGGCCTCCTCGACATTTACCGCCACCAGACGCGAACAACCCGGCTCGTGCATGGTCACGCCCATCAATTGATCCGCCATTTCCATGGCGATCTTGTTATGGGTGATATAGATGAACTGCACCTTTTCCGACATTTCCTTGACGAGCCGCGCATAACGGCCAACGTTGGCGTCGTCCAGCGGCGCATCCACCTCGTCGAGCATGCAGAACGGCGCCGGATTGAGCTGGAAGATCGCGAATACCAGGGCCAGTGCGGTCAGCGCCTTCTCGCCGCCGGACAGCAGATGGATGGTGCTGTTCTTCTTGCCCGGCGGGCGCGCCATGATCGCCACCCCTGTATCGAGCAGATCCTCGCCGGTAAGTTCCAGATAGGCCTGACCGCCGCCGAACACCTTGGGGAACAGCGCCTGCAGGCCAGCGTTGATCTGCTCGAAGGTTTCCTTGAAGCGGTTGCGGGTTTCCTTGTCGATCTTGCGGATGACGTTTTCCAGGGTGTCCAGCGCCTCGACCAGGTCGTCGTTCTGCGCATCCAGATAGCGCTTGCGCTCGGACTGCTGCTGGTATTCCTCGATGGCAGCCAGGTTGATCGGCCCCAGGCGCTGGATACGCGCGGCCAGTTGCTCAAGCCGACTCTCCCACTCGCGCTCGGCGGCGGCCTCGGGCAGTTCGGCCAGCAGGGTCGACAGCTCGTGCCGGTCTTCGGCCAGCTGGTCCTCCAGCGCCTTGCGGCGCACGCTGAGGGTCTGCCAGTCGAGGCGCTGCTGCTCGAGCTGGCTGCGCAGCAGCTGGGCCTGCTGCTCGGCGCTGCCGCGACGCTTCTCGGCCTCGCGCAGCTCGCGGTCGGCGTCGTCGAGGGCCAGGCGCGCCAGACGCATTTCCTCGTCCACCGCCATGCGCCGCTCGAGCAGCCCCTCCAGCTGCATGCGCAATTCCTGCAGCGGCTCGTCGCCCTCCTCCAGGTTGAGAGCGAGCTGCTCGCAGCGCTCGAACAGGCGCGCCGCCTGCAGCTCGAGACGCTCCAGGGCCTGGCGGGTGGAGTCGTGCTGGGCGCGCAGCGCGCCGAACCGCACCGCCAGCTGGTGGGCATGGTCCTTGTGCCGGCGCGCCTCCTGACGCATGCGGTCGAGCCCCTCGCGCAGGGCATCGCGGGCGGACAGCAGCTGTTCGCGCTGCTCGGTGTCGCTGGCCATGGCGTCCAGGGCGTCCTGCAGGTACAGGCGCGACTCGCCGAGCTGCTCCACTTCCAGGGCGCGCTGCTCGGCCAGCTCGGCCAGTTCCTCTTCCAGCCGCCGGCGGCGCAGGGCCAACTGCTCGTGGCGCGCCTGCAGCGCCGACAGCTGGGCGCGCAGCTCGCCCTGGCGGCGGCCTTCGTCCTGGATGCGCCGGCGCTGCTGCTCGCGGGCCTGCTCCTGCGTCTGCTGCCGCTCGCGCAGCTCGAGCAGGCGCTCCTCCAGCAGGGCCAGGGCGGCCTCGCGCTCCGCGCTCTCGCCGGCCAGGCGCTCCAGCTCCTGGCCGCGGGCCAGCAGGCCACCGTCCGTCTCGCCGCCACGGCGCACCCGCAGGAAGTGCCGGCCGACCCAGTAGCCGTCGCGGCTGATCAGGCTGTCGCCCTCGGCCAGCCCGTCGCGGGCCGCCAGCGCGGCCCCCAGCGACTCGACCGGGCGCACCCGGCCCAGCCAGGGGGAAAGGTCGAGCGGTGCCTGCACCTTGTCCAGCAGGCTGCCGGGCAGCGCTCCGCCGGCCGCGGCGCAGGCCAGGCGCAGTTCGCCCTGCTCGAATTCGTCCAGCGCCAGACCGGCGAAGTCGTCGAGCAGCACCGCCTGCAGGTCGGCGCCGAGCACGGTCTCCACCGCCAGCTCCCAGCCGGGCTCGACGCGCAGGCCTTCGGCCAGGCGCGGCCGACCCTGCAGGTTCTGCTCGCGCAGCCAGGCGGCGGCGCCCGCGCCCGGGTCCAGCGCGGCCTGCTGCAACGCCTCCAGCGAGGCGAGGCGGCCGTTGAGGCGCTGCAGCTCGCCCTGCGCCTGCTGCTGCTCGCGCCCGGCCTGCTGCAGCTCGTCGCGCAGCTGCTGCAGGCGCTCGGCCAGTTGTTCGTCGCCGGCCTGCAGCTCCTCCAGCTCCAGCTCACCGGCCGCCAGCTGCTCGGCCAGCTCCTCCATGCGCGCATCGGCGGGATCGCCGGCCAGCTGGCGGCGCTCGTCCTCGAGACGGCGCTGGCGCTCGACCAGGCGCTCCAGGCTCTGCTCCAGCTGCTGGATGCGCGCCTGCTGCACCTCGGCCTGGCGGCGCGGCTCGGCGCTGCGCTGGTTGAAGGCGTCCCACTGCTCCTGCCAGGCGTGCATGGCGGCCTCCGCCTCCTCCAGCGCGCAAGCGCCCTCCTCGGCGGCGGCCCGGGCCAGCTCCTGCTCGGGCTCGAGCATCGCCAGCTCCTCGGCCAGGCTGGCCAGCAGGTCGCGGTCGTTGCCCAGGTGCGCCTCGGTTTCCGCGCGGGCACGCTCGGCCTCGCGCAGGTCGTCCTGCAGCTGGCGCAGGCGCTGCTGGCCGTGCTGGATGCTCTGCTCGATGCGCGCGATGTCGCCGCCCACCGAGTAGAAGCGCGCCTGCACCTGGTTGAAGGTTTCCGCCAGCTCGTGGTGACCGTCGCGCAGGCGCTCGATGCTGGCGTCGGCGTTGCGCTGCTCGGCGACCAGCGCCTCCATGGCCACTTCCTGGTCGCCGATCACGCTCTGCCGCGCCCGCGCCTGCTCGTCCAGCGCCAGCCAGCGCAGGGCGGCCAGCTCGGCCTTGAGCTGGCGCTCCTCGGCCTTGTACTGCTGGTACTTCTCGGCGGACTGGGCCTGGCGCTGCAGGCGCTCGAGCTGGCGCTCCAGCTCCTGGCGCAGGTCGGCCAGGCGCTCGAGATTCTCCTGGGTGCGGCGGATGCGACTCTCGGTCTCGCGGCGGCGCTCCTTGTACTTGGAGATGCCCGCCGCCTCCTCGATGAAGTTGCGCAGATCCTCCGGGCGCGCCTCGATCAGCTTGGAGATCATCCCCTGCTCGATGATCGAGTAGCTGCGCGGCCCCAGGCCGGTGCCGAGGAAGATGTCGGTGATGTCGCGCCGACGGCACTTGGTGCCGTTGAGGAAATAGGTGTTCTGCCCTTCGCGGGTCACCCGGCGGCGGATGGATATCTCGCTCCAGCTCGCGTACTCGCCGCCCAGGCTGCCGTCGCCGTTGTCGAACACCAGCTCGATGGACGCCTGCCCCACCGGCTTGCGGGTGTTGGAGCCGTTGAAGATGACGTCGGTCATCGACTCGCCGCGCAGGTTCTTCGCCGAGCTCTCGCCCATCACCCAGCGCACGGCGTCGATGATGTTGGACTTGCCGCAGCCGTTGGGACCGACCACCGCGGCCATGTTGCTGGGAAAGCTGACCGTGGTCGGGTCGACGAAGGACTTGAAGCCGGCCAGGCGGATGCACTTCAGGCGCATGGCGGGAGGCTCCGGGCACGGCGGCCAGACGGGCGACGAAGAGGGGCGGACGGCGGAATCATGGGCGGGCGTCTGACCGGGGTTGCGCGGCGCGGCAGTCTAGCACAGGGGCCGGGCGGCTCAGGAGGGGCGCGGACGGAGCGCCACCGACCTCGCGCGGATGTGTGCGCCACGGCACGCGGACAGGGCGCAGGGGACGCTGCTAATCTGGCGACAGACCAAGGAGCAGCCCATGTCCCCTCACCCGCCGTCCGGCTGGCGCCACCGCCTGTACGTGATCATCTTCCAGGTCGACACCCCGGCCGGGAGGCGTTTCGACGAGTTCCTGCTGCTGGCCATCCTCGCCAGCCTGGTGGTGGTGATGCTGGACAGCGTGGAGTCGGTCGGCCGCGAGCACGGCGCCCTGCTCGGCATGCTGGAATGGAGCTTCACCGCCCTGTTCGCCGTCGAGTACCTGGCCCGTCTGTACTGCTCGCCCCGGCCGCTGCGCTACGCCTTCAGCTTCTACGGGCTGATCGACCTGCTCGCCGTGCTGCCCGGCATCCTCGCCCTCGTCTTCGCCGACGCCCAGTTCCTGATCATCGTCCGCGTGCTGCGCATGCTGCGGGTGTTCCGCGTGCTCAAGCTGACGCCCTACCTCAGCCAGGCGAATTTCCTGCTGGTGGCGCTGCGGGGCAGCCGGCAGAAGATCATCGTGTTCCTGCTCACCGTCAGCACCCTGGTCATCGTGTTCGGCACCCTGATGTACGTGATCGAGGGGCCGGCCCACGGCTTCAGCAGCATCCCCACCAGCATCTACTGGGCGGTGGTGACCCTGACCACCGTCGGCTTCGGCGACATCACGCCGAAGACGCCGCTCGGCCAGGGCCTGGCCAGCCTGATCATGATCACCGGCTATTCGATCATCGCCGTGCCGACCGGCATCTTCACCGCCGAACTGGCCAACGCCATGCGCAGCGGCGAGGGCGGCCTGCAGCGGCCATGCCCGACCTGCGGCAAGCCCAGCCACGAGGCTGGCGCCAGCTTCTGCTGCCGCTGCGGTCACCCGCTGTTCCCTCGTGCGGACTGAGCCCCGGCGCCGCCCGCACAAGAAGGGCGCGGGGCCCGCAGGCCGCCGCGCCCGTTCCACCGCCGGAGCGCCTCAGCGTTCGCCGCGACTCTCGCCCCGCTCCTGCCACTGACGGCCGCCGTCGCGCTGACGCGCCGGCCCCATGCGCTGACCGCCCGCGTCATCCGGCGACGAGGAGGACGGCGAAGCCATGCGCCGCTCATGGCGCTGCGAGCGCTGCTCGCCCACCTGCTGCTGGCGATGCTGTTCGCGTTGCTGCCACTGACGCTGCGGACGCTGCTGCCACTGGTGCTCCTGCTGGCGCTCGGGGCGCTGCGACTGCCACTGCCGCTGCGGGCGCGTCTCGATGCGCTGCTGCGGCCACTGGCGCTCCTGGCGGACGTCCAGACGCTGCTGCTGCCACTGACGCTGCTGCTGTTGCAGTTCGCGCTGGCGGCGCCAGTCCCGCTCCCGCTCCTGCTCCTGTTGCCATGCGCGCAGGCGCTGCTCGCCCTCGCTCGGGTTGCGCCATTCGCGCTGCGGCGTGCCGGGGCCGTAGTAGCGGCCCTGGTCGCGGCGCTCCCACTGGCCGTCACCACGGTCGTCGTGGCGGCGGTTGTCGTAGTGGCGATTGTCGTAGCGCGGCTGCGAATGGTAGCGCTGCCCCAGCCGCGGCGGGACATGGCGATGCTCGATCACCCGCCACGGGCCGTTGAACTGCCGTCCCGACGACCAGTGGTTGTCGTTCCAGCGGTAGTAGGTGTGGTCATGGTAGTAGGTGCGCGGATAGCCCGTGCTCACATAGACGCGCAGGTCGTCGTCCCAGCGCCAGCGGCCATCGCGGGGCGGCGGGTAGTAGCCGCCATGGCGGGGATAGTCGCCATAGCGGGGATAGTCGTCGTAGCCGTAATCCCCCTCGACGACGGTGCAGGCCGTCAGCGGCAGGATCAGGGCCATCAGGATCCCCACGGCACAACGCCTCATTTGCTAGCCTCCACGGCAGGCGCGGGCCTGCTCGGACATTGGTCGACGCCCGGCGCGACAGTCGCAGCCGGGTCATCCTTCAGACAACGGGTCCGACCACTGGTTGCAGTGCCGCGAGCCGGCCAGGACGGCCGCAGGGAGCCTGGCCGCTCCGCCGAGGGGAGCGGCCGTGGCGGTCAGGGCTGCTCCGCCTTGTCGATCACCAGCGCCTGCTCGCCCGCCTCGAGGGTCTTGAGCACGCCGCTCTGGCCGATCCACTCGCCCTGCATCGGGCTGCCGGCACGGGAGATGCGCGCCACCAGCTGGATCTCGGCGAAGTTGGACAGCTTGAGCTGCGGCATCATCGCATCGGCATCGGAGAGGCTGACCTCCACCGGCAGGTCGGAGACCTTCAGGCGCTTGGCGGCCAGCGGCATCGGCGGACCGGAGGCGGCACGGGCGAAGACGAACAGCGTGTCGTCCGGCTGCACCTTGCCGGCCAGTTCCGGGGCCAGGCTGACCCGGACCTTGAGCTCCACCGCGGCCGGCGCGACCGGCGCCTCGGGCACCTTCTCGCCGCGGGCGACCAGCTGCTCGCGGGCGCGCTCGATGCCGCCCTCGATGGCCTGGCGCGACGGATCGTTCGGCTCCAGCACCGCCACCAGACGCTGCCAGTAGCCCATGGCGTCGCCATAGCGCTGCTCCTCGAAGGCGGCGATGCCGAGCAGGCCGAGGGTGGTGACCTCCTGCGGATCGAGCCTGAGCGCCTCCTCGCCGAGGCTGCGCACCTGCTCGGTGAACTTCTGCCCCTCGGCGAAGTACAGCGCCTGCGCCCACTGGCCGAGCAGCTCCGGCTGGCGGCCGGCCAGTTCGGCGGCGCGGGCGAAGGCCGGGGCGGCGTCCCCGGGACGCTGCTGGGCCATGTAGCTGCGACCGAGGAAGTACCAGGCCTCGGCCTGGTCCGGCTGCAGGCGCACGGTTTCCTCGAGGCGCGCGATCACCTCGTCCATGTTCTTCGGCGCCACGGCCAGTTGTTCGCGCAGCTTCAGCGCATCGCTGGCGCCCCAGTGCAGGTACAGGGCGAGGCCGGCGACCGGCACCAGCACGGCCAGCGTCAGCGGCAGCCAGCGGCCCAGCGGGCGACGCGCCGCCTCGGCCTGCTCGGCGTCGTCCAGCAGCTCGCGGGCGGCCTCGCTGCGCCCGGCCTCCAGCTGGGCGGCATCCAGGCTGCCGGCGGCATGCTGGGCGTCCAGCTCGGCGATGCGCTCCTGATACAGGGCGACGTTGAGGGCGGTGCGGTCTTCCTCGGCCTGGGCGCGGCGGCCGCGCAGCAGCGGAATCAGCAGGAAGGCGAGCGCTGCCAGCAGCAGCACCGCGGCAGCAAGCCAGAAAGCGGTCATTGGTCAGCCTTGCTCTTGTCGGAAGCGTTCTTCAGCAGTTGGTCGAGGCGCGTGCGCTCCTCGGCGGAGAGGTCGGCGCCCTGGCCGGATGCAGCGGGACGGCGGCGACGCAGGACGATCAGCGCCAGCACGCCGAGACCGCCGCCGAGCAGCAGCCACGGGCCGTACCAGAGCAGCCAGGTACGCGCATCGACCGGCGGGTTGTAGCGTACGAAGTCGCCGTAGCGGGCCACCAGGAAGTCGACGATCTCCTGGTTGCTCTTGCCTTCGCCGAGCATGCGGTGGATCTCGCGGCGCAGGTCCATGGCGATCGGCGCGTCGGAGTCGGCGATGTTCTGGTTCTGGCACTTCGGGCAGCGCAGCTCCTCGGTGAGGGTGCGGTAGCGCTCGCGCGCCGCCTCGTCCTTGAACTCGTAGGTGTCGATGGCCGCCTGGGCGCCCAGCGACAGGGTCAGGCCCAGCAGGGCTGCGGAGAGCAGTCGTTTCATCAGCGCGCGTCCACCAGTTGCTGGTACAGCGGGGCCAGCTGTTCGCGCCAGACGCGCTCGTCGATGGCGCCGACGTACTTGTGACGGATGATGCCGTCCTTGTCGATCAGGAAGGTTTCCGGCGCGCCGTAGACCCCGAGGTTGATGCCCAGGCTGCCCTGCGGGTCCTCGACGTTGAGGCGGTAGGGATTGCCCAGATCGTTGAGCCACTTGCGCGCCGCCTCGCCGTTGTCCTTGTAGTTGACGCCGTAGACCACCACGCCCTGCCCGGCCAGCTGGTTGAGCATCGCGTGCTCGGCGCGGCAGGTCGGGCACCAGGTCGCCCAGACGTTGACCAGCGCCGGCCCCTTGAGGTCGCCGGAGCTGACGGTGCGCGCCGGGTCTTCCAGCGACGGCAGGGCGAAGCCGGGCAGCGGCTTGCCGATCATGGTCGTGCCGATGTCGCGCGGATCGAGGAACAGGCCCTTGTAGAGGAAACCGGCCAGCACCAGGAAACCGAGCAGCGGCAGCAGCAGGATTGCCCGTTTCATGCTTGCACTCCAGTCATGCCCAGCGCCTCGCGGGCCTTGGTGGTCACCTTGACCCGGTAGCGACGGTCGAGCGCGGCGAGCAGGCCGCCGCAGGCCATCAGCAGGCCGCCCAGCCAGATCCAGCGCACGAACGGCTTGACGTGCAGGCGCACGGCCCAGGCGCCGTTCTCCAGCGGCTCGCCGAGGGCGACGTAGAGGTCGCGGGTGAAGCCCGGATCGATGCCGGCCTCGGTCATCGGCATGCCGCGCACCTGGTAGATACGCTTCTCCGGATGCAGCACGGCGATCTCCTCGCCATCCTCCAGCACGCGCACGGTGCCGCGATCGGAGGTGAAGTTGGGGCCTTCGTGGTGACGGGTACCGTCGAAGGCGAAGCGGTAGCCACCGACTTCCACCGACTCGCCGGGCGCCATGCGCAGGTCACGCTCGACGTTGTACTGGCTGGACAGCACGATGCCGAGGGCGGTCACCGCGATGCCGAAGTGCGCCAGCTGCATGCCCCAGTAGCTGCGCGACAGGCCGGCGATGCCCTTGACCAGCCCCTTGTGGCGGGTCTTGTCGAGCAGGTCGCGCAGCCCGGCGAGCACCACCCAGGCGGCCAGCAGGCAGGCGGCCAGCACCGCCCAGTGGAAGTCGCCGAGCAGGAAGGCGGCAGCGACGCCCAGCACGCCGCTGGCGACCAGCACCGGCAGCAGCATGCCGCCCAGCCAGCCCAGCGGGGTGTCCTTCCAGCGCACCAGCACGCCGACGCCCAGGGCGACCATGAGGATGGCCATCAGCGGCAGGAACAGCGCGTTGAAGTACGGCGGGCCGACCGACAGCTTGGCGCCGGACAGGGCGTCGAGCACCAGCGGATAGAGGGTGCCGAGCAGGATCATGGCGCAGGTCACCACCAGGATCAGGTTGTTGGCCAGCAGCAGGGTCTCGCGCGACCACAGGCCGAAGCCGATGACGCTCTTGACCACCGGCGCGCGCAGGGCGAACAGGGTCAGCGAGCTGCCGACCACGAACAGCAGGAAGATCAGGATGAAGGTGCCGCGCTCGGGATCGGCGGCGAAGGCGTGCACCGAGGTCAGCACGCCGGAGCGCACCAGGAAGGTGCCGAGCAGGCTCAGCGAGAAGGCGGCGATGGCCAGCAGCACCGTCCAGCTCTTGAACACGCCGCGCTTCTCGGTCACCGCCAGCGAGTGCAGCAGCGCGGTGCCGACCAGCCAGGGCATGAACGAGGCATTCTCCACCGGGTCCCAGAACCACCAGCCGCCCCAGCCCAGCTCGTAGTAGGCCCACCAGGAGCCGAGCACGATGCCGATGCTGAGGAAGGCCCAGGCGACTATGGTCCACGGCCGCGACCAGCGCGCCCAGGCGGCGTCGAGGCGGCCGCCGAGCAGGGCGGCGATGGCGAAGGCGAACACCACCGAGAATCCGACGTAGCCCATGTACAGCATCGGCGGGTGGACGATCAGGCCGAAGTCCTGCAGCAGCGGGTTGAGGTCGCCACCGTCGCGCGGCGCGTTGGGCAGCAGGCGCGCGAAGGGGTTGGAGGTGACGATCAGGAACAGCAGGAAGCCGACGCTGATCATCCCCATCACGCCGAGCACGCGGGCCAGCATCACCTCCGGCAGCTGGCGGGAGAACACCGACACGGCGAAGGTCCAGCTGGCGAGGATCAGCGCCCACAGCAGCAGCGAGCCCTCGTGGGCGCCCCACACCGCGCTGAACTTGTAGAACCAGGGCAGCGCGCTGTTGGAGTTGCTGGCCACGTAGGCCACCGAGAAGTCGTCGACCAGGAACGCCTGGGTCAGGCACAGGAAGGAGAACAGCAGGAAGGCGAACTGGCCCCAGGCCGCCGGGCGGGCCAGGCTCATCCACTGCGCGTCGCCGCGCCAGGCGCCGATCATCGGCAGGGTCGCCTGCACCGCGGCCAGGCACAGGGCGAGGATCATGGCCAGATGGCCGAGCTCGGGAATCATTGCTTGCCCTCCGCGCTACCCATGGCCGCCGGCGGCATGCCGGCCGGCAGCTTGCCGCTGTCCTTGAGCGCCTTGGTCACCTCGGGCGGCATGTAGTTCTCGTCGTGCTTGGCCAGCACCTCGTCGGCGACCAGCACGCCGCTCGCGTTGAGGCGGCCGAGGGCGACTATGCCCTGCCCCTCGCGGAACAGGTCGGGAAGGATGCCGCGGTACTGGATGGTCACGTCCTTGGCATAGTCGGTGACCACGAACTGCACGTCCAGCGAGTCGGCCGAGCGGCTCACCGAGCCCTCCTTGACCATGCCGCCGGCGCGGATGCGGGTGTCCTGCGGCGCCTCGCCAGCGGCGATCTGCGTCGGCGTGTAGAACAGGTTGATGTTCTGCTGCAGGGCGCTGAGCGCCAGGCCGACGGCCACGCCGACGCCGGCGAGGATGCCGAGGATGATGAACAGGCGCTTCTTGCGGACAGGATTCATTGCTTGCTCTCCCGGCGCAGACGGCGCGCCTCGTCTTGCAGGTAACGGCGGCGCGCCAGGATCGGCAGCGCGACGTTGAGGGCCAGGACCGCCAGGCTGATGCCGTAGGAAGTCCATACGTACAGGCCATGCTTGCCCATGGCGAGGAAATCGGCGAAGGACTCGAAACTCACAGGCTGCGCTCCACTTCGGCTTTGACCCAGCTGGCCCGCGCCTCGCGCTTGAGCACCTCGAGGCGCATGCGCAGCAGCAGGCTGACGGCGAAGAAGCAGTAGAAGCCGATGACCATGATCAGCAGCGGCACCCACATCTCCGGCGGCATCGCCGGCTTCTCGGTGATCTTGAAGGTCGCCGGCTGGTGCAGGGTGTTCCACCACTCCACCGAGTACTTGATGATCGGGATGTTGATCACGCCGACGATGGCCAGCACGGCGCAGGCCTTGGCCGCACTGTCGCGGTTGCTGATCGACTGGCCGAGGGCGATCACCCCGAAGTAGAGGAACAGCAGGATCAGCATCGAGGTCAGGCGCGCGTCCCACACCCACCAGGCGCCCCAGGTCGGCTTGCCCCACACCGCGCCGGTGACCAGGGCGATGAAGGTCATCCAGGCGCCGAGCGGCGCGGCGCACTGCAGGGCGACGTCGGCCAGCTTCATCTTCCACACCAGGCCGACCACCCCCGCCACCGCCAGCATGATGTAGCAGGACTGGGCGAGGATCGCCGCCGGCACGTGGATGTAGATGATCCGGAAGCTGTTGCCCTGCTGGTAGTCCGGCGGCGCGAAGGCCAGCCCCCACACGGTGCCGACGGCGAGCAGCAGCGCCGCGGCCACGCTCAGCCAGGGCAGCCAGCGGCCGCTGATCTCGTAGAACCATTTGGGCGAGCCGAGCTTGTGAAACCACGTCCAGTTCATCGAAGGATGCTCACTTCTTATTCGCCGACACTGATGTTCAGGCCGGCGGCGATGGCGAAGGGGGTCAGGGTCACCGCCAGGGCGGTGAGGCTGGCCAGCCACAGCAGGTGGCCGGCCGACGGCAGGCCCTGCAGGGCCGACTGCAGGGCGCCGCTGCCGAGGATCAGCACCGGGATGTACAGCGGCAGGATCAGCAGCGCCAGCAGCAGGCCGCCGCGCTTGAGACCCACGGTCAGCGCCGCGCCGACCGCGCCGAGCAGGCTGAGGATCGGCGTGCCGAGCAGCAGGGAGAGCAGCAGCACCGGCAGGCAGCGCGCCGGCAGGCCGAGCATCAGCGCCAGCAGCGGCGCCAGCAGGACCAGCGCCAGGCCGGAAAACAGCCAGTGTGCCAGTACCTTGGCCAGCACCAGAAGGGGCAGCGGGTGCGGCGAAAGGACCCACTGCTCCAGCGAGCCGTCCTCGAAGTCACTGCGGAACAGGCCGTCCAGCGACAGCAGCACGGCGAGCAGCGCGGCGACCCACACCAGGCCGGGCGACAGGGTTTCCAGCAGCTTGCTCTCCGGTCCGACGGCCAGCGGGAACAGCGCCACCACGATGCCGAAGAACACCAGCGGGTTGAGCAGCTCGGCCGGGCGGCGGCACAGCAGGCGCGCCTCGCGCACCAGCAGCTGGGTGAACACGTTACTCATCGGCGACGCTTCCTGCGCGGGCGAGGTCCAGCTCGCGGTAGCCGGCCGGCTTGCGGGTCAGGCTGTGGTGGGTGGTCAGCACCACCATGCCGCCCTGCTCGCAGTGGCGGGCCAGATGCTCCTCGAGCTGGGCCACGGCGTGCTTGTCGAGGGCGGTGAAGGGCTCGTCGAGGACCCACAGCGGCGGCGGATCGAGGTACAGGCGGGCCAGGGCGACGCGGCGCTGCTGGCCGGCGGACAGGGTATGGCAGGGCACGTCCTCGAAGCCGCGCAGGCCGACCGCGTGCAGCGCCTGCCAGATGGCGTCGCGGGTTTCCATGGTGTGCAGGGCGCACAGCCAGGCGAGGTTCTCCTCGGGGCTGAGCAGGCCCTTGATGCCGGCGGCATGGCCGATCCACAGCAGGTTGCGGGTCAGCTCACCGCGCTGTTCGCTCAGCGGCTTGCCGGCCAGGCGGATCTCGCCCTCGGTCGGCTGCATCAGCCCGGCCAGCAGGCGCAGCAGGCTGGTCTTGCCGCTGCCGTTGGGGCCGGAAATCTGCAGCATCTCGCCGGGATGCAGGGCGAAGTCGAGCCGCTCGAACAGCATGCGCAGGTCCCGCTCGCAGGCGAGCGCAACGGCTTCGAGGAAGGGACTGGTCACTGCATGGCTACCCGTCGGCAGAGCGATCGAAAACGTCGGCCGGGACTAGTCCCGGCCAGGTCGGGCGGCATTATACATATGCCCCCGAAGGGCCGTGGATCGTATTTTCGACAGCTTATGACCGGCTTAAGGAGGAGATGCGACCGGCTGTCGCAGCCCCGACTTCAAGGCCGGGGCTGACGCCCCTGCCCCTGCGCCGCGACCAGCCGCTCGACGAAGAACTCCAGATGGCCGCGCGGATTGGCCGGCAACGGCCAGCCGTCGATCTTTTCCGCCAGCGCCGTGTAGGCCTGGGCGGCACGGCTGCGCGGGAACACCTCGAGCAGCGGACGCTGGCGCTGCACCGCCCGGCGCAGCGAGTCGTCGAAGGGAATGGCGCCGACATAGTCGAGCGACACCCCGCCCAGCGGCTCGGTAAGACGCAGCAGCTGCTGGTGCAGGGCCGGCCCTTCCTGGGCGGCGAAGGTCATGCTGGCCAGCAGGCGGAAACGGTTCATGCCGTGCTCGCGGTTCAGCCGGGTGATCAGCGCCAGGACATCGGCACGGGCGGCCGGCTCATCGTTGACCACCAGCAGCGCCTCGCTGGCGGCATGCAGCAGGGTGGTCACGCCGCGGCCGATGCCCGGCGCACAGTCGACCAGCAGCACGTCCGGCGCGCGCGGCAGCTCGCTGAAGGCGCGGATCAACCCGCCCAGCTGCAGGGCGTCCGGCTCGCGGGGTTCGCCCGGCGAACCGGCGATCAGCTGGATGCCGCCCGGTCCGCCGACCAGCGCATCGGCCAGGCGGCAGCGCCCGGCCAGCACGTCGGCGAGGGTGCGCGGCGGATTCAGGGCCAGGGCCGCATCGACGTTGGGCAGGGCGAAGCTGGCGTCGAGCAGCAGCACCCGCCGGCCGCGGGCGGCCAGCGCCCAGGCCAGGTTGATCGCCGCCTGGGTCTTGCCGACGCCGCCCTTGCCGCTGGCGACCGCGATCACCTGTACCGGCGCGACGGCGCTCGGCTGCGCGCGCAGCGACGCGATGTGCGGGCTCACAGCTCGCCCCCTTCCTCGTCGTCGCGCCGGCCCATGCCGTACTTGCGCATCTTCTCCACCAGGGTGGTGCGGCGCACGCGCAGGCGCTCGGCGGCGCGCGCCACCACCCCGCCGGCATCGTCCAGCGCCTGCTGGATCAGCGAGCGCTCCAGGCTGTTGAGATAGTCCTTGAGGTCCAGGCCACCGATCGGCAGCAGCGCCGGGGCGTCGATGCCCGGCAGGGCGCCGCCCGGCTCGCGCTGCGGGCCCTCCTCGGCCTGACCTTCCTCGCCGTCGAGGTGGCGGAACTTCTTCGGCAGCTCGGCGACGCCGATCACCCCGTAGGGATGCATGATCGCCAGGCGCTCGACCAGGTTGGCCAGCTCGCGCACGTTGCCGCGCCAGTCGTGGCGGCACAGCGACATCAGCGCCGCCGAGCTGAAGCGGATCGAGCCGCGCTTCTCGTGCTCCATGCGCGCGATCAGTTCGTTGATCAGCAGCGGGATGTCCTCGACCCGCTCGCGCAGCGGCGGCAGCTCGATGGAGAACTGGTTGAGCCGGTAGTAGAGATCGTCGCGCAGCCGCCCATCGGCCACCCGCTGCTCGAGGTCGTGACGGGTGGCGGCGATCACCCGCACGTCGACCGGCCGCGCCAGGTCGCTGCCCGTGCGCTTGAAGCTGCCCTCCTGCAGCACGCGCAGCAGGCGCACCTGCAGCTCGGCCGGCAGGTCGGCGATCTCGTCGATATACAGGGTGCCGCCGGCGGCCAGTTCCAGGCGGCCCTGCCGGCTGCCGATGGCACCGGGCAGCGCGCCGGCCTCGCAGCCGAACAGCTCGCTTTCCAGCAGCTCCGGATCGATGGCCGTGCAGCTGATCGGCACGAAGGGAAACTCGCGACGGCTGGAATGGTAGTGCAGGTTGCGCGCCACCACTTCCTTGCCGCTGCCGGGCTCGCCGAGCAGCAGCACGCCGACCTCGGTGCCGGCGACCTGCTGCATCTGCTGGCGTACCTGCTGGATCGCCCGGCTGGTGCCGACCAGGCTGCGGAACAGGTTGGACTCGCGCTGCTGACCGCGCTCGCGGGCGGCGTCGAAGGCCTGCTGGTAGACCTGGGCGCGGTGCAGGGCGTCGAGCAGCTGGTTGTAGCTCGGCGGCATGTCGAGACGCGCCAGCACGCGGCGGCGCAGCTCCTCCGGCCAGTCGGCGCAGCTCTGCTCGCCGAACAGCAGCAGCGGCAGGTTATCCACCCGGGCGCCGAGCTGCTTGAGCAGGCGCGGGGCGCCGCCCTTGCTGTCGATCTGACCGAGCAGCACGCAGGACAGACGCACATCCGGCTGCGCTTCGAGCTGGACGGCCCAGTCGCTGCTGGTGCAAGCGCTGCAGGGCTCGCAGAGGAAGTCGAAGATCACCGCCAGATCATGGCGGCGTTGGGGGAGGTCGTCGATCAGCAGGATTCGGGATTCACGCCACATGATTGCTCGGCTGGGGAGGCAGAAAGGGGCCACGGGGACGAAAACGAAGCGCCCCGCCGGTGCTGGCACCGGAAAATTGCACGCAGTAAAGCCAAAAGACTGACGCCAGTCAATTTTATGTGGCGTTTTCCCATCACCCCGAGACTGCGAGCCGCTAGCTAGCCGCCTCGCGCTGCGTCGATATTCCGTCATCCCCCTTGCCCGCCGACTCCCCGGTGGCGGCATCCCCGGCGGCCGTATCCACGGCGGCTGCATCCTCCTGCTCCGGCGGGCTGCCGGCGCCGGCGGCCCCGCCCTGCATCTGCTCCTGCACCACCGCCTCGTCGACGCGCGGGTCGAGCGCCACCGACAGCGGCGAGCCGGCCATCGCCACCGGCACGGCGACGTGCTGGATCGGCGCCTCCTCGACACGGTGCAGGCCATGCACATCCTGCGGTCGCACCCGCCAGACCAGCACCAGCGCGCAGGCGCCGATGAACAGGTAGAGCAGCCGGGGCACGCCACGGCTCATCAGCTCGCCGGCGATCAGCGGGCCGAGGCAGGCGCCGACACCGAACACCAGCAGCAGCATGGCCGACAGGGCGACGCGGCGCTCCTGCTCGACGTGATCGTTGGACAGCGCCACCGCCAGCGGATAGAGGGCGAACAGCAGCAGGCTGACCACGAAGCCCACCGCCAGCATCAGCGCCAGCGGCGGACGCGGCAGCAGGCCCAGCGGCAGCACGCTGAGCGCCAGGGCGACGGCGATCAGACGGATCAGCAGGCTGCGGTCGAAGCGGTCGGACAGGCGGCCGAGCGGCGCCTGCACCACCAGCCCGGCGAGCACGCAGGTGGTCATGAACAGGCCGACCTCGCGGGTTTCCAGGCCCTGCGCGCCGGCGTAGACCGGCCCCAGGCCGTAGAAGGCGCCGATCGCCAGGCCGGCCATGGCCACCGTGGTCATCGACTGCGGCACCCGCTTGAGGAAGAAGCGCGGCTCCAGCGGCGCCGGCTTGAGCGGCGCCGGGTGGATGCGCCGGGTGGTGGCCACCGGCACCAGGCACAGCGAGAAGCACAGCGCCACCAGCAGCAGCGGCTCGAGGCCCAGCGCCGGGCGCACCACCAGCACCAGCTGACCGAGCACCAGGCCGAGGTAGCTGGCGGTCATGTACATGGAGAACACCCGGCCGCGCTTGCGCGGTTCGGCCTGCTCGTTGAGCCAGCTTTCCACCACCATGAACTGGGTCATCATGCCCAGGCCGATCAGGAAGCGCAGCGGCAGCCAGGCGGCCAGCCAGGGCAGCAGGCCATGGGCGATCACCGCGGCGCTGACCATGCCGCCGGCCGCCACATAGGCGCGCACATGGCCGACCCGGCTGATCATCAGGTGACCGAACTTGCCGCCCAGCACCAGGCCGGCATAGTGCGCCGCCATCAGCCAGCCGGCCTGGCCGGCGGCGCCCTCGGCGGCCATGCGCAGGGCCAGGTAGGTGGTCAGCAGGCCCGAGCCGAGCAGCATCAGCAGGGTCGCGGTGAACAGCGAGGGGAAGGCGAAAATCGAGCGGGGCATGCATCCTCCGGGGGTTGGCCGGCGCGCCGGCGGGCGGCGGGCGGGATCGGCAGCAGCGCCGCCCCGTCCCGCCGCCGGGGTTCACAACTGCGGCGCCAGCACGCGGCGCTCCCAGGGCGTGATCTCGGCGAGGAAATCGGCCAGCTCCAGGGTCTTGCTGGCCAGGTAGCCGTCGATGAACTCGTCGCCGAACAGTTCGCGGGCCAGGCCGCTGCGCTGCAGGCGGTGCAGCGCCTCGTTCATGCTGGTGGGCAGGCGCAGCGCATCGGGCACCTGGAACTCGCCGCGCGCCGGCAGCGACGGCTGCAGGCCACGCAGCAGGCCATAGAGGCCGGCGCCGAGGCTGGCGGCCAGCGCCAGGTAGGGGTTGGCGTCGGCGCCCGGCAGGCGGTTCTCCACCCGCCGCGCCTCCGGGCCGCTGGCCGGGATGCGCAGGCCGGCGGCGCGGTTGTCGTAGGCCCAGCAGGCGTTGTTCGGCGAGGCGTAGGGGTGCGCCAGGCGGTGGTAGGAGTTGACGTTGGGCGCCAGCAGCAGGGTCAGTTCGGCCAGCCCCGCCTGCAGGCCGCCGATGAACTGGGCGAAGGCCGCGGTCGGCTCGCCGGCGGCATCGCTGAACAGGTTGCGCCCGCGCTCGTCGACCAGGCTCTGGTGGATGTGCATCGAGCTGCCCGGCACGCCGCCCAGCGGCTTGGCCATGCACACCACGATCAGCCCGTGGCGGAGCGCCACCTCGCGCAGCAGGTGCTTGAACAGGAAGGTCTGGTCGGCGATCCGCAAAGCGTCGCCGTGGGGGAAGTTGATCTCGAACTGGCTGACGCCCATCTCGTGCATGAAGGTGTCGCGCGGCAGGCCGAGCGCCGCCATGCAGCGGTAGACCTCGGCGAAGAACGGCCGCAGGCCGTTGCTCGAGGCGACGCTGAAGGCCGAGGCGCCGACCTCGCGGCGCCCGTCCAGGCCCACCGGCGGCAGGAACGGCTCGCGCGGATCGGGGTTGGGCGCGAAGACGAAGAACTCCAGTTCGGTGGCCACCACCGGGGTGATGCCCAGTGCCGCGTACTCGGCGAGGATCCGCCGCAGCAGGCCGCGGGTGGACAGCCCGCAGGGCCGGCCGTCGACTTCCAGCGCGTCGCAGATCGCCAGCGCGCGCGGCGTGTCGCTCCACGGCAGGATGTGCACCTGCTGCGGGTCGGCGCGCAGCGCCAGGTCGCCGTCGTCGCCGCCGTAGAAGCTGGCCGGCGGATAGCCGCCCATCAGGCACTGCAGCAGCACGCCACGGGCCAACTGCAGGCGCCGCCCGGAGAGGAAGCCCTCGGCGGTCATCACCTTGCCGCGCGGGATGCCGTTGAGGTCCGGCGTCACGCACTCGATTTCCTCGACCGCCGCCAGACGCTCGGCGAACTGCAGCAACTCTTCCGGACTCTTCATCGTTTCCCTCCCTGACGCCTCGACACCGATGCCCTGCGCATCACCACCCTCATCCGTGCAGAATCTCTCACTGCCCGTGCACAATTTCAACCACTCTCGCCCTACGGGATGCCCACCCCCGCCTGGGCGCTCTGCGCCAGGTCCTGCAGCTCGCGGTTGGCCACCGCGTACACCGCGTAGTCGCTGCCACTGGCGGCGCGCAGCTCGGCCAGCAGGTGGCGCCAGCGCCCCACCAGCGGCTGGTGGTGGGCCAGCCACAGGGTCAGGCGGTTGTCGATCTCCACCGGCCCCTCGGGCATCTGCAGCACGGCGATGGTGATCGCCCGCTGCTGCCAGTCGAGGTCGTCGCGCAGCGACTCGCGGGCCAGCGCCTGCCAGTTGTTCTCCACCGGCAGGGCGTTGAGCTGCTGCAGGTACCAGCCCAGCTCCAGCTCGGCGCCCACCGCGAAGTAGCAGGCGGCCACCCGCATCGGCGGCTGGCCGGTGACGTCGGCGGCCTCGATGATCGGCAGCAGGGTGTACAGGTCGCCGCAGCTGGCCAGCCGGCGCGCCAGCCCGGCCGGCACCCCGGCGCCTTCCAGTTCCTCGCGGCGCGCCAGCCAGGCGGCGCGCGCCGGCCCCTCGAGCAGCTCCTCGAGGTTGTCGATCAGCGCCTTCACGCAGGGCGCGAAGTGCTCGACGGCGCGCGCCATGTCCAGCTCACTGCGCCGGTTGCGCAGCAGCCAGCGGGTGGCGCGGCGGCCCAGGCGCATCAGCTCCTCCATCAGCGCCAGCTGCAGCTCGGCGTCGACCTGATGGTCGAGCGCCTCGATCTGCTGCCACCAGTGCGGCAGGTCGAACAGGTCGCGCACCACCACCCAGCCGCCGGCGATGTGCGCCGCCGACAGGCCGGTGGACTCGTTGAGGCGCTGGACGAAGGTCACCCCCATGTGGTCGACCAGGTCGTTGGCGATGCGCGTGCTGATGATCTCGCGGCGCAGGCGGTGGTGCTCCAGGGCCTGCGGGAAGCGTGCCAGCAGCTGCGGCGGGAAGGCGTGGTCGAGCTCCTCGCGCAGGTAGGGATCGTCCACCAGCGGCGAGTGCAGCAGCGCCTCCTTGAGGTCGAACTTGCTGTAGGACAGCAGCAGCGCCAGCTCCGGACGGGTCAGCGCCTGGCCCTGGGCGACCCGCGCGTTGAGCTCGTCGTCGCCGGGCAGGAACTCCAAGGCGCGGTCCAGGCGCCCGCGGCTCTCCAGGTCGAGCATCAGCCGGCGGAACTCGCCGAGGCGCCCGCGCGCGTGGCGCTGGGCCAGCGACAGCGCCTGCACCTGGCGGTAGCTGATGCCCAGCACCAGGCCGGCCACCGCCTCGGTCATCTCGCGCAGCAGCTCGTTGCGCTGCTTGAGGGTCAGATCGCCGGCGCGCACCACCTCGCCGAGGAGGATCTTGATGTTGACCTCGTGGTCCGAGCAGGTCACCCCGCCGGCGTTGTCGATGAAGTCGGTGTTGCAGGCGCCGCCGCGCAGGCAGTACTCGACCCGCCCCAGCTGGGTCATGCCGAGATTGCCGCCCTCGCCCACCACCTGGCAGCGCAGCTCGCGGCCGTCGACGCGCAGGGCGTCGTTGGCCTTGTCGCCGACGTCCATGTGGCTCTCGTGGCTGGACTTGACGTAGGTGCCGATGCCGCCGTTCCACAACAGGTCGACCGGCGCGCGCAGCAGCGCGCTGATCAGCTCGTTGGGCGGGAGCTGCTCGGCGTCGATCGCCAGGCGCGCGCGCACCTCGGGGCTGATGGCGATGCTCTTGGCGCTGCGCGGGAACACCCCGCCGCCGGGCGAGATCAGCGCCGCGTCGTAGTCGGCCCAGCTCGAGCGCGGCAGGGCGAACAGGCGCTGGCGCTCGGCGAAGCTCGCCGCCGGATCGGGATTCGGGTCGAGGAAGATGTGCTGGTGGTTGAAGGCGCCGATCAGCAGCAGCTGCTCCGAGCGCAGCAGGCCGTTGCCGAACACGTCGCCGGCCATGTCGCCGATGCCGACCACGGTGATCGGATCGCGCTGCACGTCGATGCCGCGCTCGCGGAAGTGGCGCTGCACGCCGACCCAGGCGCCGCGCGCGGTGATGCCCATGCCCTTGTGGTCGTAGCCGGCCGAGCCGCCGGAGGCGAAGGCGTCGCCCAGCCAGAAGCCGTAGTCGGCGGACAGCGCGTTGGCGATGTCGGAGAAGGTCGCGGTGCCCTTGTCGGCGGCCACCACCAGGTAGGGATCGTCCTCGTCATGGCGCACCACGCCCGGCGGCGGCACCACGGCGCCCTCCACCAGGTTGTCGGTCAGGTCGAGCAGGCCGCTGACGAAGATGCGGTAGCAGGCGATCGCCTCGGCCTGGATCTCGTCGCGCGTGCCGCCGAGCGGCAGGCGCCGCGGCACGAAGCCGCCCTTGGCGCCGACCGGCACGATCACCGCATTCTTCACCTGCTGCGCCTTGACCAGGCCGAGCACCTCGGTGCGGTAGTCCTCCTCGCGGTCCGACCAGCGCAGGCCGCCGCGCGCCACCTTGCCGCCGCGCAGGTGCACGCCCTCGACCCTGGGCGAGTAGACGAAGATCTCGTAGCGCGGCACCGGCCGCGGCATCTCGCTGATCAGGTGCGGGTCGAGCTTGAAGCTCAGGTAGTCCTTGGCCGCGCCGTCCGCGCCGCTCTGGTAGAAGTTGCTGCGCAGGGTGGCGCGGATCAGCTCCAGGTAGCGGCGCAGGATGCGGTCCTCGTTGAGCACCTGGACCTGCTCCAGCGCGCCGAGAATGGCCTGTTCCAGACGCTGCTGCTTGTCCGCCAGCTCCTCGACCGGCAGCTTGCGCGCCAGGTAGAAGCGGGTCTTGAACAGGCGGATCAGCTCGCGGGCGATGTCGGCGTGGTTGCTCAGGGTGGCGGCGATGTAGCCGAGGTCGAAGCCCAGGCGGATCTGCTTGAGGTAGCGGCCGTAGGCGCGCAGCACCGCCACCTCGCGCCAGGGCAGCCCGGCGCCGAGCACCAGGCGGTTGAAGCCGTCGTTCTCGGCGTCGCCCTGGACGATGTGGATGAAGGCGTCCTGGAGGATGTCGTTGAGCTGCACCAGGTCGACGTCGATGCCCTCGGCGTAGGTGAAGTTGTAGTCGTGGATCCAGAACTGGCTGCCGTCGTGGCGGCGCAGGCGGAAGGGGAACTCGCCGAGCACGCGCAGGCCGAGGTTCTCGAGGATCGGCAGCATGTCCGACAGCGCCAGCGGCGTCTCGGCGTGGTAGATCTTGCAGTGCAGGTTGCGGCCGCGCTCCAGCGGCGCCTGGTAGAACCTCAGTACCAGCGGCCGCTCGCGCGACAGTTCGAGCAGGTGGCGCAGGTCGACCACCGCCTCGTGCGGCTCGAAGCGCTCGCGGTAGCCGGCCGGGAAGCCGCCGGCGGCCAGCAGGTCGGTGGCGCGCGCCTCGCCGAGGCTCTCCACCAGCAGGCTGGCGAACTCCTCCTGCCAGCCGCGGCAGGCCTGGATCACCTCCTGCTCCAGCACGCGCGCCTCGATCGCCGCCGGGCGCTGCGGGTCGACGCGCAAGATGAACTGCACGCGCGCCAGCACCGACTCGGAGAACCAGGTCCAGAACTCGCAGTCGCTGGCGCCCAGCCGCTCGCGCAGCACCCGCTCGATGCGCTGGAGGATCTCGCTGGAGTAGATGTCGCGCGGCACGTAGACCAGGCAGTAGCAGAAGTGGCCGTAGGGGTCGCGGCGCAGGAACACGCGCAGGCGCTTGCGCTCCTGGATCTGCACGATCGCCACCGCGGTGGCGGTCAGCTCCTCCACCGGGGTCTGGAACAGGTCGTCGCGCGGCAGCACCTCGAGCACCTGTGCCAGGCTCTTGCCCAGGTGAGCGCCGGGGGCGAAGCCGGCGCGGCGGATCACCTCGGCCACCTTCTGCCGCACGCAGGGGATGTGGCGCATGCTCTCGACGTACACCGGCGAGGTGTACAGGCCGATGAAGCGGCACTCGCGCAGCACCTGGCCGTCCGGGCTGAACTGGCGCAGCGACACGTAGTCCGGGTAGGCCGCGCGGTGCACCCGCGCCGGCTGGTCGGCCTTGGCGAACGACAGCAGGCAGGGCGCACGCAGCCAGGCCATGGCCTGCGCCGACACCCAGCGCTGCGCCGCCGGCAGGCCCGGGCGCAGGCGCCGCGACAGGCCGAGCAGCGAATCCTCGACGTAGACCAGCAGGCCGCTGCCGTCGGCCTGCGCCTCGACGGTGAACTCCTCGTAGCCGAGGAAGGTGAAGTGGTTGTCCAGCAGCCAGTCGAGGAACGCGGCCACCTCGGCGCAGTCCTCGACGTGCGCGGCCAGGCAGGCCGGCTCGAGATTGTCCAGCAGGGCGCGCACGCGCGCCTGCATGGGCGCGAAGTCGCCCACCGCCAGGCGCACGTCGCCGAGCACCTCGTGCAGCGCCTTGGCCAGCATGTGCTGCTCGCCGGCGTTGGCGCAGCGGTCGATCTCCAGGCACAGCAGCGCCTCGCGGCGCACCTCCGGCCCTTCGGCGCCGGCCTCCAGCAGCTCGAGCAGCTCGCCGTCGGCGCCGCGGCGCAGGCTCAGCACGCAGTTCTGCAGGCTGTGCACCGCGTGGCCGCGGCGGCGCAGCTCCATGTGCAGCGAGTCGACCAGGAACGGCATGTCGGCATGCAGCATCTGCAGCACGGTGTGCGGCGACTGCCAGCCGTGGCGTTCGTAGTCGGGGCTGAACAGCACCACCTGCGGCTCGCCCGGGTCGAAGCGCTCGAGCAGGCGCCAGGCCGACAGGCAGGCGCCGGCCAGGTCGGCCAGGCGCCGCTCGGCCAGCTCGTCGAGGGCCACGCTAGCGAAGAACTGGCGGGCGAACAGGTCCACCTGGCCGAGCCCGCGCTCCTCGACCTGGCGCGCCAGCACCTCGTGCAACTGGCGATGGAAATCGTCCCGGTCCACTGCACTGAACAAACCCATGACTGTTCTCCGCTGGCCGCCACCGGCCGCTGCCTTCTGACACGTTAGCAGGGCTGCCGGCGCCGGCACACCCGTTCGGCCGGCGACCGCGCGGCGTTGGTCGAGGCGGGGGCAGATGGATTAAAGTGGAGGCCGAGCCGGCGCCCTGCGCCGATAACCCCCTGCCGAGTCCGGACATGCCCCATCGTGATGCGCTGATCGCCCTGCGCCAGTACCTCTCCAGCCAGATCCTCGGCCAGGAGCGGCTGGTCGAACGCCTGCTGATCGCCCTGCTCGCCGACGGCCACCTGCTGGTCGAGGGCGCGCCGGGGCTGGCCAAGACCAAGGCGATCAAGGACCTCGCCGCCGGCCTCGAGGCCGAGTTCCACCGCATCCAGTTCACCCCCGACCTGCTGCCGGCGGACATCACCGGCACCGAGATCTACCGCCCGGAAACCGCCACCTTCGAGTTCCAGCGCGGGCCGATCTTCCACAACCTGGTGCTGGCCGATGAGATCAACCGCGCCCCGGCCAAGGTGCAGTCGGCGCTGCTCGAGGCGATGGCCGAGCGCCAGGTCAGCATCGGCCGCAGCACCTACGAGCTGCCCGGGCTGTTCCTGGTGATGGCCACGCAGAACCCCATCGAGCAGGAAGGCACCTACCCGCTGCCCGAGGCGCAGCTCGACCGCTTCCTGATGCACGTGAAGATCGGCTACCCGGACGCCAGCGTCGAGCGGCGGATCCTCCAGCAGGCGCGCGGCGAGGCCATCGGCGGCGAGGCGCAGCCCGAGCAGCTGGTCAGCCAGGAGGCGATCTTCGCCGCCCAGCGCGAGATCCTCGGCCTGTACATGGCCGACGCGGTGGAGGAGTACCTGGTGCAGCTGATCATGGCCACCCGCCACCCGGCGCGCTTCGACGCCGAACTGGCCGAGTGGATCGCCTGGGGCTCCAGCCCGCGCGGCTCGATCGCCCTCGACCGCTGCGCGCGCGCCCACGCCTGGCTGGCCGGGCGCGACTTCGTCAGCCCCGAGGACATCCAGGCGGTGCTGTTCGACGTGCTGCGCCACCGCGTCATCCTGTCGTTCGAGGCGGAAGCCGCCGGCGTCGACCAGGACCGCGTGGTACAGCGCATCCTCGACCAGGTCGCGGTGGCCTGAGGCGCTGGCCATGTACGCCGACATGCTGCCGCCGGGGGTGATGGTCAGCCTCGCCGAACTGCTGGAGATGCGCCATCGCCTCGACGAGGTGCAGCTGTTCTCCAGCCCCGGCCGGCGCAGCCCGCTGGTCGGCCTGCACCACTCCAAGCTGCGCGGGCGCGGTGTCGACTTCGACCAGGTGCGCGTCTACCAGGCCGGCGACGACGTGCGCAACATCGACTGGCGGGTCACCGCGCGCACCCAGGAGCCGCATACCAAGCTGTTCCACGAGGAACGCGAGCGCCCGGTGTTCCTCCTCGTCGAGCAGAGCCCGCGGCTGTTCTTCGGCAGCGGCCTGTGCTTCAAGTCGGTGCTCGCCGCGCAGGTCGCCGCGCTGTTCGGCTGGGCCGCGCTGGCCCACAACGACCGCATCGGCGGCCTGGTGTTCGACGACGCCGGCAGCAGCGAGATCCGCCCGCGGCGCAGCAAGCAGAGCCTGCTGCAGCTGCTCGGCCGGGTGGTGCGCGCCAACCAGCAGCTGTCCTCGCGCGACAGCGAGCCCGGCGCCGGCGACGGCCTCGGCCTGGCCCTGCGCCGCGCCCGCGAGGTGCTGCGCCCGGGCAGCCTGGTGCTGGCGATCTGCGACGAGCGCAGCCTGGTGGACAGCGCCGAGCAGCAGTTCGCCCTGCTCGCCCGCCACTGCGACCTGATCCTGCTGCCGCTGTCCGACCCGCTCGACCACGCCCTGCCGGCCGCCGGCCTGCTGCGCTTCACCGACGAGCACGCGCGCCTCGAGCTGGACACCTCTGACGCCGAGCTGCGCCAGGCCTGGCGCGAGCGCGGCGAGGCGCGCCAGCTGCGCTGGCAGCGCCTGGCGCAGAAGCTCGGCGTGCTGCTGCTGCCGCTGTCCACCCAGCGCGACCTGATCGAGCAGCTGCGCGAACAGGTGCTGCCACACCCGCAGGCGCAGCCGGCATGAGCCCCCTCGACCGCCTGGCCGAACCGCTGCTGCCGGCGCCGCCGCCGTTCTGGCCGCCGGCGCCCGGCTGGTGGCTGCTCGTCGCCCTGCTGCTCGCCGGACTCGCCCTGCTGTGGCGCCAGCGCCGGCGCCTGCGGGCCTGGTGGCGCGACCTCGACGCCCC
>NZ_SSTC01000022.1 GCF_004801855.1 Pseudomonas sp. A-1 | reverse complement strand
CGCCCGCGCCGCGCGCCGCGCCTTCCCGGCCTGGGCCGCGCGGCCGCTGGCCGAGCGCATCGCCGTGCTGGAACGCTTCGCCGAGGTGCTCAAGGCGCGCAGCGACGAGCTGGCCCGGCTGATCGGCCGCGAGACCGGCAAGCCGCTGTGGGAGGCGAGCACCGAGGTCGCCAGCATGGTCGGCAAGGTGGCCATCTCGATCCGCGCCCAGGCCGAGCGCGCCGGCGAGCGCCGCGCGCCGCTGGGCGACGCCCACAGCGTGCTGCGCCATCGCCCGCATGGCGTGCTGGCGGTGTTCGGCCCCTACAACTTCCCCGGCCACCTGCCCAACGGCCACATAGTCCCGGCGCTGCTGGCCGGCAACTGCGTGCTGTTCAAGCCCAGCGAGCTGACCCCGGCGGTGGCCGAGCTGACCGTGCGCTGCTGGATCGAGGCCGGCCTGCCAGACGGGGTGCTCAACCTGCTGCCGGGTGGTCGCGCCACCGGCGCCGCACTGGCCGCCGAAACCGAGCTGGACGGCCTGCTGTTCACCGGTTCCAGTGCCACCGGGCGCCTGCTGCACCGCCAGTTCGCCGAGCAGCCGCAGAAGATCCTCGCCCTGGAGATGGGCGGCAACAACCCGCTGCTGGTCGAGGAGGTCGCCGATCTCGACGCCGCGGTGCTGTGCATCGTGCAGAGCGCCTTCCTCTCCGCCGGCCAGCGCTGCACCTGCGCGCGGCGCCTGCTGGTGCCGGCCGGGGCGTGGGGCGAACGCCTGCTGGTGCGGCTGGTCGAGGTCGTTTCCCGCCTGCGCGTCGGCCGCTTCGATGCCGATCCGCAACCCTTCATGGGCGCGCTGATCTCGCCCGAGGCCGCCGCCCGTCTGCTCGCGGCCCAGGATGACCTGCTCGCCCGCGGCGCCACGCCGCTGCTGGCGATGCGCCAGCTGGAGCCGGGCACGGCGCTGCTGAGCCCGGGCATCCTCGACGTCGGCGCAGTGGCCGAGCGTCCCGACGAGGAACACTTCGGCCCGTTGCTGCAGGTGCTCCGCTATGCCGACTTCGAAGCGGCGCTGGGCGAGGCCAACGCCACCCGTTTCGGCCTGGCTGCCGGGCTGATCTCCGACTCGCCCGAGCGCTACGAGCAGTTCCTGCTGCAGGCCCGCGCCGGCATCGTCAACTGGAACCGCCCGCTGACCGGCGCCGCCAGCAGCACGCCGTTCGGCGGCATCGGTGCCTCCGGCAACCACCGGCCGAGCGCCTGGTACGCCGCCGACTACTGCGCCTACCCGGTGGCCTCGCTGGAGAGCGCACAACTCGCCGTGCCGGCCAGCCTGCCGCCGGGACTGGCGCTGTGAGCGTCGTCGAGGTCAACTTCGACGGCCTGGTCGGCCCGACCCACAACTACGCCGGCCTGTCGCCCGGCAACCTGGCCTCGATGGGCAGCCGCGAGCAGCCGGCCGATCCGCGTGCGGCGGCGCTGCAGGGGCTGGCGAAGATGCGCCGCCTGCTGGAGCTGGGCTTCGTCCAGGGCGTGCTGCCGCCGCAGGAGCGCCCCGACCTGGCCACCCTGCGCGCGCTGGGCTTTGCCGGCAGCGACGCCCAGGTGCTGGCGCGCGCCGCCGGCGAGGCGCCGGCGCTGCTGACCGCGCTCGGCTCGGCGGCCAGCATGTGGACGGCCAACGCCGCCACCGTCAGCCCCGGCGCCGATACCGCCGACGGCCGCGTGCACTTCACCGCCGCCAACCTCCACGCCCAGCTGCATCGCTCGATCGAGCCTCCGGCCAGCGCCCGCGTGCTGCAGAAGATCTTCGGCGATCCGCGGCACTTCGCCCATCACCCGGCGCTGCCGGCCCAGGCGACCTTCGGCGACGAGGGCGCGGCCAACCACGCACGGCTGTGCCGCGCCCATGGCGAGCCCGGCGTCGAGCTGTTCGTCTACGGGCGCAGCGCCTTCGATCCGCAGGCGCCGCAGCCGCAGCGCTTCCCGGCGCGGCAGACCCGCGAGGCCAGCGCGGCGCTGGCGCGCCTGCACGGTCTGGCCGCCGACGGCGTGGTGTTCGCCCAGCAGAACCCGGCGGCGATCGACGCCGGGGTGTTCCACAACGACGTGATCGCGGTGGCCAACGGCGAGCTGCTGCTGCATCACGAGGACGCCTTCCTCGACGGCGCGCGGGTTCTGGACGAGCTGGCCGGCAAGCTGGCGCGCCGCGGCGGCCACCTGCAGGCGCTGTGCGTGCCGCGCGCGCTCGTGTCGCTGGAGCAGGCGGTGCGCAGCTACCTGTTCAACAGCCAGCTGCTGACCCGCGCCGACGGCTCCATGCTGCTGGTGCCCGAGGAGTGCCGCGAGCAGGCGCAAGTCTGGGCCTGGCTGCAGGCGCTGCTGGCCGCCGACAACCCGATCCGCGCCCTCGAGGTGGTCGACCTCAGGCAGAGCATGCGCAACGGCGGCGGTCCGGCCTGCCTGCGCCTGCGCGTGGTGCTCACCCCGGGCCAGCTGGCGGCGACCCATGCCGGCGTGCTGCTGACCCCGACGCTGTGCGATAGCCTCGAGCGCTGGGTCGCCCGCCACTACCGCGACCGCCTGGTGAGCCGTGATCTGGCCGACCCGCAACTGCTCGACGAGTCGCGCGCGGCACTGGACGAACTGACGCAAATCCTTAAGCTGGGAGCCCTCTATTCCTTCCAGCGTGTCTGAGCGAGAAACTTCCATGAGCGAAAGCCTGCCCCTGATCCTCGAAGATGCCTACGGCGAACGTCGGGAAACCCACAGCGCGCGCGTGGCGGTGCGCCTCGAAGGCCGCGAGCTGTGGCTGGAGGCCGACGGCAAGGGCGGGGTGATCGTCTACGCCGAGTCGGTCGAGGGCGAGACCGACATCCCGCTGCTGGTGGTGCGCCCGCAGGCGGTCAACCAGCTGTCGCTGAGCGTCGAGCTGGAAGCCGCCGAGGCCCACGAGCATGGCCCCGACTGCGGCTGCGACCACCACTGAGTCGCCGGCTATGCTGGGAGTACCGCCAGCCGTAAGGAGCGCCTGCCATGCTTGCCCTCGGCAAACTGCTTGAGCTGACCCTGGCCGGACGCGAGCCCTCGGAAAAGATCCAGGTCTGCGCCTCCGGCGCCCGCCTGCAGTGGAAGGCCGAGGGCGTGCTGCTGGTCGAGCCGCCGGCCGGCGGCGACAGCGGTGTCGATCTGCTGCTGTCGGCGGGCATCCACGGCGACGAGACCGCGCCGGTCGAGCTGCTCGAGCGCCTGCTTCACGACATCGCCTCCTGCCGCCTGCAGCCGGCCGTGCGCCTGCTGCTGGTGCTCGGCAATCCCGCCGGGCTGCGCCGCGGCGAGCGCTTCGTCGGCTACGACCTCAACCGTCTGTTCGGCGGCGGCGATCCCTCGGTCAGCGGTCCCGAAGCCCTGCGCGCGGTGGAACTGGAGCTGCAGGCCGAGCTGTTCTTCGCCAGTTCCGGGCGCCGGCGCCTGCACTACGACCTGCACACCGCGATCCGCGGCTCGCAGATCGAGCAGTTCGCCCTGCGCCCGGCCAGCGCGCAGCCGCCGACCCGCGAGCAGCTGGCCTGCCTGCAGGCCGCGGGGCTGCAGGCGCTGTTGCTGCAGAGCGGCACCTCGACCACCTTCAGCGCCTTCTCCAGCCAGCGCTTCGGCGCCGAGGCCTTCACCCTCGAGCTGGGCCAGGCGCGGCCGTTCGGGCAGAACCAGGGCATCGACCTCGGCCGCCTGGAGACGCTGCTGCGCGCGCTGATCGAGGGCCGCGAGCTGCCCCCCGGCGACCCTGCGGCCCTGCAGCTGTTCAGCATCGCCCGCGAGATCATCAAGCACAGCCACGACTTCCGTCTGTACCTGGACGATGCGGTGGAGAACTTCACCGCACTGGAGGCGGGCAGCCTGCTGGCGGAGGATGCCGGCGGCCGGCGCTGGCAGGTGGTGGAGCGCGGTGCGCGCATCGTGTTTCCCAACCCCAGGGTGAAGAACGGCCTGCGCGCCGGCCTGATCGTGGTGCCGGTCAGCCTGGCCGACGTCTGTCCCTGAACTTCCCCGCGTTCATTCCTATCGGGCCGATAGCCTGCGCCGATGCAAGTTGGCGCGGGTTGTTTATATAATGCCCGTCTTTGCCGGTTATCCGTGCGGCAGTCAGGCAATGGCCGCAGCGATCCAGTTTCCCGAGAAAAATCCATGAAAAGCGCAGAAATCCGTGAAGCCTTCCTCCGCTTCTTCGAAGAGAAGGGGCATACCCGCGTCGCATCCAGTTCGCTGATTCCGGCCAACGACCCGACCCTGCTGTTCACCAACGCCGGCATGAACCAGTTCAAGGACTGCTTCCTCGGCCTGGAGAAGCGCGCCTACACCCGCGCCACCACCAGCCAGAAGTGCGTGCGTGCCGGCGGCAAGCACAACGACCTGGAGAACGTCGGCTACACCGCGCGTCACCACACCTTCTTCGAGATGCTGGGCAACTTCAGCTTCGGCGACTACTTCAAGCGCGACGCCATCGCCTATGCCTGGGAATTCCTCACCTCGCCCAAGTGGCTGAACCTGCCGGCCGAGAAGCTGTGGGTCACCGTCTACGCCAGCGACGACGAGGCCTACGACATCTGGACCCAGGAAGTCGGCGTGCCGGCCGAGCGCATGGTGCGCATCGGCGACAACAAGGGCGCGCCCTACGCGTCCGACAACTTCTGGGCGATGGGCGACACCGGGCCGTGCGGTCCGTGCACCGAGATCTTCTTCGACCACGGCGAGCACATCTGGGGCGGCCCGCCCGGCTCGCCCGAGGAAGACGGCGACCGCTACATCGAGATCTGGAACAACGTGTTCATGCAGTTCAACCGCACCGCGGACGGCGTGCTGCACCCGCTGCCGGCGCCGAGCGTGGACACCGGCATGGGCCTCGAGCGCATCAGCGCCGTGCTGCAGCACGTCAACTCGAACTACGAGATCGACCTGTTCCAGAGCCTGCTCAACGCCTCCGCCGCGGCCATCGGCTGCGCCAACGAGGGGCAGGCCTCGCTGAAGGTGGTCGCCGACCACATCCGCTCTTGCGGCTTCCTGGTCGCCGACGGCGTCACCCCGTCCAACGAGGGTCGCGGCTACGTGCTGCGCCGCATCGTCCGCCGCGCCTGCCGCCACGGCAACAAGCTGGGCGCCAAGGGCGCCTTCTTCCACAGGATCGTCGCCGCCCTGGTGGCCGAGATGGGCGAGGCCTATCCGGAACTCAAGGCGCAGCAGGCGCACATCGAGCGCGTGCTGAAGACCGAGGAAGAGCAGTTCGCCAAGACCTTGGAGCAGGGCCTGAAGATCCTCGAGCAGGACCTGGCCGGCCTCGAGGGCAAGGTGATCCCCGGCGACGTGGTGTTCAAGCTGTACGACACCTACGGCTTCCCGGTCGATCTGACCGGCGACATCGCCCGCGAGCGCGAGCTGTCGATCGACGAGGAAGGCTTCGAGCGCGAGATGCAGGCCCAGCGCGAGCGCGCCCGCTCGGCCAGCGCCTTCGACATGGACTACAACAGCCTGATCAAGGTGGAAGGCGAGACCCGCTTCACCGGCTACGCGGGCACCAGCGGCAGCGGCAAGGTCGTCGCCCTGTTCAAGGAAGGCATGAGCGTCGACAGCCTGAGCGCCGGCGAGGAGGGCGTGGTGGTGCTCGACCAGACGCCGTTCTACGCCGAGTCCGGCGGCCAGGCCGGCGACTGCGGCTACCTGAGCCAGGACGGCGTGCGCTTCGACGTGCGCGACACCCGCAAGGCCGGTGGCGCCTTCCTGCACCACGGCATCCTCGACGCCGGCAGCCTGAAGCTCGGTGACAGCGTCGAGGCCATCGTCGACGCCAGTGTGCGCGGCGCCACCGCGCTCAACCACTCGGCCACCCACCTGCTGCACGCCGCGCTGCGCCAGATCCTCGGCGAGCACGTGCAGCAGAAGGGCTCGCTGGTCGACAGCCAGCGCCTGCGCTTCGACTTCAGCCACTTCGAGGCGATCAAGCCCGAGCAGCTCAAGGCCCTCGAGGACCTGGTCAACGCCGAGATCCGCAGGAACTCCGAGGTCGAGACCGAGGAAACCGATATCGACACCGCCAAGGCCAAGGGCGCCATGGCGCTGTTCGGCGAGAAGTACGGCGACAGCGTGCGCGTGCTGAGCATGGGCGGCGGCTTCTCCGTCGAGCTGTGCGGCGGCACCCATGTCCAGCGCACCGGCGACATCGGCCTGTTCAAGATCGTCAGCGAGGGCGGCGTGGCCGCCGGCGTGCGCCGCATCGAGGCGGTGACCGGCGAGCAGGCGCTCGCCTACCTCAACGGCGCCGAGGAGCAGCTCAAGGAAGCCGCCGCGCTGGTCAAGGGCTCGCGCGACAACCTGCTGGACAAGCTGGCCGGTCTGCTCGAGCGCAACCGCCAGCTGGAGAAGGAGCTGGAGCAGCTCAAGGCCAAGGCCGCCAGCGCCGCCGGCGACGATCTGGCCGGTTCCGCGGTCGACGTCCATGGGGTCAAGGTGCTGGCCGCGCGTCTCGACGGTCTGGACGGCAAGGCCCTGCTGGCGCTGGTCGATCAGTTGAAGAACAAGCTGGGCCGCGCGGTGATCCTGCTCGGCGGCGAGTTCGACGGCAAGGTGGTGCTGGTCGCCGGCGTGACCCAGGACCTCACCGCCAGGCTCAAGGCCGGCGAGCTGATGAAGCAGGCCGCCGCGCTGGTCGGCGGCAAGGGCGGCGGCCGCCCGGACATGGCCCAGGGCGGCGGCGTGGACGCCGGCAAGCTGGGCGAGGCGCTGGCGCTGGTCGAGCCGTTCGTCGCCGCCGCGTTCTGACCGGATGCGAGAGCCCGCCCCGCGCCCGGCGGGCTCTTGGCAGGCCCCGGCCTGGCGGTTTTAATGGGCGACTTTTTCTTCGCGGTTGGGCAGCATCGAAATGGCATTGATCGTACAGAAATTCGGCGGCACCTCGGTCGGCAGCGTCGAGCGCATCGAGCAGGTGGCCGAGAAGGTGAAGAAGTTCCGCGAGGCGGGACATGACCTCGTGGTGGTGGTCTCGGCCATGAGCGGCGAGACCAACCGTCTGATCGAACTGGCCAAGCAGGTCATGCCGCAGCCCGATCCGCGCGAGCTGGACGCCATCATCTCCACCGGCGAGCAGGTCACCATCGGCCTGCTCAGCATGGCGCTGATCAAGCGCGGCGTGCCGGCGGTGTCCTTCACCGGCAACCAGGTGCGCATCCTCACCGACAGCGCCCACACCAAGGCGCGCATCCTCGAGATCGACGACGCCCGCATCCGTGGCGAGCTGAACGCCGGTCGCGTGGTGGTGGTCGCCGGTTTCCAGGGCGTCGACGCGCAGGGCAACATCACCACCCTCGGCCGTGGCGGCTCCGACACCACCGGCGTGGCCCTGGCCGCGGCGCTCAAGGCCGCCGAGTGCCAGATCTATACCGACGTGGACGGCGTCTACACCACCGACCCGCGCGTGGTCGCCAAGGCCCAGCGGCTGGAGAAGATCACCTTCGAGGAGATGCTGGAAATGGCCAGCCTCGGCTCCAAGGTGCTGCAGATCCGCTCGGTGGAGTTCGCCGGCAAGTACAACGTCCCGCTGCGCGTGCTGCACAGCTTCCAGGAGGGTCCGGGCACCCTCATCACCATCGACGAAGAGGAATCCATGGAACAGCCGATCAT
The DNA here is from genome assembly GCF_004801855.1 of Pseudomonas sp. A-1. GTDB lineage: Bacteria > Pseudomonadota > Gammaproteobacteria > Pseudomonadales > Pseudomonadaceae > Geopseudomonas. The sequence goes on along the minus strand of NZ_SSTC01000022.1, from coordinate 51,633 downwards.
CTCCGGCATCGCCTTCAACCGCGACGAAGCCAAGCTGACCATTCGCGGCGTACCGGACATTCCCGGCGTGGCGTTCAAGATCCTCGGCCCGATCAGCGCCGCCAACATCGAGGTGGACATGATCGTGCAGAACGTGGCGCACGATAACACCACCGACTTCACCTTCACCGTGCACCGCAACGACTACGACAAGGCGCTGGCGATCCTCGGCCAGACCGCCCAGGCGCTCGGCGCCCGCGAGGTGTCCGGCGACACCGACATCGCCAAGGTGTCGCTGGTCGGCGTCGGCATGCGCTCCCACGCCGGCGTGGCCAGCCGCATGTTCGAGGCGCTGGCCAAGGAGAACATCAACATCCAGATGATCTCCACCTCGGAAATCAAGATCAGCGTTGTGGTCGAGGAGAAGTACCTCGAGCTGGCCGTGCGCGCGCTGCACACCGCTTTCGATCTGGACGCGCCGACCCGTCAGGGCGAGTGACGCCTCCCGAGCAAAAGGCGCGGCTTTCCGCGCCTTTTGTCGTTTTTGGCCGGGATGGAGGATTTCATTCCGCCGGCTCTGGTCAATACTTGGGCGATAGCTGGGGGGAGTTTTTCCCTCCGGTGTTTAGCCATTTTTCTTGCAGACAGCTGTCCTGATACAGGCAAAAGGAGAAAAGGAATGCTTATTCTGACTCGCCGCGTGGGAGAGACCCTGATGGTCGGTGACGATGTCACCGTGACCGTGCTGGGCGTGAAGGGCAATCAGGTGCGCATTGGCGTCAATGCACCCAAGGAAGTCGCAGTACATCGCGAGGAAATCTACCAGCGCATCCAGAAGGAGAAGGACGAAGAACCAAGCCATTGATTTTTTTTCGATTTTTATCGAATCAAGGCTTTGCAAACGGGGTTTGCTTGGGTATAGTACGCCCCGTGTTGCGGAGAGGTGGCCGAGTGGCCGAAGGCGCTCCCCTGCTAAGGGAGTACACCTCAAAAGGGTGTCGGGGGTTCGAATCCCCCCCTCTCCGCCATTTTTCTCCAGAGAGTCGCATGGCTCGACGGAGTGACAGCCTGGCAAGACAGGCAGCCCTGCGCACTCGTAGCTCAGCTGGATAGAGTACCCGGCTACGAACCGGGCGGTCGGAGGTTCGAATCCTCCCGAGTGCGCCATCTTCAGGGTTACCGGCATTGCCGGTGATTCCGAACCAGCGGTGATCTGGCTAAACATCACATGTGCACTCATAGCTCAGCTGGATAGAGTACCCGGCTACGAACCGGGCGGTCGGAGGTTCGAATCCTCCTGAGTGCGCCATCTTCAGGGTCGCCGGCATTGCCGGCGATTCCGGACCAGCGGTGATCTGGCTAAACATCACATGTGCACTCATAGCTCAGCTGGATAGAGTACCCGGCTACGAACCGGGCGGTCGGAGGTTCGAATCCTCCTGAGTGCGCCATACCGAAAGGGCCTGCAGCGATGCAGGCCCTTTTTTCATTTCCCGCGTTTCGTTCCCGCAGCCGCTCTGCCACGGGCCGATTCGACGCGCCCAAGGGCGCCGCGGATGTTATCATTGACACGTCTGCCCCCCAGCGGGTCGTGTGGAAATCCAGCCATGGACTTACCCAGTTATCCCGAACCTCGATTGTTCGTCTGCATCTTGAAAGATTGATTGCCTCCGGGGCGCGTCCTGCCACTGGGGGACAGGGAGTGCGCAATGACCGAAGCAGAAGCCAAGAAGCCCCAGGAAAGCCTGCAGGATCGTCTGGCCCAGGTGGTCGAGCTGCTGCACCGGCACAGGCTGGTGGAGGGGCTGACCCAGCGTCAGGAAGGTGAGCACCAGGAACTGGTCGAGAGCCTGGTGCACCGCCAGAACCTGGCCGAGCTGCAGCGCCGGCTCGACGATCTCCATCCCGCCGACATCGCCCACATCCTCGAAGCCCTGCCGCTCGACGACCGCCTGACGGTCTGGCAGCTGGTCAAGGCCGAGCGCGACGGCGACATCCTCCTCGAAGTCTCCGACGCGGTGCGCGAGACGCTGATCGCCGACATGGACGATCACGAGATCCTCGCCGCGACCCGCGACCTCGACGCCGACGAGCTGGCCGACCTGGCTCCCGAGCTGCCGCGCGACGTGGTCCACGAGCTGATGGAGACGCTCGATGCGCAGCAGCGCGAGCGGGTGCGTTCGGCATTGTCCTACGAGGAGGACCAGGTCGGTGCGCTGATGGACTTCGAGATGGTCACCATCCGCGACGACGTGACCCTCGAGGTGGTGCTGCGCTACCTGCGCCGGCTCAAGGAGCTGCCGGGGCACACCGACAAGCTGTTCGTGGTCGACTACGACGGCATCCTGCAGGGCGTGCTGCCGATCAAGCGCCTGCTGGTCAACGACCCCGACAAGAAAGTCGCCGAGGTGATGGCCACCGACCCGGTGAGTTTCCATCCCGAGGAGGACGCCCACGACGCCGCCCAGGCCTTCGAGCGCTACGACCTGATTTCCGCGCCGGTGGTGGACAAGAGCGACAAGCTGATCGGCCGTCTGACCATCGACGAGATGGTCGACCTGATCCGCGAGGAAAGCGAGAGCGAAGTGCTCAACATGGCCGGCCTGCGCGAGGAGGAGGACATCTTCGCCTCGGTGTGGAAATCGGTGCGCAACCGCTGGGCCTGGCTGGCGATCAACCTGGTCACCGCCTTTCTCGCCTCGCGGGTGATCGGCCTGTTCGAGGGTTCCATCGAGAAGCTGGTGGCGCTGGCGGCATTGATGCCGATCGTCGCCGGCATCGGCGGCAACTCCGGCAACCAGACCATCACCATGATCGTCCGCGCCATGGCGCTGGATCAGGTGGGGACGGGCAACACCATGCGTCTGCTGCGCAAGGAGCTGGGCGTCGGCCTGATCAACGGCCTGGTCTGGGGGGGGGTGATCGGCGGGGTGGCCTGGTACCTGTACGGCAGCTGGTCGCTGGGTGCGGTGATGACCGGGGCGATGACCCTCAACCTGCTGCTCGCCGCGCTGATGGGGGTGCTGATCCCCATGACCCTGGCGCGTCTGGGGCGCGATCCGGCGATGGGCGCCAGCGTGATGATCACTGCCATGACCGACAGCGGCGGCTTCTTCATCTTCCTCGGCCTGGCCACCCTGTTCCTCATGTAGCGGGTGGGGCACGCCGCTCGTGCCGTCACAAGGGCCGCCCGGCAGATGTCCGGCGGCCCTTGTGCGTCTGGAGGGTCAGCTGTTCGCCGCGCTGTTGAGCAGGGCTATCAGCGCGCTCTGCTGCGGCTGCGGCAGCTGGCGGAAGCGCTGCAGCAGCTGGTGCTCGTGCGGGGGCAGTTCGCCGGAGGCAGCGGCGCTGCTGCCGGCGCTGGGCAGGCTGCCCTCGGCGAGCAGGGTCTTCTCCAGGCGCGCGATGATCTCGGAGTTCATGCTGCGGTGGTAGTGGCGGGCCACTTCGGCGATGCGGGCACGCATGCCCTCCGGCAGGCGGACGACAAACTTGTCGGCGCTCCGACTGGAGCGGGAGGGGAGGCTCTGTTTCATGGGCTGTCTAACCGCGTTATCAGGTGATCGCAGATGGGAATGTGCAGGTAGCAGTGATATGACCATGCCCGGTTGCTTCCGTTCATCAGTTGCCCGCGCCGGCACCGTTTCCATCCATAGTCGCGCCCCGCGCATGCGGCGGGGAGGGATGGGCAGTGTGACCGCTGGAGCCGGGGCTGGCCAGTCGGTGGTGGCGGAATTGCGATTGGTTGGGCATTGCCGGGCGGCGGATTTGGCTTCCGGGCATGACAAGTCGCCGCGCCTCGTTTAACATCGCCGGCCATTAGCGCCTGTAGCTCAGCTGGATAGAGCAACCGCCTCCTAAGCGGTAGGTCGGGGGTTCGAATCCCCCCTCGCGCACCAGAATCTTGATACATATCAACGGGTTACGTTTTTGCGAGTAACCCTTTTGCTTTTCTGCCGCGGGTGCATGCAAAGTGTGCCGTTGGGAGCGGTCGGGCAACAAGCGAGAAACCCTGCACCCATCCCTGCGGCAGCTGTACTGCGGGCGCGCCTCGTCCTGCCCACCGGGGGAGGTTCCGCCGCTTTCGTGACAGAGTCCCGCCCTGGAGAGATCGCGCATGAGTCGCCTGTTCACCCTGCGTGCCTTGTTGCTGAGCGCCTTTCTCTGCTTCGGACTGCTGGTCTCCGCCTATCAGGTACTCTCGGTCTATCGCCACTCGCTGCAGGAGACGATGGGCGAGCTGGAAACCACCACCGACTTCATCGGTCACTTCATCGCCAGCGGCCTGGTGCAGAACGGATCCGCCAGCGCCGAGCGCCTCGGACACCTGTTCAGCGAACATCTCAGCCATCCGGCCCTGGTCTACGCGGCCGTGCTCGATGGCAGCGGTCGCCTGCGCGCCCTGAGCCTGCCCCAGGGGGCGTCGCGCATGCCGCTGAACATGCCGGCCGTCGAACACCTGCTGGCGGATCCCGAGCGCTGGGAGCGTCAGCACCTGCACTGGCTGGAGGGCGACGAGCTGCTGCTGGGCGGCTATCCGCTGGGCGAGGAGGCGAGCGTACCCGGCGGGGGCATGGTGGTGCTGGTCATGCGTACCGATACGCTGCGCGACAAGGCCTGGGCGCGCACCGGCCAGCAGCTGCTCATGCTGCTGGTGCCGCTGCTGCTGCTGGCCCTGCTGCTGGCCTGGCTGCTCAAGCGCCTGCTCACCGATCGCATCGAGGAGCTGCTGGACGACGTGCGCCGGCTCAGCACCGGGCGCATCGACAGCCTGCCGGTGCTCGGCGGCGACGAGGTCGGCCAGTTGGCCGCCGAGTTCGGTGCCCTGATGCAGCGGGTGATCAGCGCCCGCGACTACAACGAATACCTGCTCAACTGCATTCCCAGCCCGGTGTGGCAGGTCGATCGCCAGCAGCGCTGCGTCTACGTCAACGCCGCCTGGATGCAGCTGACCGGGATGGGCGACGAGGACAGCCAGGGCGAGGGCTGGTGGCAGGCGCTGCATCCCGACGATCGCCGTCTGCTCGAGCCGCTGCTGACCGAGGGCGGCACCGGCTGCGGGGTGGACTTCGCCGTGCGCCTGCGCCTGCGCGCGCGGACCGGGCGCTACCACTGGGTGCAGCTGCATGGCGAGCCGCTGGTGGGGCGCGATGGCCAGTTCAACGGCTACCTGGGCAGCGCCTTCGACATTCAGTCCGAGCTGGATGCCGGCAGCGAGCTGCAGGCCAACGAGGCGCGTTTCCGCGGACTGGTCGAGCAGTCGCTGGTCGGTGTCTACGTGCTGCGCGACGGCCACTTCGAGTACGCCAACCCGCGTCTGGCCGAATGGTTCGGCTACCAGCCGCAGGAGCTGGTGGCGCGTTCGCTGCTGGACCTGGTCTGCGAGGCCGACCGGCCGCGGGTGCGCGACATGCTCGACCGGCGCGAACGCGGCGAGCTGGTTTCGGCCCACTACGAGTTTCGCGCGCTGACCCGCGACGGTCGCGAGTTCATGGCCGAGGCCTTCGGCACCCGCATCGAGCTGGACGGCCTGCCGGCGATCATCGGCACCCTGCTCGACGTCACCCAGCGCTACAAGGACCGCGAGACGGTGCAGGCGGTGGTGGATGCGGTGGTCGCCAGCCCGATGGTGATGCTGCGGCGCAAGGCGCAGACCGGCTGGCCGGTGCAGTTCGTGTCCAGCAACGTCGAGCGCTGGGGCTATTCGGCGTCCAGCCTGCTCGACGGCCAGCGCTGGTTCACCACCCTGATCCATGCGGACGACCTGCCGCTGGTGCTGGCCGAGGTGCAGCGCAGCATCGACGAGGCGCGCCCGGAATTCGTCCTCGAATATCGCATCCGCACCGGCGTCGGCGGCTACATCTGGATCGAGGACTATACCCGCGTGCACCGCGATGCGGCGGGCGAGCCGCTGTGCCTGGAGAGCCTGCTGCTGGACATCTCGGCGCGCAAGGCGGCGGACGAGAAGCTGCGCCATGCCGCCGCGGTGTTCACCAACGCCCGCGAGGGGGTGGTGATCACCGATACCACGCCGAAGATCATCGCGGTCAACCGTGCCTTCTGCGACATCACCGGCTACGAGGAGCACGAGGTGCTCGGCCGCAACCCGAGCATGGTCAGCTCCGGCCGGCAGAGCAAGGAGTTCTACCAGAGCATGTGGACCGCCCTGCTCGATGAGGGCCACTGGCAGGGCGAGGTGTGGAACCGCCGCAAGTCCGGCGAGGTGTTCCCGCAGTGGCACAGCATCAGCGCGGTGCGCGACGACAAGGGCAAGCTGACCAACTATGTGGCGGTGTTCAGCGACATCTCCCAGCTCAAGGAGTCCGAGGCGCAGCTCGAGCGCCTGGCCCACTACGACCCGCTCACCGAGCTGCCCAACCGCATCCTCGTGCAGTCGCACCTCAACGGCGCCATCGAGCGGGCACGCCGCCTGCACTGCAAGGTGGCGGTGCTGTTCCTCGATCTCGACGGCTTCAAGCGGGTCAACGACAGCCTCGGCCACGGCGTCGGCGACGAGCTGCTGGTACTGATTGCCGGGCGCCTGCGCCAGCGCATCCGCGCCGAGGACATGTTCGCCCGTCTGGGCGGCGACGAGTTCCTGCTGGTCCTCGAGGGCATCCATCACCCCGAGGAGGCGGCGCTGGTCGCCCAGGACCTGATCGACCTTCTGCAGCAGCCGTTCCGCGTCGGCAGCGGTCACGAGCTGTTCGTCGGCGCCAGCATCGGCATCAGCCTGTACCCCGACGACGGCCTGGAAATGTCCGAGCTGATCCGCTGCGCCGACGTGGCCATGTACCAGGCCAAGGAAAACGGCCGCAACAACTACCAGTTCCACACCGAGGAGCTGACCCGCGCCGCGGAGAATCGCCAGGCCCTGGAAAGCCGCCTGCACCGGGCGATCACCGCCCAGGAGTTCCAGCTCTACTATCAGCCGCAGGTGGACATCGCCAGCGGCCGCATCCTCGGCTTCGAGGCGCTGGTGCGCTGGTGCCCGATCCAGGGCGAGCCGGTGTCGCCGGCGGTGTTCATCCCGCTGCTCGAGGAGACCGGGCTGATCCTCGCCCTCGGCGAGTGGGTGATGCACGAGGCCTGTCGCCAGGCCGTGCGCTGGGGCGAGGCGGGCCTGCCGGCGGTGCCGGTCAGCGTCAACCTGTCGCCGCGCCAGTTCCAGCATCTGGACGTGGTCGAGCTGGTGCGCCGCGCGCTGGAGGACAGCGGCCTGCCCGGCGCGCTGCTCGAGCTGGAGATCACCGAAGGCGCGCTGATGGCGCAGAACCTGGAGACCCAGGTGCGTCTGGCCGAGCTCAAGGCCCTGGGCGTGCACCTGGCGGTGGACGACTTCGGCACCGGCTACTCGTCGCTGGCCTACCTCAGCCGTTTCCCCATCGACAAGCTGAAGATCGACAAGAGCTTCATCGACGGCCTGGGTCAGGACGCACGCGCCGACAAGATAGTCGCCACCGTGATCGCCATGGGCCAGGGCCTGGACCTGCAGGTGGTCGCCGAGGGCGTGGAGACCGCCAGCCAGCTGGAGCTGCTGCGTGCGCTCGGCTGCGATGCGGTGCAGGGCTACCTGTGCGGCCGCCCGCTGCCCGCCGCCCAGGCGGGAGCGCGGCTGGCTCGCGAGCGCGATGGGGTGCCGGCCTGACGCCGTTCAGATCGCCAGCAGCGTGCGCAGCCAGGCGCTGACGTCGGCGGCGCCGGCCAGGCGCAGGCCCTCGCCGAGGGCGTCGGCGTCGGCCTGGCTGCGCGGCAGGAGGAGGAACTCCGGGCCGCCGCTGTCGCGCAGCAGGTTGAGGCGGGCGTAGGGCATGCCGGTGAGCAGCAGGCGCATGAAGCGCGCGTCGCTCCAGGCCGCGGCCGGCATGGCCAGTACATGGTAGCCGGCATCCAACTGGTCGAGGCCGCTGCGGCTCAGGCGATATTCGCTGAGCAGCGCCGGCAGCTGGATGGTCAGGCCGCGGCGGCGGGCGTAGGCCACCGCACAGGCGAAGGCCGGCGCGGCCTGTTCGCCGCTCCAGAAGTAGCGCTCGCCGCGCCAGCTGGCCTGGCGCAGGTAGAGGGTCTCGCCGCTGGCATGGTGCGGCAGGGCCTGGGCCAGGGTGCGGCTGAAATCCTTGTAGCTGATCAGGCGGATGCTGCGGCAGGCGGACGAGGCGGCGTAGTCCTCGAAGCGGTTGAAGCGCCAGCCCGACTCCGGGGCGCCGCCGAGACCGTCGATCCAGCGCAGGTCGAACTCGCCGATCTGCCGTTCCTCGACCCGGATCAGCGCGCGCAGCGCGCCATGGGCGGCCGCCTTGTCTTCCTGCACCGGACCGGACAGGGCGCCGCGCGGCAGGTCGGCCAGGCGCTGCAGCGGCGGACCGTCCTGCCACCAGATGCTGTCCGGCACCTCCGGCAGGGGAGCGAAGGGCAGGCGCAGACGCGCCGCCTGCTCGCGCAGCTGCTGGCTGCCGCGCCCGCCCAGCCCCAGACGCTGGAGCAGGGCCGCGAGACGCTCGGTCAGTGTGATGGGTGGCATGGTCATGCCCGGATGCTTCCTGCACACAGATGGATTATAGGCGGGGGAGTATGCCGCACGGACCTTGCCCCAAGGCCTAACAGAAGCCAAGACTACCCGACTTCGGCCGTCAAAAGAATGCTGGCGTTCTGTTGCCAGGCCGCTCTGGAGCGGCGGATTGCCGGCGGCGGCTTCGCCGCCCGGCGGTCACTGGGCTATAATCTGCGCTCTTCTGGCCTCCTGATGACCCCTGCCCATGTACGCTCTGGCTCGCGAGCTGCTGTTCAAGCTGTCCCCGGAAACCTCCCACGAACTGGCCATCGACCTGATCGGCGCCGGCGGCCGCCTCGGCCTCAACCGCCTGGTGTGCCAGACGCCGCGCCTGCCGGTGACGGTGATGGGCCTGGAGTTCCCCAATCCGGTCGGTCTGGCCGCCGGCCTGGACAAGAACGGCGACGCCATCGACGGTTTCGCCCAGCTCGGTTTCGGCTTCATCGAGATCGGCACCGTGACCCCGCGCCCGCAGCCGGGCAACCCCAAGCCGCGGCTGTTCCGCCTGCCGCAGGCCGAGGCGATCATCAACCGCATGGGCTTCAACAACCTCGGCGTCGACCACCTGCTGGCGCGGGTGCAGGCGGCCAAGTACCGCGGCATCCTCGGCATCAACATCGGCAAGAACTTCGACACCCCGGTCGAGCGCGCGGTGGACGACTACCTGATCTGCCTGGACAAGGTCTATGCCCATGCCAGCTACGTGACGGTCAACGTCAGCTCGCCGAATACCCCCGGGCTGCGCAGCCTGCAGTTCGGCGACTCGCTCAGGCAACTGCTCGAGGCCCTGCGCGTGCGTCAGGAGGAGCTGGCGGTGCGTCATGGCCGGCGCGTGCCGCTGGCGATCAAGATCGCCCCGGACATGAGCGACGAGGAAACCGTGCTGGTCGCCCGTGCGCTGCTGGAGACCGGCATGGATGCGGTGATCGCCACCAACACCACCCTGAGCCGCGAGGGCGTGGAGGGGCTGGCGCATGCAGACGAGGCCGGCGGCCTGTCCGGGGCGCCGGTGCGCGACCGGAGCACCCACACGGTGCGCGTCTTGGCCGGCGAACTGGGCGGACGCCTGCCGATCATCGCCGTCGGCGGGATCACCGAGGGTGTGCACGCGGCGGAAAAGATCGCCGCCGGCGCCAGCCTGGTGCAGATCTATTCGGGCTTCATCTACAAGGGGCCGGCGCTGATCCGCGCGGCGGTGGATGCCATCGCCGCAGCCGGCAGGGCCTGAGGCCGGAAACAGGCAGGGCTCCCGCGGGAGCCCTGTGGTGGATGGATGGAAGAGCCGGTCGGAAGGTGAAGAGTGGGCTCAGCCTACGGCGTTCAGCTGGTTGAGACGATGGACGCCGGCAGTGCCGGTCATGCCCTCCCAGTTGTCGACCCGGCCCTCGCGCCAGCCGTTGAGCCAGGCCTGGCGTGCGGAAGGTTGGGTGAAGGGGCACATGTCGCGGGATTTGCCGCTGACGCCATACTGATAACCGCGCAAAAAGGCTCGTTCCAACGGATCACGCTTAAGTCTTCTCATCGGGTATTGCCCTCGGTCGTTGACTGTACTGTTCCCGTTGGCCTCTCGGGAGGCCTGGCAGAGGTTCTGCCACCTGCTGCTCGCTGCCGGCGTGGCGAGCGTGTCCCGCAGCGCTTGCGGCCGCGGATCTGTCTTGAGTTCTAAAGCAATGTCCGGGACTCTGTGAATGATCGTTTTGTCATAAAAAAATAATCCTAATGCTTTCATTGCGTTGGAGAGGGGACATATCCCCGTGGCAGACGGGCTGGCTCGCCTGGGCAGCCCTGTTGCGCCGATACTGAATACCCGACGGTGAGGCCGCCTGCGGCGCCCGCCTTCCGACGAGGGGTCATCCGCGACCCTGCGTCACACCCCATGACGGGCTCTGCCCCTGGAATACCGCATGTCCGATCTGTACCCGCTCGTTCTCACCAGTCCCAAGGGGCTGGAAACCCTGCTCCTCGAGGAGGCCGCCGCGCTCGGCCTGCAAGACGGCCGCGCCCAGGTGGCCGCCGTGCAGGGGCAGGGCAGCCTGGAAACCGCCTACCGCCTGTGCCTGTGGTCGCGTCTGGCCAACCGCGTGCTGCTGGTGCTCGGCCGCTTTGCGGTGGACAGCGCCGAGACGCTCTACCAGGCGGTGCGCGGCATCGACTGGAGCGAGCACCTGCTGCCCACCGGCAGCCTGGCGGTGGAGTTTTCCGGCCGCGGCGCCGGCATCGACAACACCCACTTCGGCGCCCTCAAGGTCAAGGACGGCATCGTCGACGCCCTGCGCGCGCAGTCCGGCCAGCGGCCGTCGGTGGACAAGTACGAGCCCGACCTGCGCATCCACGCGCGCCTGGAGCGCGGCGAGCTGGTGCTGTCGCTGGATCTGTCCGGCTTCAGCCTGCACCAGCGCGGCTACCGCCTGCAGCAGGGCGCCGCGCCGCTCAAGGAAAACCTCGCCGCGGCGATCCTGATCCGCGCCGGCTGGCCGCGCATCGCCGCCGAAGGCGGCGCACTGGCCGACCCGATGTGCGGCGTCGGCACCTTCCTGGTCGAGGCGGGGATGATGGCCGCCGACATCGCGCCGAACCTCAGGCGCGAGAAGTGGGGCTTCTCCAACTGGCTGGGCCACGTGCCGGCGATCTGGAAGAAGCTGCACGAGGAGGCCGAGGCGCGCGCTGCCGCCGGCCTCGCCCGCCCGCCGCTGTGGATCCGCGGCTACGAGGCCGACCCGCGGCTGATCCAGCCGGGGCGTAACAACATCGAGCGTGCCGGCCTGTCCGAGTGGGTGAAGATCTACCAGGGCGAACTGGCCACCTTCGAGCCGCGCCCGGACCAGAACCAGACCGGCCTGGTGGTGTGCAACCCCCCCTACGGCGAGCGCCTCGGCGACGAGGCCAGCCTGCTGTACCTCTACCAGAACCTCGGCGAGCGCCTGCGCCAGTCCTGCCTGAACTGGGAGGCGGCGGTGTTCACCGGCGCCCCGGAGCTGGGCAAGCGCATGGGCATCCGCAGCCACAAGCAGTACGCCTTCTGGAACGGCGCGCTGCCGTGCAAGCTGCTGCTGTTCAAGGTGCTGCCGGAGCAGTTCGTCACCGGCCGCAACGAGTCGGCCCAGCCGGCGCCGAGCCAGGCGCGGATGATCGGCGGCCAGCTGGTCGAGCGCCCGCCGGCGGTGCGCACCGAGCCGGCGCGGCTGTCCGAAGGCGGGCAGATGTTCGCCAACCGCCTGCAGAAGAACCTCAAGACCCTCGGCAAGTGGGCGCGCAAGGCCGATGTCGAGTGCTACCGCCTGTACGACGCCGACATGCCGGAGTACGCCCTGGCCGTCGACCTGTACCGCGACTGGGTGCACGTGCAGGAGTACGCGCCGCCGCGCTCGATCGATCCGGACAAGGCGCAGGCGCGCCTGCTCGACGCCCTGGCGGCGATTCCCCAGGCGCTGGACATGGATCCGGCGCGGGTGGTGATCAAGCGCCGCGAGCGCCAGGCCGGCAAGAAGCAGTACGAGCGCCAGGACCAGCAGGGCCGCTTCATGGAAGTCGGCGAGGGCGGCGTCAAGCTGCTGGTCAACCTCACCGACTACCTCGACACCGGGCTGTTCCTCGACCACCGCCCGCTGCGCCTGCGCATCCAGAAGGAGGCCGCCGGCAAGCGCTTCCTCAACCTGTTCTGCTACACCGCGACCGCCACCGTGCATGCGGCCAAGGGCGGCGCACGCAGCACCACCAGCGTCGACCTGTCGAAGACCTACCTCGACTGGGCGCGGCGCAACCTGGCGCTCAACGGCTTCTCCGACAAGCACCGCCTGGAGCAGGGCGACGTGATGGAGTGGCTGGAGGCCGATCGCGGCGAATACGAGCTGATCTTCATCGATCCGCCGACCTTCTCCAACTCCAAGCGCATGGAAGGCGTGTTCGACGTGCAGCGCGACCACGTGCACCTGCTCGACCTGGCCATGGCGCGCCTGGCCAGGGGCGGGGTGCTGTACTTCTCCAACAACTTCCGCAAGTTCCAGCTCGATCCGGCCCTGGAGCAGCGCTACGCGGTGGAGGAGATCAGCGCGCAGACCCTCGATCCGGACTTCGCCCGCAACCCGAAGATCCACCGCGCCTGGCGCCTGACTGCCCGGTAGGGAGCGTAACCAGGTAGGGTAGAGGACTCGCGCAGCGATCCTCTAGCAGTGCCCGAGCAGGGGCCTGGGCGGTGGAAAAGACCTGCGGTCGTTTTCCACCCTGCCGGACTACCGCCCATGAAAAACCGCCTGTCCGGTGTCCCGGGCAGGCGGTTTTTCGTTGGCGGCTCAGCGGGCCAGGCCGGCGCTCAGGCTGCCCGGCTGGCGGTACAGTTCCTGCAGCACCTGGTCGAGGATCGCCGAGGCACCCCACGGCCGCGGGTGGTTGAGGATCACCACCGCCGCCCAGGTGTGGCCCTGGGCGTCGCGGCTGTAGCCGGCCAGGGCGCGCACGTTGTTCAGGGTGCCGGTCTTCAGGTGCGCGTTGCCGGCCAGCGGGGTGTTGCGCATGCGCTTGCGCAGGGTGCCGTCCATCGCCGCCAGCGGCATCGAGGAGATGAACTCGGCGGCATACGGGCTCTTCCACGCCGCATGCAGCATGGCGGCCATCTCGCGGGCGCTGATGCGCTCGCGGCGTGACAGCCCGGAGCCGTTCTCCAGCACCAGGTTCGGTGCGCGGATGCCCTTGCGGGTCAGCCACTGGTCGATGGCCCGGTAGGCGGCGGCGGCATCGTTGGCGTCGCCCGGCAGGCGGTGGCGCGCGCCGATCGACAGGAACAGCTGCCGGGCCATGGTGTTGTTGCTGTACTTGTTGATGTCGCGAATGATCTCCACCACGTCCGGCGACCAGGCCTGGGCCAGCAGGCGGGCGTTGCCCGGGGTGGCGCCGAGGCGGTCCTGGCCGCTGATGCTGCCGCCCAGCTCGCTCCACAGCGCGCGCACGGTGCCGCCGGTGAAGGCCGGGTGGTCGAGCAGCGACAGGTAGCGCTGGCCGCTGCAGCCTTCCGGGATCTGCCCGGCGGCGATCACCTCGAGGCTGCCGTCGGCCTGCGGCTGGAAGTTGTAGGTCACCTGCGGCCAGCCCGGGCAGGTGGCCGGGGCGGTCACCTTCACCCGGTTGTCGATGCGGATGTAGGGGATCGGCGGTTCGGCCTGCACCGCGGCGCCGCGCGCCTCGCCGCGCACGATCAGGCGCAGGGTCTTGAGGTTGACCATCAGCGCGTCGGGCTCGACCAGATAGGGCTTGGTGCGGTCGCCGCCGTCGTCGTCGAACGGCGTCTGGCCGTCGGTGCGGAAGTGGTTGCGCTCCAGCACCAGGTCGCCCTGCACCTGCTGCACGCCGGCGTGGCGCAGGTCGCGCAGCAGCAGCCACAGGCGCTCCATGGTCAGCTTGGGATCGCCGCCGCCCTTGAGGTAGAGGTTGCCCTGCAGCACGCCGTTGCGCAGCGGGCCGTCGGTGTAGAAGGCGGTCTTCCACTGGTGGGTCGGGCCGAGCAGCTCCAGCGCGGCGTAGGTGGTCACCAGCTTCATGGTCGAGGCCGGGTTCACCGGGCGGTCGGCGTTGAGGTAGCTGGGGGTGCCGGGGCCGTCGAGGGGGATCAGCGCCACCGACAGGGCGTCGCTGCTCAGCTTGCTGGCCCTGAGCGCCTGCTCCACGCGCGGCGGCAGGCTGGACGCGCTGGCAGGCAGCGGCAGGGTGACGGGCAGCAGCAGGCCGGCCAGGCCGAGCAGGCGCAGCGGGCGGCCGATCTTGGATGCCTTGGCGAGCAAGGACTTGGTTACGCGCAACAGCATGGGGCGTCTCAACGTTCGCGGACGAAAGAATCGGGCAATTATGCCTCAAGCCCGCTATTTCGGGGCTTTTCATGCCGAACGGAGCCCGCTGTCATGGGCCTGACCTGCGGAAGCTGGTAGAGTGCCGCACCCCATACGTTCGAGGATGCATCCATGGCTACCAATCGTTCCCGCCGCCTGCGCAAGAAGCTCTGTGTCGACGAGTTCCAGGAACTCGGCTTCGAGCTGATCCTCAACTACCGCGAGGATCTCGAGGGCGAAGCCGCCGAGGCCTTCCTCGGGCAGTTCCTCGACCAGGCCATCGAGGCCAACGGCCTGATCTTCATCGGCTGCGACGAGTTCGGCATGGTCTGCCTGAACAAGCGCGGCTCTGTCAGCGCCGAACAGCGCGCTGCCGTCGAGGCCTGGCTGCAGGGCCGCGGTGAGCTGGAAAGCTTCAAGATCGGCGAGCTGGCCGATGCCTGGTACCCGGAGAAGGCCATCAACGCCTGATCACCGCGTTTCCCCGCAAAAGCCCCGCGCCACGCCCGTGCCGCGGGGCTTTTGCGTTTCAGACCGGGCTGGAGCGGCCGGTCATCTCGCGGGCCATCTCGGTGGCGTAGCTGTCGGTCATCCCGGCGATGAAGTCGATCACCCGCAGGTAGGCCTGGTACAGCGGGCGGTGCGGATCGGGCGCGTTGTTGCCGAGCAGGTCGAGGATGCGCCGGTTCTTGAACGACGGCGTGCGCCCGCCGTGCTGCTCCAGCACCGCGCCGCAGAAGGCATTGAGGAGGATCTCCAGGGTGGTGTAGGCGCCGATCTCGTGCAGGGTCTTGCGCTTGTCCTGGAAGATCTTCTGCCGCGCCAGCGCCTTGGCGCGCAGCACGCACTGCTTGGCCGGCCCGTGCATGTGCTCGACCAGGTCGCCCTCCAGGCTGCCGGCGAGCAGGGCGTCGTGCTGGGCGACGAAGGCCCGCGCCGCGGCATTGGTCAGGTGCTCGATGGCCTTGCCGCGCAGGATCGCCAGCTTGCGCCGGCGCGAATCCCTGGGGCCGAGCTGGCGGTAGGTTTCCGGCAGGTCGTCGCCGACCAGATCGAGCAGCAGCGCCTCGACCTCGGGATAGTCGAGCAGGTCCATCTCCAGGCCGTCCTCGAGGTCGATCAGGCCGTAGCAGATGTCGTCGGCCGCCTCCATCAGGTAGACCAGCGGGTGGCGCGCCCAGCGCTCGGGCTCGAGCTGTGGCAGCTGCAGCTTGCGGGCGATCTGCTCGAGCAGCGGCAGCTCGCTCTGGTAGCAGCCGAACTTGTGTTTCTTGTAGCCCTGGGCGTCGGCGTGGCGGGCGCTCCACGGGTACTTCAGGTAGGTGCCGAGGGTGGCGTAGGTCAGCCGGGTGCCGCCGTCGAACTGGTGGTACTCCAGCTGGGTCAGCACCCGCAGGCCCTGGGCGTTGCCCTCGAAGCCGAGGAAGTCGGCGCGCTCGGCTTGGCTCAGGGCGTCCAGCCAGCCGCGCTCGTCGGCGAGCTGGAACCAGTGGCGGATGGCGTCCTCGCCGGAGTGGCCGAACGGCGGGTTGCCGATGTCGTGGGCCAGGCAGGCCGACTGCACGATCACCCCCAGGTCACCGGGGTCGCACCAGATCGGCAGGGCGTCGCGCAGCATCTCGCCGACGCGCATGCCCAGCGAGCGGCCGACGCAGGCCACCTCCAGGCTGTGGGTCAGGCGGGTGTGGATGTGATCGTTGCTGGAGACCGGGTGCACCTGGGTCTTGCGCCCGAGGCGGCGGAAGGCGCCGGAGAAGATGATGCGGTCGTGGTCCTTGTGGAAGGCGCTGCGGCCGAGCTCCTCGGAGCTCTGCACGGGTTTGCCCAGACGTTCGCGGGTAAGCAGGGTGTGCCAGTCCAAGGGGAGTCCTCAGCAGTCGCAAAGGCTCCAGCTTGCGGCTTGCGGCAGTGGCCGGCAAGCCCCGCCGGGGTAGCGGGGGGAGGCCAGGGCGCCGGCGTCGATGTCGACCAGCAGCAGGCGGCGACCCTGGTCGATGCAGCGGCCGGCGGTCAGGCAGTACTGGTTGCTGGTGGCGTCGCGGTAGGTCGGTGACAGGGTCAGGCGCTGTTCGTCGAGGCCCTCGGCCAGCAACTGGTGGAACCAGGGGCGCCACGACCAGTTGTGGCGCAGGTAGACGGGTTCCTCGTGCCAGGCGTCGCCGCGCCACTCGCAGTTGGGAGTGATCTGTTCGCCGCTGCGGTCGCACTGGTAGATGCGCAGCAGCCAGGGATGCCCGGGTGCCGGCAGGGCGGCCGCCGGCCCCCGCTGCTCCGCCCAGGGGCGCAGGTGCTCCAGCAGCTCGCCGAGCTGGCGGCGCAGCTCGATCAGCCGCGCGCGCTCGGCCAGCTTGATCTGCACGTAGTGGTCGCGCACCTCGGCGAAGCGTGCGGCGAAGGCGTCGGCGGCGAAGAAGCCGGGCTTGCCGGCGGCGAACAGGAAGCCCTGCACGTAGCGGGCGCCGCACTCGAGGGCGAAGTGCAGCTCGTCCTCGGTCTCCACCCCCTCGGCGATGATCCGGCAGCCGGTCTTCTCGGCCATCTGCGCCAGCGCCTTGACCAGCTCGCAGCCGGGGCCGCCGCGGGCGGCGTCCTGGAACAGGCGCATGTCCAGCTTGAGGATGTCCGGCTGCAGGGCCAGCACCCGGTCGAGCTGCGAATAGCCGGCGCCGAAGTCGTCCACGGCGATGCGCGCGCCGGCCTGGCGGTACTGGCGCACGGCCTGCAGCAGGCAGGGGATGTCGCCGTCCAGCTCGGTGATCTCGAAGACGATGCGTCGCGGGTCGATGTGGTGGCGCTCCAGCTGGCACAGGCTGGGCAGCGCCTGGCCGGGGCTCAGGCAACTGATCCAGCGCGGCGAGATGTTCAGGCTGAGGAACCAGTCCGCCGGCGCGTGGCGCAGCTGGTCGAGGGCGTGCTCGCGCACCTGGCGGTCGAGCCGCAGCAGGTCGGCCTGGTCACTGGCCGGGTCGGCGAACAGCGCGCCGGCCGAGTGCAGCTGGCCGTCGGCGTCGCGCAGGCGGGCGAGTGCCTCGACGCCGGCGATCAGGCCGGTGGCGGTATCGACGAAGGGTTGGAACACGGCGAAGGGTTGGCCGGCGAACACGTCAGGCTCCAGCAGTGCCCGCAGGGGCGGTGGGCGGCTGTCTAGCAAGAATGCGGCCAGGTTTGCGCATGCACCGTGCTGGAGCATGGTCGTGCGCGGGCGTGCGGCGCCGCGGCGCAGCCCTGCACAGCCACGGGGCGGTGGCGGGCTATGCTGGTCGAGGCAGGGGCAGGGCCGGGTGCGTCCGGCGTCGCCGGCCGCCTTGGCGTGCACGCTTTTGCAGCAGTGCTGCCTGTGGCTGGTGCGCGACGGCATGGCTCTTGCTTGGCTCAGCGGCGTGTGCGTCTGCGCCTGCCCGTTGGCGGATCTGGCGCGAAGGTCGACAGGACGTTGCCACACACGTCCAAGCCACTGATTCATAACAAGAAGCTACCCCGATCGCGGCACCAGGGCGGATTTTGCCCAAGGGTGTGGCGATCAAGACAAGCGGTTCGCAAGGTGGTGCACGCCTGTCCGTGGTGCGCCGATGGTCATCAGTGACCCGCTTTGGTGCTTCCCTGCCTACCGGAGGAGCGCGTCGCGCCGATGGAAAATCTTGATACTGCCGTAGCGAGCCTGGTCCATGGCTCCAACACCCTGTTCATCCTGCTCGGCGCGGTCATGGTGCTGGCCATGCACGCCGGTTTCGCCTTCCTCGAGGTCGGCACCGTGCGGCAGAAGAACCAGGTCAACGCCCTGTCGAAGATCCTCGCCGACTTCGCCGTGTCCTGCCTGGCCTACTTCTTCGTCGGCTACTGGCTGGCCTACGGAGTGAGCTTCCTCGAGCCGGCCGGCGCGCTGACCGCCGAGAACGGCTACGCGCTGGTGAAGTTCTTCTTCCTGCTGACCTTCGCCGCGGCGATCCCGGCGATCATCTCCGGCGGCATCGCCGAGCGCTCCCGCTTCGGCCCGCAGCTGTGCGCCACGGCGCTGATCGTCGCCGTGGTCTACCCGTTCTTCGAGGGGCTGATCTGGAACGGCAACCTCGGCCTGCAGGCCTGGCTCACCGAGCGCTTCGGCGCCGCCTTCCACGACTTCGCCGGCTCGGTGGTGGTGCACGCGGTCGGCGGCTGGCTGGCGCTGGCGGCGGTGCTGCTGCTCGGCCACCGCAACGGCCGCTATCGCGACGGCCGGCTGGTGGCCTTCGCGCCCTCGAACATCCCGTTCCTCGCCCTCGGCTCGTGGATCCTCATCGTCGGCTGGTTCGGCTTCAACGTGATGAGCGCGCAGACCCTGCAGGGGGTCAGCGGCCTGGTGGCGGTCAACTCGCTGCTGGCCATGGTCGGCGGTACCCTGGCGGCGCTGCTGGTCGGCCGCAACGATCCCGGCTTCCTGCACAACGGCCCGCTGGCCGGCCTGGTGGCGGTGTGCGCCGGCTCCGACCTGATGCACCCGATCGGCGCGCTGATCACCGGCGGCGTGGCCGGCGCGCTGTTCGTCTGGGCCTTCACCGCCACCCAGAACCGCTGGAAGATCGACGACGTGCTCGGCGTCTGGCCGCTGCACGGCCTGTGCGGCATCTGGGGCGGCATCGCCTGCGGCATCTTCGGCCAGAGCGCGCTGGGCGGCCTCGGCGGGGTCAGCCTGGCCAGCCAACTGATCGGCTCGCTGCTCGGCATCGTGGTGGCGCTGGGCGGCGGCTTCGCGGTGTACGGCCTGCTCAAGGCCAGCCTGGGCATCCGCCTGAGCGCCGAGGAGGAGTACTACGGCGCCGACCTGTCGATCCACAAGATCGGCGCCACCAACCACGAATAGCCCCTCCCCAGAAACGCAGAAGCCCGCTTTCGAGCGGGCTTCTGCGTTTGCGGGCCGGCTACTGGGTGCCGGCCAGCAGGCGCGCCTCGGCGCGCTCGATGCACTCCAGCGGGCCGGCGAGCAGCAGCGCGTCGCCTTCGCGCAGCGGCAGGTTGCCGCTCAGCTCCAGCTCGTCGCCGTCGCGGCGCACGCCCTGCAGTTCCACGCCCAGCCCGCTCAGCTTCAGCTCGGCCAGGCTGCGGCCGCAGGCGTAGGCGTCCTGGCTGAGGTTGACCGCGTGCAGCAGCACGCGCGGGCGGCCCTGCTGGTCGAGCAGGTTGGCGCTGGCGCCGTGGTAGAAGCCGTGCAGCAGGTGGTAGCGATCGCGGCGCACCTCGTCCATGTGCGCCTGCACCCGGCGCTCGGGCAGGCCGAGCATGACCAGCGCGTGGGAGGCGAGCATCAGGCTCGACTCCAGCACCTCCGGCACCACCTCGCTGGCGCCGGCCTCCAGCAGGCTGGCCAGGAAGCTGTCGTCGCGGGTGCGCACCAGGATCGGCAGCTCGGCCGACAGCGCCCGCGCCGCCTTGACCGTGGCCAGGGCGTGCTGGGGGTTGTCGGCGGCCACCACCAGCAGGCGTGCGCGGCTCAGGCCGAGGGCCTCCAGCAGCTCGCCGCGGCGCGCGTCGCCGAAGTGCACGTGGTGCTCGCCGGCCGCCGCCTCCTGCACGCGGATCGGATCGTTGTCGAGGGCGACGAAGGGGATGCCCTCGCGGCGCAGGAAGCGGCCGATCGACTGGCCGACCCGGCCGAAGCCGCAGATCAGCACGTGGCCCTCGTGCTCGGCGCAGGCGCCGGCGATGTCCTCGGCGCGCGCCTCGGCATCCGGCTGCCGGCCGAGGCGGGCGGCCAGCTGCGGCGCCGCGCGCAGCAGCAGCGGAGTGACCGCCATCGAGCAGAAGGTGGCGGCGAGGATCAGCCCGCCCAGTTCGCCGTCGACCAGCCTGGCCTGCTGCGCCTGGGCGACCAGGGCGAAGCAGAACTCGCCGCCCTGGGCCAGCGCCAGGCCGCTGCGCCAGGCGCTCTCGTTGCTGCCGCCGCGCAGGCGCACCAGCAGGGCGACCAGCGCGCCCTTGAGCGCCAGCAGCAGCACGGTCATGGCGAGGATCACCAGGCCGTGGCTGGCGAACAGGCCGACGTCGATCAGCATGCCGACGCTGACGAAGAACAGGCCGAGCAGCACGTCGCGGAACGGGCGGATGTCGGCCTCGATCTGGTGGCGGTAGTGGCTCTCGCCGAGCAGCATGCCGGCGAGGAAGGCGCCGAGGGCCATGGACAGGCCGAGCAGGTGGGTCAGCCAGGCGGTGAGCAGCACGATGACCAGCGCCAGCAGCACGAACAGCTCGGCGGCGTTGGCCTGTGCCACCTCGTGGAACAGCCGCGGCAGCAGCCAGCGGCTGGCCACCAGCAGGCCGCCGAACAGCAGCGCGGCCTTGCCCAGGGTGATCGGCAGCGCCCAGTACCAGGCCTGCTCGCTGCCGCCGGCGACCACCGGGATCATGGTCAGCAGCAGCACCGCGACCAGGTCCTGGAACAGCAGCACGCCGATGGCGTTCTGGCCGTGGTCGCTGAACACCTCGCCCATGCTGCTCAGTTCCTTGGTGACGATGGCGGTGGAGGACAGCGCCAGGCCGCCGCCGAGCAGCAGCGCAGCCGGCAGGGCCAGGCCGGCCAGGTGCAGCAGGCCGGCCAGCGGCAGGGTGCAGGCGAGCACCTGCAGGCTGCCGAGGCCGAACACCACGCGGCGCAGCGCCAGCATGCGCGGCAGGGAGAACTCCAGGCCCAGGCTGAACAGCAGGAACACCACGCCGAACTCGGCCAGCAGCGGCATGTCCTCGTGGTGCTGCAGCCAGCCCAGGCTGCCGGGGCCGAGCGCCAGGCCGACGCTCATGTAGGCCAGCAGCGGCGGCAGCTTGAGGTGGCGGAACAGGGCGATGACCAGCAGCGAGGCGGCCAGGATGATCAGCAGGTTGACGAACAACGGCAGTGCTCCATGCGAAAGGACCGGCAGGATGAGGCAGGATGCCCGCGCCCGGGTGTCGGCGGCGGGCGACGGGGCGGGTAGCGCAAATGCTAAACTGCCGCCGGTCTGTTCACCATGAGAGATGTCATGCTGCCCGCCTGCCAACTGTTCGGAACCCTCGGCTGCCACCTGTGCGAACTGGCCGAGGAGGTGCTGATGCCCTTCGCCGCCGCGGGCGTGTCGATCGAGCTGGTGGACATCGCCGAGCGCGAGGAGTGGGTCGAGGCCTACGGGGTGCGCATCCCGGTGCTGCGCCGGCTGGACAGCGGCGCCGAGCTGGGATGGCCGTTCGCTGCGCCGCAGGTGGCGGCGTTCCTCGGCCTGGCCGAGGCGCAGTAGCCAGCAAGGCAGCGCCGCCGCACAGGCGCCCGGGGGGTGACGCCAGCGCGACGACGCCGGTACAACCCGTCAGACCCCGGCGAGCAGCGCCTGCAGGCTGCCGTCGGCCTCCATGCCGAGGATGATGTCGCAGCCGCCGACCAGCTCGCCGTTGACGAACAGCTGCGGATAGGTCGGCCACTGCGAGATCTTCGGCAGCTTCTCGCGGATGTGCGGGGCGGTCAGCACGTTGACGAAGGCGAACGGCTTGCCGAGCTTGTGCAGCGCGCCCACCGCGGCGCGCGAGAAGCCGCACTCGGGGGCCTCCGGCGTGCCCTTCATGTAGAGGATCACCGGGTTGGCGGCGATCTGCTGGCGGATGCGTGCTTCGGTGTCGAGAACCTGCATGGCCGGCCTCCTCAGCCGCGCCCGGCGACGCGCTGTTCGGCGACGCGCCGTTCGGCGCGGGCCGGCTGGCGCGGGCGTGCCTGCCAGGCGGCGTAGCCGCCGTCGAGGCTGTAGCAGTGGGCGAAGCCGTAGTCGCGGAAGAACTCGACCATCTCCTGGCTGGCGCGCGCCTCGTCGCCGCAGACGATCAGCTGCACCTGGCGCGGGGTGTGGCGCACCAGGGTACGCAGGGTCATGTCGCTGAGGTGGATGGCGCGCGGGTCGTGGCCCTGGCAGTAGGCGCGGGCATCGCGCATGTCCAGCAGCATGACGTTGTCCGCCCCGCTGAGCAGGGTCTCGGCCTGTTCGGCGCTGATGCGTTGGCAGTGGCTCATGACTCTTCTCCGAAACAGTCGTGATAGGTGGGGCAGGCTTGGCAACTGGGCGAGCGGCACACGTAGGCGCCGTCCTGCTCGCACAGCTGGCGGTAGAAGAACTTCTTCCAGCGCATGTTGTGGACGTTGCGCGCGGCCAGCCGCGGGAAGTTGTATTCGAGCAGCGCGCGCAGCTCGTCGCGCGAGGCGAGGCCCAGATCGCGCCACAGGTGGTCGCCGCCCAGGCAGGCGGCGGCGACCACTGCGGCGACCACCGCCTCGCCCGCGCGCCCGGCGCGGCCGGCGATCAGCAGGTCGCGCAGCTCCCGCCACTCGTCGCGGCGCAGCTCCAGCAGCTCGGCGCGCAGCGCGTCGCGCTCCGCGGCCTGCGGCGGAGCGCCAAGATACTGCCCGGCGCGCTCGGAAAAGCAGGCCTGGATCAAGGCCGCGTGGGTTTGCGGGTCGAGGCCGAGATGCAGCGGCAGGCAGCTGCGTCCGGCGCGCTGGGCGGTGAGGATGCGCTGCAGCCAGTCCAGGTTGGGATCGCGTTCCACGCACTCTGCAGGGAGGCGGGCGAGGGCGGCGTGGCTCATGGCTGCGGCTCCTGCGGCGCGTGGCAGCTGGAGGTTGCCTCGGCGCCGTGCACGCAGCCGTCGAGCGGCGCGCTCGGCTCGGCCAGCCGGTGTCCGGCCGGCAGCAGCGCGTTGAGCGCCGCCACGTCGAAGCCGGCCAGATGGTGCTCGCCGAGGCGGATCAGCGGGCGGCGGATCAGGATCGGGCGCTCCAGCAGCAGCGCCAGCGCCGCCGCGGCATCCAGCCGCTCGGGATCGACCTCTCCCGACTTCACCGCCGGCGCCGCGCGGTTGAACCAGTCTGCCACCGGTCGCCCGGCGAGGAACGGCGCGAGCGTCTCGGCGCGCCACGGCTCGCCCAGCAGGTCGCGCACCTCCAGTTCCAGCCCTGCCGCGCGCAGCAGGCGCTGCTGCCGGGCGTTGCCGCCGCAGCCGGGTTTTTCGTAGAAGATCAGGGCACCCATGCCGGCCTCCTCAGCGCGCCTGGATTTCGCGCATGGCCTCGAGCAGGCGCTCCGGCGGGATGCCGGTCAGCGAGCCCGGCGGGTTGGCCGGGCTGCCGTCGGCGAGCAGGATCGCCCCCTCGATCGGGCAGATGCTGGCGCACTGCGGGTCGGCGAAGTCGCCGTCGCACTCGGTGCACTTGTGCGCGTTGATCCTGAAGTGCTGGCTGCCCTGGTAGATCGCCTCGCTCGGGCAGACGTCGACGCACGCCCAGCAGTTGACACAGGATTCCTCGATTTTCAGCGCCATCGGGCACCTCCTCGCATGGTGGGTTTCAGGCCTTGGCGCGCAGCGGCGCGGCGTCGGCGTCCAGCCGGCCGGCGGCGATCATTTCCTGGTAGACCGCCAGCACCGCTTCCTCGATCGGCTCCATGGCGTGCTCGCCGTTGGGCTGGATGCCGGCGGCCTCCAGCTGGCCCCACGGCTCGTAGCCGATCTTCGAGCAGAGCACCGCCTCGCAGCCCCTGAGCGCGCGGATGCTGCCGTTCAGCGCCGACTCCTTGTCGCCGCAGCTGTCGTCGCCGACGCAGTACTGGTCGACCTTGCGGTGGCCGATGAAGCGCACGCCCTTGCCGGAGGCCTCGTAGATCAGGAACTCGCTGGCATGGCCGTAGTGCTGGTTGACCAGGCCGCCGCCGCTGGTGGCCACCGCCATCAGCACCGGGCGGTAGTGGCGGGCCGGGGCGCTTTCCTGCGGTACGCCGAGGCCGGCCAGGCGCGCCTTCTTCGCCGCCTTGTCGTCCAGCTCCTCCTTGATCGCCGCGTGGATCGCGGCGCGCCTGACCATGGCTGCCGCGTAGTCGATGTCCATCGACTCGATCTTCTCCAGGGTGAACTCGTCGCCGCGGTCCTCGCCGAGCAGGCCGACCGCGTCGGCGCGGCACTGGCGGCAGTGGCGCATCATGTTCATGTCGCCGGCGCAGGCGTCCTGCAGGTCCTGCAGTTCTTCCGGCTCGGGGCTGCGCTGGCCCATCACGCCGTAGAAGGTGCCGTGCTCGGCCTCGGCGATCAGCGGCATGACGTTGTGCAGGAAGGCGCCCTTGGCCTTGACGATGCGGCTGACCTCCTTGAGGTGCTCGTCGTTGACCCCGGGGATCAGCACCGAGTTGACCTTCACCAGGATGCCGCGCGCCACCAGCATCTCCAGGCCCTTCTGCTGCTGCTCGATAAGGATCTTCGCCGCCTTGCGGCCGCGGATGCGCTGGTTGTTCCAGTAGATCCACGGATAGATCTTGGCGCCGACCGCCGGGTCGACGCAGTTGATGGTGATGGTCACGTGGTCGATGTTATGGCGGGCCAGCTCGTCGACGCAGTCGGGCAGGGCCAGGCCGTTGGTGGACACGCACAGCTTGATGTCCGGGGCCTGCTCGGAAAGCATGCGGAAGGTCTCGAAGGTGCGCTGCGGGTTGGCCAGCGGGTCGCCGGGGCCGGCGATGCCGAGCACGGTCATCTGCGGGATGGTGGCGGCCACCGCCTTGACCTTCTTCACCGCCTGCAACGGGTCGAGCAGCTCGGAGACCACGCCGGGGCGCGACTCGTTGGCGCAGTCGTACTTGCGGTTGCAGTAGTGGCACTGGATGTTGCAGGCCGGCGCCACCGCCACGTGCATGCGCGCGAAGTAGTGGTGGGCCTCTTCCGAGTAGCAGGGGTGGTTGTGCACCTTGGCGCGGATGTGCTCCGGCAGGTGGGACAGCTGGTCGTCGGTGCTGCCGCAGGAGCCGGAGGAACAGCCACCGGCACCGTGCTGCCCCGTATCGTTCTGCCCAAGTACGCTCAGTTCCATGGTCGGTCTCCGGAGGAAAGAGGGAGTCGCCAGTAGCCGAGCAAAGCCCGTGCCGGTTACCTATCTCATTGTTTATCAAGGATTTTTATGTGGATGGTCGGGTGGTTTGTCGGGCTGCCGACAGGGGCGCGGGCGGGGCTTTGTCGGATAGGCGACAAGTGGCGGGCACCGTACAAGGGCGCGGAGCGCCCGGAGCCGGGTTCCCACGCGGAGCATGGGAACCATCGACACACGCGCCAGCCGCCGATCGCTCCCACGCTCCGGCGTGGGAGCGCCGCCCGGGACGCGCCGCGTCCCCGTGCCGTGGCGACAGGGGAGAAATGACCAGGCCCACGCAGAGGCGTGGGCCTGGTGGTTGGCCGCGGGAGAGATCAGATCTTGCGCATGTGGATGTTGAGGGTCTGGATGCGGTAGGCGATCTGCCGCGGGGTCATGCCCAGCAGGCGCGCGGCCTTGGCCTGCACCCAGCCGGCCTGCTCGAGGGCGGCGATCACCCGCTCGCGGTCGTCCAGCGAGGCGTCGGCCAGGTTGACCTCCGGCAGCGGCGCCAGCGGCACGCTGTCGTGGTCGAGGCCGCCGAGCGACACCACGTCGCGGCTGATGGTGCCGTCCTCGCTCATGATCGCCGAGCGCTCCAGGCAGTTCTCCAGCTCGCGCACGTTGCCCGGCCAGCGGTGGCTCATCAAGAGGCGGATGGCGCTGTCGGTGATGCTCAGCTTGCGGCCCTGCAGGCGGCCGATCTTGGCGAGGAGGAATTCGGCCAGCTCGGGGATGTCGGCGCTGCGCTCGCGCAGCGGCGGGATGCGGATGGCCATCACGTTGAGGCGGTAGTAGAGATCCTCGCGGAACTTGCCCTTCTCCACCTCGGCCTCCAGGTCGCGGTTGGTGGCGGCGACGATGCGCACGTTGACCTTCACCGTCTGGTTGCCGCCGACCCGCTCGAACTCGCCCTCCTGCAGCACGCGCAGCAGCTTGGCCTGGAACATC
Organism: Pseudomonas sp. A-1; assembly: GCF_004801855.1. Lineage (GTDB taxonomy): Bacteria > Pseudomonadota > Gammaproteobacteria > Pseudomonadales > Pseudomonadaceae > Geopseudomonas. The sequence continues at coordinate 25,463 of NZ_SSTC01000022.1, read as the reverse complement.
GGCGAGATCTCGCCGATCTCGTCGAGGAACAGGGTGCCGCCGTCGGCCTGCTCGAAGCGCCCCTTGCGCTGCTTGACCGCGCCGGTGAAGGCGCCCTTCTCGTGGCCGAACAGCTCCGACTCGAGCAGGGTCTCCGGCAGCGCCGCGCAGTTCAGGCGCACGAACGGCTGGTGGGCGCGTGGCGAGTTGTAGTGGATGGCACTGGAGATCACCTCCTTGCCGGTGCCCGACTCGCCGAGCACCAGCACCGTGCTGTCCCACTTGCCGACCCGGCGCACCTGGTCGAACACCCGGCGCATCGCCGGGGTGTTGCCCACCACCATGTTCTCGAAGCCGTACTTGCCGCGCACCTCGCGGCGCAGCTCGTCGCGCTCGTCGGCCAGCTCGCGGCTGTCCTCGAGGTTGACCACCAGGCGCACGGTCTGCGCCAGCAGGTTGGCGACTATCTCCATGAAGCGCGCGCGGTCGGGCAGCAGTTCGTCGGCGCGGCCCTCCGGCTGGGCGGCCAGCACGCCGATGGTGTTGCCCTCGTGGGTCTTGATCGGCACCGCGATGAACGGCAGCTCGAGATCGTAGAGCGCCAGGCGGTCGAGAAAGCGCGGCTCGGACGAGATGCGCCCGAGCACCACGCTGTTGCCGTGCTTGAGCACGTTGCCGATCACCCCCTCGCCGATGCGGTAGCGCACGTTCTCGCAGGCGCTGACCACCGCCTGCGAGTCGCTGTGGATGGCGCCGACCTGCAGGGCGCCGTGCTGCGGGTCGCTGATCGACACCAGGCCGTGCAGCAGGCCGAGGTGGTCGTGTAGCACGGCGAGGACCTGGGCGAGGATGTCCTCGATCTGCTGCACCCGGCTGAGGGTGCGGGAAATGCGCGCCAGGGCCTGCAACTGCTTGTCGTACAGGTCGGCACGCGAGGTGGTGCCGGGACGCTGGGCGAGCTGGATACTGCTCATCGGCCTGCTCTCCTTGGATTCAACCGGCGGCGCTGAAGGGCAGTTCGACCACCACCCGGCAACCGTCGCGATAAGTGGTGTCGATGTGCACGGTGCCGGCGTGTTCGCTGACGATCTCCTGCACCATGGCCAAGCCCATGCCGTGGCCGGCGGCGTGCGGCGGCTTGGTGCTGAAGAACGGTTCGAACACCTTGAGCGCCAGCTCGGCGGGGATGCCCGGCCCGCTGTCGACGATCTCCAGGCGCACCACCTGCTGGTTCTCCACCCGGGTGCTGATGAACAGCTCGCGGCGGCTGACCTGGCTGTGGGCGACGGCCTCGATGGCGTTCATCACCAGCTGCTTGATCACGCTGCGCAGGCGGCTCTCGGCGCCCATCACCCAGGGCAGGCGCAGCGCCGGCTGCCAGTCGACGACGATGCCCTGGGCGAGCAGCTCGTCGGTGCACAGGCTGATCACCTCGCGGATCAGCTGGTTGACGTTGACCGGCATCTTCGCCTCGGCGCGGCGCACCGGCATGGCCCCGGACAGGCTGTCCAGCGCCTCCTGGCCGGCCATGCTGGCCTCGCGCATGGCACTGAGCACCGGGTCGTTGCCGGCCTGCTCGCCGAGGCGGCGCTCGAGCATGCGCAGCGCCGCGCTGATCAGGTTGACCGGGCCCTGCAGGCGGTGGATGGCGCCGCTGAAGGTCTCGCGCATGCCGTCGAGCAGCTCCTCTTCGGCCATCAGCGCCTTCAGCGCGTTGAGCCGCGAGTCCTGCTGCTTCTGGCGCAGCTCGGAGATGTCGTTGAGGGTCAGCAGCAGGTAGCGCTCGGCGCCGGGGGCGAAGAACACCTGGGCGCGCTCGTCCTCGACGTGGATGGCCATGCCGTGGCAGGACAGCCAGCGCGGCGCATGGCCGCCCAGGTCGAGGGGGATCTCCTTGCCGGAGAAGGCGCGGCCCTCGCCCTCCAGCGCCGCGAAGGGTACCGCGAGGTTCTCGCGCACCAGCGCCACCAGGCTGTCGCCGCTGCCGCCCTCGGTCAGCTCGCGGGCCAGGCGGGCGAAGCTGGGGTTGGACAGCACCACGCGGTTGTCGCGATCGAGCACCACCATGGCCGCTGGCGCCGCGCCGACCACCGCCTCGATCATCAGCCGCTGGTTGCTGACCCGCTGCTCCAGCTCGTGCAGGTCGCTGCTGTCGCGGTGCATGCCCAGGTAGTAGAGGGTCTCGCCGTGCTCGTCGAACACCGGCGCCACGGTCAGCTCGGCCAGGTACAGGCTGCCGTCCTTGCGCCGGTTGACCAGCACGCCGGACCACGGCTTCTTCTGCGCCAGACGGCTCCACAGCGCCTGGTAGACCAGCCGCGGGGTGGTGCCGTTGGACAGCATGGATTCGTTCTTGCCGATCACCTCCGCCAGCGCGTAGCCGGTGGTGGTGCTGAAGGCGCGGTTGGCATAGAGGATGTTGGCCTTGAGGTCGGTGATCGAGATGGCGATGGGGGCGTGCTCCGCCATCTGCCGGAATGCCTCGGGGAGCAGCTCGGCGCCGGCGGCTGGCGCCGGCACGTCGCTGCTGCGGGACGGTTTGCCCTGGGTCATGGGTTGAGCCTCATCAGTCCACGGGAGTGGCAGCGCCGCGCCGGTCGAGCGGGGCGCGGCGGACAAGGGGGTTTTGCAAAGGCCATGCCGCTGTCCGCACGGGCGCGGGAGTGGCGGAAGTGGCGGGGCAGAGCGGTTCGTCGCGCCGGCGACGGGCTTTTCTGTGGGAAAGCCCACGGATGGCGTCGCGATGGCGGCCGTTGTCTGTCGCAAAGCCGACAAGACCGGCGCCGGCGCCGCGGCGGCGGGCGGATCTGCGCGCGCTTCCCTTGATCTGGATCAGGTTTTCCGCGGCCTGCAGCGCCGCGCAGGGTGTCGCCCGAGCCATGGCACGCTTGCTGCAATTCCCCCCGGCAACGGGATGTGCCCGACAAGGGTGCAGCCCAGGGTTCAGCCGGGAGGGTGGGTCGCTATGGAATATGTGCTGTTTCTGATCGGCACCGTGCTGGTCAACAACGTGGTGCTGGCGCGTTTTCTCGGCCTGTGCCCGTTCATGGGGGTGTCCAGCAAGCTCGACCCGTCGATCGGCATGGGGGTGGCTACCACCCTGGTGATGACCCTCGGCGGCATCAGCAGCTGGCTGCTCGAGCACCACGTGCTGCAGCCGCTGGGCATCGGCTTCCTGCGCATCCTCGCCTACATCGTGGTGATCGCCGCCATGGTGCAGCTGATCGAGATGATCATCCGCAAGGTCAGCCCCTCGCTGTACCGCGCCCTCGGCATCTACCTGCCGCTGATCACCACCAACTGCGCGGTGCTCGGCGTGCCGCTGATCAGCGTGCGCGAGGGCCACAGCCTTGTGCAGGCCGGCCTGTTCGGCTTCGGCTCGGCGCTCGGCTTCACCCTGATCATGATCATCTTCGCCGGCCTGCGCGAGCGCCTGCAGCTCGCCAGCGTGCCGGCGGCGTTTTCCGGTCCGCCGATCGCCTTCGTCACCGCCGGCCTGCTGGCGCTGGCGTTCATGGGCTTCGGCGGGCTGATCTGAATGGCTGACCGGCAGGCGCCGGCGAGGAGAGCGAGATGCTGATGGCAACCCTGGCCCTGGCCACCATGGGTCTGATCCTGGGCGGCGGACTGGGCGTGGCGGCGCGCAGGTTCGCGGTCACCGACGAGAATCCGCTGATCAAGGAGATCGAGGCGCTGATGCCGGGCAGCCAGTGCGGCCAGTGCGGCTTTCCCGGCTGCTCGGCGGCCGCCAGCGCGCTGGTCGAGGGTAGCGCCGCGGTCACCTGCTGCCCGCCCGGCGGGGTGGCGCTGGCCGAGCAGCTCGCCGCGCTGCTCGGCGTGACCCTCGACGCCGGGCAGATGAGCGCGCCGCAGCTGGCGACCATCGACGCCGCGCAGTGCACCGGCTGCACCCGCTGCTACCGCGCCTGCCCGACCGACGCCATCGTCGGCGCCAGCGGGCAGATCCACGTGGTGCTGCAGGGCGCCTGCACCGGCTGCGCCCGCTGCCAGGACGCCTGCCCGGAAGGCTGCGTCGCCCTGGTCGCGCAGCCGCCGACCCTGGGCACCTGGCGCTGGGCCAAGCCCCGGGCCGCCTGATTCCTTCACGGAGCCTTCGCATGTTCAATCCCGCCCGCATCCGCGGTGGCGTCCACCCGGCCGCCCACAAGGACCGCTCCTCGGCGCTGACCATCGGCCGCGTGCCGCTGCCGCCGCGCCTGTACCTGCCGCTGCGCCAGCACGCCGGCGCCGAGGCTCTGCCGCTGGTCAGGGTCGGCGAGCGGGTGCTCAAGGGCCAACTGATCGCCAGCTCGCCCTCTGAGATGTCGGCGCCGATCCATGCGCCCAGCTCGGGGACCGTGGTCGAGATCGGCCCGATCCTCGCCCCGCATCCGTCCGGCCTCACCGTCAACGGCATCGTCCTCGACTGCGACGGCGAAGACCGCTGGATCGAGCTGGAGGTGCCGGCCAATCCCTTCGAGGAGAGCCCGCTGCTGCTCGCCGAGCGGGTGGCGCAGGCCGGCATCGTCGGCATGGGCGGGGCGATCTTCCCGGCGGCGGTCAAGCTCAGGCAGGGCACCCGCCACGAGATCAAGACCGTGCTGGTCAACGGCAGCGAGTGCGAGCCCTACCTGACCTGCGACGACCGCCTGATGCGCGAGCGCGCCGAGGCCATCGTCGACGGCGCGCGGCTGATCCAGCACATCCTGCGCGCCTACCGGGTGGTGATCGGCATCGAGGACAACAAGCCGGCGGCGCTGGCCGCCATGCGCGCGGCCAGCGAGCCCTACGGCGCCATCGAGGTCGAGGCGGTGCCGGCGCTGTACCCGATGGGCTCGGCCAAGCAGCTGATCCAGGCGGTCACCGGCCGCGAGGTGCCGGCCGATGCGCGCAGCACCTCGGTCGGCGCGCTGGTGCACAACGTCGGCACCGTCTACGCCATCCAGCAGGCGCTGCGCCACGGCCGGCCGCTGATCTCGCGGGTGGTCACCGTGGCCGGCAGCTGCGTGGGCAACCCGCGCAACCTGGAGACCCTGATCGGCACCCCGGCGCAGGCGCTGATCGACGCCTGCGGCGGCCTGGTCCGCGAGCCGGCGCGCCTGCTGCTCGGCGGGCCGATGATGGGGGTGACCCTGCCGTCGCTGCAGGCGCCGGTGATCAAGGGCGCCACCGGCCTGCTGGCGCTGGCGCCGCACGAGCTGCGCAGCGACGAGGCCTCGCCGTGCATCCGCTGCGCCAGCTGCGTGGACGCCTGCCCGATGGGCCTGCTGCCGGTGGAGATGGCCGCCCGCGCGCGGGTCGACGACCTCGACGGCGCCAGCGACTACGGCCTGCGCGACTGCATCCTCTGCGGCTGCTGCTCCTACGTGTGCCCCTCGCACATCCCGCTGGTGCAGTACTTCCAGTACGCCATGGGCCGCCAGGACGAGCGCCGCCAGGGCGCGCGCAAGACCGAGCACATCAGGCAGCTGACCGAGGCGCGCGCCGCGCGCCTGGCCGAGGAGGAGGCCGCCAGGGCCGCGGCCAAGGCGGCCAAGGCAGCCGCCAAAACAAAACCGGGCAAGACCAGCGAGGTGGAGTCATGAGCACCCCGAGCGCCATATCCGGGCCCTTCGCCCACGACCGCTCGTCGGTCAACCGCATCATGCTGCAGGTGTGCCTGGCGCTGCTGCCGGCCACCCTGTTCGGCCTGTACCTGTTCGGCTGGCCGGCGATCAACCTGTGGCTGCTGACCTGCGTCAGCGCGCTGGCCACCGAGGCGCTGTGCCTGCACTGGCTCGGCCAGCCGCTCAGGCGCCTGCTGGACGGCTCGGCGCTGCTCACCGGCTGGCTGCTGGCGCTGTCGCTGCCGCCGTGGGCGCCCTGGTGGATCGGCGTCGGCGGCGCGGCCTTCGCCATCGGCATCGGCAAGCAGCTGTACGGCGGCATCGGCCAGAACATCTTCAACCCGGCGATGCTCGCCCGCGTCGCCCTGCTGATCGCCTTCCCGCTGCAGATGACCAGCTGGACGCTGCCGGCGCCGCTGGGCTCGACGGCAGCGCCGGGCTTCGTCGAGGGGCTGGCGATCACCTTCGGCGGCGCCCTGCCCGACGGCATGAGCGGCGCCACCGCCCTCGGCAACCTGAAGACCGAACTGACCCTCGGGCGCAGCGCCGAGGCGATCCTCGCCGGCGACTTCGCGCTGGTCCCGGCGCTGCTCGGCAGCAGCGCCGGCAGCCTGGGCGAGACCTCCGAGCTGCTCCTGCTGCTCGGCGGCCTGTGGCTGCTCTTCCGCCGCGTCATCCACTGGGAGATCCCCCTGAGCATGCTGCTCGGCGTGCTGGTCCTGGCCGCCATCGCCCACCAGATCGACCCCGCGCGCTATCCCGGCGGCCTCTACCACCTGGCCAGCGGCGGGCTGCTGCTCGGCGCGTTGTTCATCGCCACCGACCCGGTGACCTCGCCGGTCAGCCGCAAGGGCCGGCTGATCTTCGGCGCCGGCTGCGGGGTGCTGGTCTACGTGATCCGCACCTGGGGCAGCTTCCCCGAGGCGGTGGCCTTCGCCGTGCTGTTCATGAACGCACTCAGCCCGCTGATCGACCGCTACTGGCGCCCGCGCGCCTACGGCCGCACGGCGGGCGGCAAGCCGCTGGCCATCGGCCGGCAAACCAGCCAGGTCAAGCAGGAGGGCTAGGCATGAGCGAGACCATTCCGATTCCGGCGGAGCCGGCAGCCACCCCGCCGTCGCTGCTCGCGCGCTGGCGCGGGCGCATCGAGTATCAGGGTCTGTCGCTGGCCGCGGTGTGCGCGCTGGTCGCCGTGCTGCTGCTGGTCGGCGACCGCCTGACCCACGGGCAGATCGCCGCCCAGCAGCTCGAGGACCGCCTGGCCGTGCTGCGCCAGGTGCTGCCGGCCGCGCTGTACGACAACAACCCCCTGCAGGATGCCTTCACCGTGCAGGACGCCGAGCTGGGTGCGGTCGAGGTCTACCCGGCGCGCCAGGACGGCCGGCTGACGGCGGTGGCCTTCCAGGTCAGCAACATCGGCTACGGCGGGCCGATCCTGCAGCTGATCGCCCTGGATGCCGAGGGCCGCATCCTCGGCGTACGCGTGCTGAGCCACAAGGAAACCCCGGGCCTGGCCGACAGGATCGAGGCCTCGCGCAGCGACTGGATCAGGGCCTTCGACGGCCTGTCGCTGGCCAGCACGCCGCTGGAGCAGTGGAAGGTGAAGAAGGACGGCGGCCGCTTCGACCAGTTCGCCGGCGCCACCATCACCCCGCGCGCGGTGGTCAGGAGCGTGCTGCAGGCCCTGCAGTTCCAGGTCCGCCAGGCCGAACGCCTGAGCGCCCGCCAACAGGAGAAGCGACCATGAGCAGCAGTTGCACAGCCGCCAGCGCGCCGGCCTCGGCCAGTCCCTGGAAGTACTTCACCAGCGCCCTGTGGGACTACAACGTCGCCCTGGTGCAGATGCTTGCCCTCTGCCCGGCGCTGGCGGTGACCACCACCGCCACCAACGGCTTGGGCATGGGCCTGGCCACCACCCTGGTGCTGATCTGCACCAACGCGATCATCTCGGCGCTGCGCCACACCATCGCCCCCGAGGTCCGCAACCCGGTGATGATCGCCATCATCGCCGGCGTGGTGACCCTGATCGACATGGCGATGAACGCCTGGATGCACGAGCTGTACAAGGTGCTCGGCCTGTTCATCGCCCTGATCGTCACCAACTGCGCGGTGCTCGGCCGCGCCGAGTCGTTCAGCCTCAAGCACCCGGTGATTCCCGCGATGCTCGACGGCGCCGGCATGGGCATCGGCTTCACCTGGGTGCTGGTGCTGATCGGCGGCATCCGCGAGATCCTCGGCAGCGGCACCCTGTTTTCCCAGGCCTCGTCGCTGCTGGGGCCGCACTTCCAGTGGCTGGAGATCACCGTGCTGCCCGGCTTCCAGGGCATCCTGCTGGCCATCCTGCCGCCCGGCGCCTTCATCGTCCTGGGCTTCCTGCTGGCCGCCAAGCGCGTGCTCGACCGCAGGCGCGCCGAGCGGCGCATCCGCTCCCACGGCGAGCTGATCGTCCTGCAATGAGCCCGGTACAGGAGTGAATGCCATGAAAGTTGCTGTGGTGTACGCCGCCCCCCGACCGCTGCTGCTGAGCTGCCAGGTCGCCGAGGGCAGCAGCGTGGCGCAGGCCATCGAGCAGTCCGGCCTGCTGCGCTACTGCCCGGAGATCGACCTGAACAAGCACAAGGTCGGCGTGTTCGGCAAGTTCGTGAAGCTGGACAGCCCGCTGAAGGAGGGCGACCGCGTGGAGGTCTACCAGCGCATCACGCGGGTGCTCGACGAAGACGATGACGACGATGACGATTGATTGACCCGCCGAGGAAGCCGCCGATGGATACCGAACCGAACATGAGTCGCGACACCGCACTGCGCATCGCCCTGGCCGCCCGGGCCTTGCCCGGCGTGGCGGTCGGCCAGTTGCTGGAGATCCTCCACCAGCACATCAACGGCCCGCTGACCGAGCAGAGCCTGCAGGGGGTCACAGTCACCGACCTCAAGGTCGGCCTGGCCGGCTCCGAGGAGGACGTCGACCTGCTCGATACGCCGATGAGCGCGCTCAAGGAGGCCGTGCGCATCCTCTGGGGCGAGACCGTGGCCGACGACCTGCCCAGGCCGGTGGCGCTCGCCGAACTGCCGCCCGGCTCGATCCGCGTGGCCGTCGCCTCCAACAATGGCGAGCAGCTCGACGGCCACTTCGGCTCCTGCCTGCGCTTCCTGGTCTACCAGCTCGGCGCCGGCGGCAGGACGCTGGTCGACATCCGTTCGACCCTGGACGGCGACCTCGCCGAGGACAAGAACGCCTGGCGCGTCGAACAGATCGCCGACTGCCAGGTGCTCTGCGTGGTCTCCATCGGCGGCCCGGCGGCGGCCAAGGTGGTCAAGGCCGGCATCCACCCGCTCAAGCAGCCCAAGGGCGGCCCCGCCGCGCAGGTGCTCGACGAACTGCAGCGGGTGATGGCCGACGCGCCGCCGCCGTGGCTGGCCAAGCTGCTCGGCAAGAGCGCGGAGGAGCGGGTGCGGTTCGAGCTGAGCGAGGATGAGGTGGCCTGATAGGCTCTTGTAGGTAGCACAGGTGGAGACTGGGCCGGGGCGGAGGGATCCGCTTCGGCCGTTTTGCTCTTACGGGGTGGCTTCGCAGCCCGGCGCGGTGCCGATGGACAAGGCTCGCGCGGCGGCGTTAACGTCCGACCGGCGGAATGCAGGCATTCGCACCGGGATTGCCTCGCCAGCCCGCATACGGATGAACGGGCACATGGAGGGGCCTGCTGTTGTATCAGACGACTATCTTCTGGCCGGTCGCGGCCCTGATGGGTTGGACCCTGTTGGTCCTCCTGCTGATTCCCTGGCGCCGCCTGCGCGCTGCCTTCGCCGGGCAGCTCACCGCCGAGGACTTCCGCTGCGGCGAGTCGGAGCGGGTGCCGGCGCAGGTGCGGCTGCCGAACCGCGTGTTCATGAACCTGCTGGAAGTGCCGCTGCTGTTCTATGTGCTGGCGCTGATGCTGTTCGTCATCCATGCGGTCGATGGGCTGTTCCTCAGCCTGGCCTGGGCCTACGTGGCCCTGCGCGTTCTGCACAGCCTGATCTACCTGACCTACAACCACGTGATGCACCGCCTGCTGGCCTTCGCCGCCAGCAACCTGCTGGTGGCGGGGATCTGGCTGCGCTTCGTGGTCGTCGTCCTGGGCGGACACTGAGCGAGGTTTGCCCATGGACCAGCTGCTGTCTCTCGTCGTCCGCCTGCTGCTAGCCGACATCGTCGGCGATTTCCTGCTCGGCACCCTGTGCTACTGGCTCGGCTGGCCGTGGGTGAAGCTGCTCACCCTGGGCCGCTATCCGCGCCATGGCTGGCGCAGTGGCCACCGCGAGGAGATCTGGGTGCAGTGCGTCGGCCTCCTCGTGGCTGTGCTGGGCATGATGGCGGCCTTTGGCCAGTTCGACGTCTGAGGCTGCGCCAGGCAACTCGCGAGCACCTAGAACTGCGTCTTCAGCAGGTCGGCGAGCCTGCTGGCCTGCGGGCCGATCGAGTCGGCGTCCACCAGGCCGATGCCGAGCACCAGTCCATGGCGCCGCTCGGCATGGCAGAGCCGGGACAGGGGCAGGGCGCAGAGCCCCTGCGCCTCGAGCATGGCGACCAGCCGGGTGTCGTCCGGTCCCTGCTGCCAGCTGATGGTCAGCTGCAGCCCGCCGCCCTGCTCGGGAATCTTCACGCCCGGCGGAACGCCGGCCTTCAGCGTGTCGATCAGCGTGCGCATGCGAGCGGCATAGATCGCGTTCATCCTGCGGACATGCCGGCGCAGGAAGCCGTGGCGCATGAAATCCGCCAGCGCCAGCTGCAGGTGCACGGGCACCGCCATGCCCGCCAGGCTGGCGACGGCGTGGGTCAGTCTGGCGAAGCGTGGCGGGACGATCAGGTAGGCGACGTGCATGCCCGGGGCCAGGGTCTTGGAGAAGGTGCCCACGTACATCACCCGCTGCGTGCGATCCAGGCCCTGCAGGCTGGCAATCGGCAAGCCCGCATACTGGAACTCGCTGTCGTAGTCGTCCTCGAGAATGACGGCGTCGACCTGCCTGGCGCGTTCGAGCAGGGCGAAGCGCCGCGGCAGGGAGAGGGGCACGCCGCTCGGGTACTGGTGCGACGGGGTGACGTGGATCAGCCGGGGCCTGCTGCGCTCGTGCTCGAAATTCATGCCCTGGGCATCGACGGGGACATCCACGATCCGCGCGCCATGGCCCCGCCAGAGGCCACGCACGCCCGGGTAGCCCGGGTCCTCCAGCCATACGCAGTCGCCCGCCCGCAGGCAGCAGCGCGCCGCGACGTCGAAGGCCGCCTGGGCGGAGGGCAGGACGACGACCTGGGCGGGATCGGCATTCACGTGTCGCGCCTGGGCGACGTGGCGGACGATTTCCGCCTGCAGCGCGGGCACCCCGGTGTAGCCCTCGTAGCTGAGGTCATGGGCGAGCGGGCGGCGGGCCCGAGAGGCCAGGCAGGCGGCCCAGTTCGCGGCGGGGAAGGCGCCGAGGTCGGGCAGCCCCGGACGAAAGGCCCGGCGGGTCACCGCGCTGGGCGGGTCGTCGTTGACCCACAGGGCCGATGCCACGTCCGCCATCGCGCCGGCAGCCGGTTCGCCGGGCATGCCAGTGGCGCCGGCGGGAGGCGCGCGAAACTCGGCGACGCGCGTCGCGGCGCCCTGGCGAGTCTCGAGGTAGCCCTCGAACTTGAGCTGGTCGAGGGCCTCGACCACGGTGCTGCGCGCGATGCCCAGCGCGGCAGCCAGTTGCCGGGTCGAGGGCAGCGCATGGCCGGGGCGTAATCTGCCGGTCACGATCGCCTCGCGCAGTTGCCGGTAGAGTTGCTGGCGCAGCGAATCGCCCGCCTTGTCACGGTCGAGTTGCAGCAGGGAGGCGAGAGCCGTCGACTGGTTTGTCATTTTCTTCAGAACTGGTGCTTATCCGGGCGCCGCGGCCGTCACCCTGGAAACCGCCGAGACCAACGTCGGGGCTCAGCGGCTCTACGAGTCGCTCGGCTACACGCGGGCGACCGGGTTCGTCGGCTACAGCCGAGCAGTCCAGCTTCGGCCTGCTCATCAGTGATCGGGGGCGAGAGTCATGCGCACTACAGGAAATGGCTCCCCATCGCCATCCCTGGCTAGAGTGTGAGTCGGTACAAAGCCGATGGCCTCATAGAAGCGGTGCGCGGCGAGGTTGGCCTGGTAGACGCTGACGTGCAGTCGCTGCTCCGGCGCACGGAGTCTTTGTACCAGCGCCCTGCCGATACCTCGCCCCTGCCAGGCCGGGGATACGAACAGGCCGGCCAGTTCGTCACCGCAAAGACACGCGAAGCCGATCACTGCGTCGGATGCCACGCAAACCCATGTTTCGGCGGCCGCGATCCAGGTCGAGCGCAGGCTGGCGGCCTGCCGGGTCAGTACGGCTTCGGGAAGGAAGGGGTGTCCCTTGCGGCTGGCGTCCTGCCAGACGGTCATGCAGTCCTCCAGGTCATGGGGCAGGTAAGGGCGAATCGTCCACGAGTTCATGCTCAGGTGATGCTCCAGGTGAGTGTCAGTACTTCGCGAGGGCTGCGGCGCTATGCCGCCACACCGGCACGACCACCAGCAGGGCGAGCGACAGGTAGAAGATTTCGATTGCCCACAACGGCAGCGTCCCGGTGTGGAACAGGGCGGCCGGCACGTCGATCAGGGCATGGGCCAGCACGGCAGCGGCGAGCCAGGCCGCTCGCCGCCGCTCGATGGCGTTCCAGAGCATCCACACCAGGCCGATCTGCAGCACGACCGCGGCGGCGCGCTCGGTCAGCAACCAGATCGCCGTTGCTGCGTCGAGAGCCGCGATCCGCTGCTGCAGGGCGGCGACGGCCGCGGCCGGCATACCGTCCTGCAGGCGTGCCAGCAGCTCGCCGTCGCTGGCGAGCTGCAGCAGTTGGACGTGGCCGCTGCCCACCACCCAGGTTTCGCAGATGGCGTAGCCCGCGGCGAAGCTGAGCACCCAGGGCTTGGCGAGCGTCCGTCGGCGGTGCCCCGCACGCAGGGCGATCCACTTGCCGGTTTCCTCGAACAGGCCCGCGATGCCGGCGCTGCCCAGGACGAACGCAAGCAGGGCCGCAGCGTCCGCCGGGCCGGGGATGGGCAGCGGACCTGTGGCCGCCTGCCCGAGGGGCTTGAGCACGAGGGCGAAGGCCACGAAGGTCAGCGCGCCCCACAGGGCCGGCCGCAGCCCCTGGCGGCAGGCGCGGACGACGGCCACGACGAAGGTCGCGCTGACCAGCGCGAGTGCGGTCAGCGTCAGGCTGTTGAGCAGTATCGGATCGGTCAGCGCGACGCTGGATGACATGCACAGGGCTCCCCGTTGAACGATGCGGCCGCCGCCCCGGCGTTCGGGCCCGCCGAGGCGGCCGGTGCGCGGCGGTCAATCCTGCCCGCTCGATGCGCGGGGGGGAAGGATCAGTTCGCCCAGCCCGGGCATACCAGTTGCCAGCGCCAGGCAGGGGCAGTCACGGCTAAGCAACCTCGCCGCGCAGCTTGATCACCTTCTGCCGCAACACCTCCGGCTCGGCTGCCTGCGCCGCCACCGGCTCGCCCACCTTGAGGGTGACGCGGCGCAGCGGATGCAGCTGGCCGAGGCGCCGCAGCAGTGAAGTGGCCCGGCGCGAGAACGGGCTGGCCCACAGCCCGGACAGCGCCATGGGCAGCACCGCCACCGGGTGGCGCCTGAGGATGCGCTGGATGCCGGGGCGGAACGGGCCGACTTCGCCGTCCGGAGTCAGGCGGCCTTCGGGGAAGATCGCCACCAGCTCACCAGCGGCCAGCGCCGCGGCCACCTCGGCATAGGCCTTCTCCAGCAGCGCGGCATCCTCCTTGGCCGGGGCGATGGGGATGGCGCGGGCGTGGCGGAACACGAACGACAGCAGCGGCCAGCGGAAGATGCGGTGGTCCATCACGAAGCGGATCGGCCGGCGGCAGGCGGCGGCGATCACCAGGGCGTCGACGTAGCTGACGTGGTTGCACACCAAGAGCGCCGGGCCGCTCTGCGGGATGTGCTCGACGCCCTGCTTGTCCAGGCGGTAGACCGAGTGCACCAGCAGCCAGTCGAGGAAGCGCAGCAGGAACTCCGGCACCAGCCGGTAGATGTACACGGCGACCAGCGCGTTGATCAGCGCGGCGGCAGCGAACAGCTCGGGAATCGACAGCCCGGCGGCGAGCATCCCGGCCGCGGCGCCGGCGCCGACCACCATGAACAGCGCATTGAGGATGTTGTTGGCGGCGACGATCCGCGCGCGGTGCGCCGCGGCCGAGCGCAGCTGCATCAGCGCGTACAGCGGCACGATGAAGAAGCCGCCGAACAGGCCCAAGGCGAACAGGTCGAACAGCACGCGCAGGGTACCCGGCGCCTGCAGCAGCTCGGCCAGCGCCAGCGGCGCCGGCGGCGGCACGGCCGGCGAGGCGAAGGCCAGATCGAGACCGAAGACGGTCAGGCCGATCGAGCCGAGTGGCACCAGGCCGATCTCCACCAGCTTGCCGGACAGCCGCTCGCAGAGCATGGAGCCGGCGCCTATCCCTAAGGTGAAGATGCCGAGCAAGAGGGTCACGCCGCTCTCGCTGCCGCCCAGCACGTCCTTGGCGTAGGCCGGGAACTGGGCGAGCAGCAGTGCGCCGTACAGCCAGAACCAGGAGATGCCGAGGATCGACAGGAACACCGTGCGGTTCTCGCGGGCGAAGCCGATGTTGCGCCAGGTCTCGCTCAGCGGGTTGGGGTTGACCTTCAGTTGCGGTTCGGGGGCCGGCGCGGCGGGGATGGCCAGGCTGCTCCAGTAGCCGACCACGGCGACCGCCAGGCAGGCGGCGGTGATCCACAGGCTGCCGCCCTCGACGGCGGCGAGCAGACCGCCGGCCAGGGTGCCGATCAGGATGGCGACGAAGGTGCCGGCCTCGATCAGCGCGTTGCCGCCGACCAGCTCGTCCTCGTGCAGGTGCTGGGGGAGGATGGCGTACTTCACCGGGCCGAACAGGGTCGACTGCAGGCCGAGCAGGAACAGCGCGGCGAGCAGCAGCTCCAGGCTGTGCGCCCAGAAGCCGGCGCCGGCGAGCAGGACGATGACGATCTCCAGCAGCTTGGTCCAGCGCGCCAGGGTGGCCTTGTCGTACTTGTCGGCGAGCTGGCCGGCGGTGGCGGAGAACAGGAAGAACGGCAGGATGAACAGGCCGGCCGCCAGGTTGGCCAGCAGGCCGATGGACAGGCTGGTCCACTGCGCGGCCTGGAAGGTCAGCAGCACCACCAGGGCGTTCTTGTACAGGTTGTCGTTGAACGCGCCGAGGAACTGGGTGACGAACAGCGGGGCGAAGCGGCGTGCCCTGAGCAGGTCGAGCGGCGAACTCATGACGGCTGCTCCGTGGCGGCGAGGCGCTTGAGGGCGACGTGGTCGGTCTTGCCGGTGCCGAGCAGCGGCAGGGCGTCGAGGCGGCGGATGTCGCGCGGCACCGCCAGCTCGCTGGCGCCCAGGCGTCGCGCGGCGGCCAGCAGCTGCTCGCGGGCCAGCTCGGGGGCGGTGGTGAACAGCACCAGTGCCTCGCCCTTGGCGGCGTCGCCTCGGGTCGCCGCGGCGTGGGCGAAGCCGGGCGCGGCCTCGCCGGCGATCTGCTCGACCACCTCCAGCGAGACCATCTCGCCGGCCAGCTTGGCGAAGCGCTTGAGGCGGCCGCGGATGTGCAGGAAGCCGTCGGCGTCGAGCTCGACGATGTCGCCGGTGGCGTACCAGCCGGGGCGGATCGCCGGCGGGGCCTGGATCACCCCGGGCTGGTCGAACAGCAGGTAGCCCTTGAGCAGGTTCGGGCCGTGCAGGTGCAGGGCGCCGCCATGGTCGATGCCCGGTACCGGTTCCAGCTCATGCTCGATGCCCGGCAGCAGCTGGCCGACGCTGCCGCGCCGGCAGGCCATCGGCACGTTGACCGCCACCACCGGCGCGCACTCGGTGATGCCGTAGCCTTCGAGGATGCGGATGCCGAACCTGTCGATCCAGGTCTGGCGCACCTCTTCGTTGAGGCGCTCGGCGCCGGCCACCACGTAGCGCAGGCGGCCGAAGTCGTAGGGGTGGGCGTACTTGGCGTAGTTGCCGAGGAAGGTCGAGGTGCCGAACAGCACGCTGCAGTCGCGGTCGTAGACCAGCTCGGGGACGATGCGGTAGTGCAGCGGGCTGGGATAGAGGAACACCTTGCAGCCGGACACCAGCGGCAGCAGCACGCCGCAGGTCAGGCCGAAGGAGTGGAACAGCGGCAGCGCCATCATGAACTTGTCGAGCGGGGTGAAGTCGGCCACCGCGCGCACCTGGGCGACGTTGGCCAGCAGCGAGTCATGCGAGTGCACCACGCCCTTGGGCTTGCCCTCCGAGCCGGAGGTGAACAGCACCAGCGCCGGATCGTCGGGGCTCTGCGCCGCGGCCGCGCGCTGGGGCATCAGCAGGTGGGCGAGCAGCCACAGGCGGTCGGTGAGCGTCAGCTCGGCCTTGAGGTCCTCCAGGTAGAGCACGCGGACGCCCTCGAGCCCGTCGAGCAGGCCGCCGAGGCGTGCCTTGTCGACGAAGGTGCGCGAGGCGACCACGGTGCGGATGGCGGCGGCGGTGCAGGCCGCCTGCAGGCCGTCTTTGCCTGCGGTGTAGTTGAGCATCGCCGGGATGCGCGTATTCAGCGACAGGCCGAGCACCAGGCCGAGGGTCGGCGCGGCGTTGGGGGTGAGCACGCCGACGATCTCGCCGGGCGCGGTGTGGCGGCTGAGCAGGCGACCGAGGCCGAGGGCCATCTTCAGCAGCGAGCCGTAGGACTCCTCGACCATGCGCACGTCCTCGACCAGCTGGTAGTCGCTGCCGAACACTGCCTTGGCGTCGAGG
Organism: Pseudomonas sp. A-1; assembly: GCF_004801855.1. Lineage (GTDB taxonomy): Bacteria > Pseudomonadota > Gammaproteobacteria > Pseudomonadales > Pseudomonadaceae > Geopseudomonas. Next base: position 9,053 of record NZ_SSTC01000022.1, on the reverse strand, counting down.
AAGGCTTCGAACAGGGTGCGCCGCGGCCGGCTGGCCACCAGCATGTCGAGCAGGATGTGGCGCATCAGCTCGCCGGCGCGGCGGCGGCGCTGCTTGGCCGAGGGCAGCGCCGGCATGGCGATCTGCCGCGGCGGCTGCACGTACAGGTCGACCTGCGGCAGCAGGCGGCGCGGATAGACCCCGGCCAGGCGGCCGAAGTAGCTGCGCGCGGCGCCGTCGATGCGCACCGGCACCACGGTGGCGCCGGTCCTGGCGGCGACGAAGCCGGCGCCGTCGTAGACCTTCATCAGCGAGCCGGTGCGGGTGATGCGCCCCTCGGGGAAGATCACCACCGGCCGGCCGCTCTCCACCAGGCGGACGATCTGCTTCATCGCCAGCGGGCTGGTCGAGTCCACCGCCAGGTGCGGCACGAAGCGCAGCAGGAAACCCAGCAGCGGGCGGCTGGCGATCTGCGAGTGCACCACGAAGGTAGCGTCCACCGGCAGGAACAGGCCGAGCAGCAGGCCGTCGAGGAAGGATTCGTGGTTGGCGACGATCAGCGTGCGCGGGTTGGCGAACACGTCGGTATCGCCGTGCACCCGGACGCGCAGCAGGCGCTGCAGCAGGTTGCGCAGGAGGAGCTTGAGCATGATCGGTCCCTGAGCTCAGGAGTGGTGGAGGGAATGGCGCGATGGTGCCACCGCGTCCGTGTCGCTGGCCAGCGGCGCGCGCCGCGCCAGCTGGGCGACCACCACCGCGGTGGCGGCGGCGGATAGCAGGTGCTTGAGGGTATGCCCGGTCAGCGGGGCGAGCAGGGCGGCCAGCTGGTGGTCGAGCAGCTCGGCGAGCTTGGCCAGCAGGTACAGGCCCATGGCACCAGCGAAGGCCAGGCGCTCGCCGCGCGGGCGGCCATGCAGCCACTGCCACAGCGGGATCAGCACGATGGTCAGCAGCTGCAGCAGCAGGTAGGGGCGCAGGTCGCCGACGCCGGTCAGCGCGGTGACGTACCACCAGACCACGCCGGCCAGCGCGAAGGCTCCGAGCAGGGCGGCGAAGGCGCGGCCATCGCGTTGCCGACAATCGGCCCACACCCCGGCCAGCAGCCCGGCGCTCGCCAGGGCGATCGGCAGGCGGTCCCACAGCAGGCGGTGGTCGTCGGGGGCCAGGTGGTACCAGCTCGAACCCGCGGCGGTGAGCAGCAGGCCGGCGAGGAACAGCGCGTAGCCCGGCCAGCTGTGCGCGAAGTGGCTGTGGCGGCGCGGCGCCAGGCGCCACAGCCCCCACAGGGCGACCACGGCGAAGCCGAGGTTGGACAGCACGTCGCAGAAGTGGGGGATGCCGAACAGGGTCAGGCGGTCGGCGAAGGCGTGGTAGTCCTCGAGCTGGGCGATGGGCCCGTGCAGCAGGGCGGCGGCCGACAGCAGCAGGGTGAGCAGCAGCGGCAGATGGCGGGAGCAGCGATCCATGGCGGTCTCCAGGGGATAGGTGAGCCGAGCATGGCCTCGGGAAGCGTGATGCGAAACTCCGTCGGAAAAGGTCGCATCGCGTACGCTGCCAGGTATCGAAAAACGCTACTTCTACTTGCCCCATGAGTGAACTCGACCAGCTGCTGTCCACCCTCAAGCGCCAGCTCAAGGCGCGCGGCATGACCTATCGCGACCTGGCCGGCCAGCTCGACCTCTCCGAGGCCAGCGTCAAGCGCCTGTTCGCCAGCGGCAGCTTCAGCCTGGAGCGCCTGCTGCAGATCGCCAATCTGCTCGGCTTCACCCTCGCCGAGCTGAGCCAGGAGGCCGCCGCCAGCGGCCAGCGCCTGCACACCCTGAGCGAGGCCCAGGAGCGCGAGCTGGTCTCCGACGACCGCCTGCTGCTGGTGGCGGTGTGCGTGCTCAACCAGTGGCGCCTGGCCGACATCCTCAGCGTATACCGCCTCAGCGAGAGCGAGGCGATCCGCTGCCTGGCGCGCCTCGACCGCCTGCGGCTGATCGAGCTGCTGCCCGGCAACCGCGTGCGCCTCAACGTGGCGCGCGACTTCGACTGGCGGCCCGACGGGCCGATCCAGCGCTTCTTCCTGCGCCAGGGCCTCGGCGAGTTCCTCGCCAGCGATTTCGCTGGCGCCGACCAGTCCCTCGGCTTCGCCCACGGCATGCTCACCGAGGCGGCGCTGGCCCAGCTGCAGGCCGAGGTGCGCCGCCTGCGCCAGCGCTTCGCCGAGCTGCACGAGGAGAGCCTGGCCGCGCCCCTGGCCAGGCGCCGCGGCTGCGGCCTGCTGCTGGCGCTGCGCGAGTGGGAGCTGGGCGCGTTCACTGCGCTGCGCCGCGAGCCCTGAAAAGTGCCTGCTCCTGCGGGGCGGACGCCGAAAACAAGACTCCCCCAGGAGCGGGGGAGTGGCTTAGCTGCCGAAAGGGACTCTGGAGAAGTGGTGCAGGACTCAGACCGGACCGCGGTGCTCGCGCTTGACGGTGCTGACGAAGGCCAGGCACTGCTCGAAGCTCAGGCTGTCGAGCTTCGGCTTGTAGTCGGCCAGGCCCTCGGCCATGGTGATCACCTTGTCCTCGGCGCTCTGGCCCTTGAAGTCGTCCTTGTCCAGGCGCAGGTCGTCCATCAGAGTCTGCCAGGCCGCGCCGCCGTCCGGGTGCGGCAGCAGGATGATGCCGACGCCGTCGAGGTCGGTGGCCAGCGCCTTGGTCAGGTCCTCGACGTAGAACAGCACGCGGATGTCGGCGGCCAGGTCGTGGCGGTAGCGCTCGACGAACAGCGGCACCTCGGCCAGGTGGACGACGATGCCGCTGACCATGGCCAGCTTGTCGCCCTTGACCAGCACGGTAGCCTGCTTGACCACCGCGGTCGGCGGCAGGCGGCGGCCGGCGTCGTCGGCGATCTCGCCCTCGGCCAGCACCAGGTCGCCGCGGTAGGCGTAGGTGTCGGCCTGGCTGGTGGCGCCGTTGACGCTCAGGTTGCAGAGGAGGTTCTTCTCTTCGTAGGTTTTCAGCAGCATGGTGAGGCTCTCTTGTCGATCAAGGGATTCGGGCCACGAGCGTGGCGGTGGGGTTGCCGGCCGGGATGGCGGGTGCGGCTGCCGCGAGCAGCTCGCTCCAGTCGGCCTCGACCAGCTGAAGGTTCTTGCGCGCGCAGACCTTGCGTTCCTTGTCGGTCGGCTCGGCGATCAGCACCCAGCCGGCCGGTTCGGCGGCGTCGTGGATCAGGTCGCTCATCACCATGCGCTCGGTGTCGCGGTTGAAGCGCATGCCGAGGAACAGGTAGCGCTTGTTCTTGCGGCGCAGCTTGAGCCAGGCCGGCACGGCGAAGCCGCCCATCAGCTCGGTGATGTAGTCGACGAAGTCGGCGTCCGAGGCGACAAAGCTCGGCCGGGGCAGCGGTGTGCCGAGCGGCTTGAACAGCACCGGCAGGGCGGTGTCGACCTCGGCCAGCTCGATGGAGCGGTAGCGCTCGCCCTCCCACTGGTAGAGGTCGAAGCGATAGGGGGTGGCGGCGATGCGTGCGGCGCCGACCACCAGGGTGTGCGGGCGCTCGGCGTAGCGGCGCTGCAGCAGGTTGTCGCGGTTGCAGTCGATGAGGTAGGGCAGCTCCAGGTCGGCCAGCCACTGGTGCACGGGCGACGCCGTCCAGTTGTCGCCGGCGTAGGCCTGGGTCAGGAAGCGCTCGATGAAGCTGCGGCCCTTCTTGTTCTCCAGGTGCATGGCGGCGCGCGGGAACTCGTACATCAGCCGCGGCGACATCGGCTGGCCGCCGGTCATGGCGAGGATCAGGCTGTCGCTGTCGGCCGGCATCGGTCGGCCGCTGTCGCGGTCGGCCACCCCGCGCAGCACCTCGGGCCCCAGGTAGGGCACCACATGGCCCGTACGGAGCTCGGCGAGGATTTCGTTGATCAGGCTGCTGTTCACAGGGTTCTCCTGCTGGATGGTGCGTGATGGCGCGTTGAGCTACGCAATATCCGCACCACTCCCGCATGAGAGAGGCAAGTCATTGATATTCAATGATTAATCAATTGCGCCCGGAATCCTGGGTAATTATCCGGCCCGACAATAGGAAGTGCGCGGCCGACAATTGTCATGTTTGCCACAGGCCCCGGTGGCGAACTTTTCCGGCAATAAGGAAGGGGTTGAGAAGTTTGTTGGGTTGTCGCCATTGCCACATGTCTTGCGGGGATTTTGTTGTGTCCCGAACCGCTTCCGCTGTTTCTCGCCTTTATTGAAATTCCTTTGGATACAACGGCTTGCGAGTGTTTTTTGCGGCTGGCACAGACACTGCATTGACCAGGTTGCGCAGGCTTGTTCGGGCCTACAGCCCACGACAGTGGAAACGAAACCTGAGGAACTCAATTATGGCAATGCGTCAATGCGCTATCTACGGCAAGGGTGGGATCGGCAAGTCCACGACCACCCAGAACCTGGTCGCCGCCCTGGCCGAAATGGGCAATAAGGTGATGATCGTCGGCTGCGACCCGAAGGCCGACTCCACTCGCCTGATCCTGCACTCCAAGGCCCAGAACACCATCATGGAAATGGCCGCCGAGGCCGGCACCGTGGAAGACCTCGAGCTGGAGGACGTGCTCAAGGTCGGCTTCGGTGGCGTCAAGTGCGTCGAGTCGGGCGGCCCGGAGCCGGGCGTCGGCTGCGCCGGCCGTGGCGTGATCACCGCGATCAACTTCCTCGAAGAGGAAGGCGCCTATGACGACGACCTCGACTTCGTGTTCTACGACGTGCTCGGCGACGTGGTGTGCGGTGGCTTCGCCATGCCCATCCGCGAGAACAAGGCCCAGGAAATCTACATCGTCTGCTCCGGCGAGATGATGGCCATGTACGCCGCCAACAACATCTCCAAGGGCATCGTGAAGTACGCCAACTCCGGTGGCGTGCGTCTGGCCGGGCTGATCTGCAACAGCCGCAACACCGACCGCGAAGACGAACTGATCATCGCCCTGGCCGAGAAACTGGGCACCCAGATGATCCACTTCGTGCCGCGCGACAACGTGGTACAGCGCGCCGAAATCCGCCGCATGACCGTCATCGAGTACGACCCGCAGGCCAAGCAGGCCGACGAGTACCGCGCCCTGGCCAGCAAGATCGTCAGCAACAAGAAGCTGATCATCCCGACCCCGATCACCATGGACGAGCTGGAAGCGCTGCTGATGGAGTTCGGCATCATGGAAGAAGAGGACATGAGCATCGTCGGCAAGACCGCTGCCGAGGAAGTCAGCGCCTGAGCGCATCGCTCGTAGGACGGGGCAGGGCAGATGGGCCCTGCCGGAGCGTCGCACTGCGCCAGGCGCAGTGCGGCCCATCCGTTACCCGCACATGAACGCAAGGCAAGAGGAGTCATACCCATGTCCGGTATGTCGCGCGAAGAGGTCGAATCCCTCATCCAGGAAGTCCTGGAAGTCTATCCCGAGAAAGCCCGCAAGGACCGCGCCAAGCACCTGGCGGTCAACGACCAGTCGGTCGCCCAGTCGAAGAAGTGCATCACCTCCAACAAGAAGTCGCTGCCTGGTCTGATGACCATCCGCGGCTGCGCCTACGCCGGCTCCAAGGGCGTGGTCTGGGGGCCGATCAAGGACATGATCCACATCTCCCACGGCCCGGTGGGCTGCGGCCAGTATTCGCGTGCCGGCCGCCGCAACTACTACATCGGCACCACCGGGGTGAACGCCTTCGTCACCATGAACTTCACCTCGGACTTCCAGGAGAAGGACATCGTCTTCGGCGGCGACAAGAAGCTCGGCAAGCTGATCGACGAGGTGGAAACCCTGTTCCCGCTGAACAAAGGCATCTCCGTGCAGTCCGAGTGCCCGATCGGCCTGATCGGCGACGACATCGAGGCGGTGTCGAAGAAGAAGGCCGCCGAGCACGACACCACCGTGGTGCCGGTGCGCTGCGAGGGCTTCCGCGGCGTGTCGCAGTCCCTCGGCCACCACATCGCCAACGACGCCGTGCGCGACTGGGTGCTGGGCGCCCGCGACGAGGACAACTCCTTCGCCACCACCCCCTACGACGTGGCGATCATCGGCGACTACAACATCGGCGGCGACGCCTGGTCCTCGCGCATCCTGCTCGAGGAAATGGGCCTGCGCGTGGTCGCCCAGTGGTCCGGCGACGGTTCCATCTCCGAGATCGAGCTGACCCCCAAGGTCAAGCTGAATCTGGTGCACTGCTACCGCTCGATGAACTACATCTCCCGGCACATGGAAGAGAAGTACGGCATCCCATGGATGGAGTACAACTTCTTCGGCCCGACCAAGACCATCGAGTCGCTGCGCGCCATCGCCGCCCAGTTCGACGAGGCGATCCAGGCCAAGTGCGAAGAAGTCATCGCCAAGTACCAGCCGGAGTGGGAAGCCATCGTCGCCAAGTACCGCCCGCGCCTGGAAGGCAAGCGCGTCATGCTGTACATCGGCGGCCTGCGTCCGCGCCACGTGATCGGCGCCTACGAGGACCTGGGCATGGAAGTGGTCGGCACCGGCTACGAGTTCGCCCACAACGACGACTACGACCGCACCATCAAGGAAATGGGCAACGCGACCCTGCTCTACGACGACGTCACCGGCTACGAATTCGAGGAATTCGTCAAGAAGGTCAAGCCCGACCTGATCGGCTCCGGTATCAAGGAGAAGTTCATCTTCCAGAAGATGGGCATCCCCTTCCGCCAGATGCACTCCTGGGACTACTCCGGCCCGTACCACGGCTTCGACGGCTTCGCCATCTTCGCCCGCGACATGGACATGACCCTCAACAACCCGTGCTGGAAGAAGCTGCAGGCTCCCTGGCAGAAGGCCGCAGAGGCCGAGCTGAAAGTCGCCGCCAGCGCCTGATAGTCCGCAATCGTACGAGCCGTCCGCTGCGGCCGGCCCACCCCCCGGGGCCGCCCGCAGCCGACATCCGCCATCGCCAGCACAGATGAGTGCGGCGCAGGAGAACAGTCATGAGCCAGCAAGTCGACAACATCAAACCCAGCTACCCGCTGTTCCGCGACCAGGAATACAAGGACATGCTTGCCCGCAAGCGCGATGACTTCGAGGAGAAGCATCCGCAGGACAAGATCGACGAAGTGTTCCAGTGGACCACCACCAGGGAATACCAGGAACTCAACTTCGCGCGCGAAGCGCTGACCATCAACCCGGCCAAGGCCTGCCAGCCGCTCGGCGCCGTGCTCTGCGCCCTCGGCTTCGAGAAGACCATGCCCTACGTGCATGGCTCGCAGGGCTGCGTGGCCTACTTCCGCACCTACTTCAACCGCCACTTCCGCGAGCCGGTGTCCTGCGTGTCCGACTCGATGACCGAGGACGCGGCGGTGTTCGGCGGCCAGCAGAACATGAAGGACGGCCTGCAGAACTGCAAGGCGACCTACAAGCCGGACATGATCGCGGTGTCCACCACCTGCATGGCCGAGGTGATCGGCGACGACCTCAACGCCTTCATCAACAACTCGAAGAAGGAAGGGTTCATCCCCGACGAGTACCCGGTGCCGTTCGCCCACACCCCGAGCTTCGTCGGCAGCCACGTCACCGGCTGGGACAACATGTTCGAGGGCATCGCCCGCTACTTCACCCTGAACCACATGGAAGACAAGGTGGTCGGCAGCAACCACAAGGTCAACGTGGTGCCGGGCTTCGAGACCTACCTGGGCAACTTCCGCGTGATCAAGCGCATGCTCAAGGAAATGGATGTCGGCTACAGCTTCCTCTCCGACCCGGAGGAAGTGCTCGACACCCCGGCCGACGGCCAGTTCCGCATGTACGCCGGCGGCACCACCCAGGACGAGATCAAGGACGCGCCGAACGCCATCACCACCCTGCTGCTGCAGCCCTGGCAGCTGGAAAAGACCAGGAAGCTGGTCGAGAACACCTGGAAGCACGAGGTTCCCAAGCTCAACATCCCGATGGGCCTGGACTGGACCGACGAGTTCCTGATGAAGATCAGCGAAGCCACCGGCCAGCCGATCCCGGCCAGCCTGGAAAAGGAGCGCGGTCGCCTGGTCGACATGATCACCGACTCGCACACCTGGCTGCACGGCAAGAAGTTCGCCATCTGGGGCGACCCGGACTTCGTCATGGGCCTGGCCAAGTTCCTGCTGGAGCTGGGTTGCGAGCCGACCCACATCCTCTGCAACAACGGCAACAAGCGCTGGAAGAAGGCCATGGACACGATCCTGGAGTCCTCGCCGTACGGCAAGGACTGCACCGTGTACATCGGCAAGGACCTCTGGCACCTGCGCTCGCTGGTGTTCACCGACAAGCCGGACTTCATGATCGGCAACAGCTACGGCAAGTTCATCCAGCGCGACACCCTGCACAAGGGCAAGGAGTTCGAGGTGCCGCTGATCCGCATCGGCTTCCCGATCTTCGACCGTCACCACCTGCACCGCTCCACCACCCTCGGCTACGAGGGCGCCATGCAGATGCTCACCACCATCGTCAACGCGGTGCTCGAGCGTCTCGACGAGGAAACCCGTGGCATGCAGGTCACCGACTACAACTACGACCTGGTTCGCTGAGTCGCAGCCCGTAGCGGTACCGGCCGGGGCGGCTGCGCCGCTCCGGCCCGCCCAGCAACACTGTCCGCCGGCGCCGGGTCCAGGCCCCCGGCGCCGGCGGACAGCCCATCCCGAACCGGAGAGCCGCCATGCCCAGCGTCATGATCCGCCGCAACCCCCAAGGTCAGCTGACCTTCTACATCGCCAAGAAGGACCAGGAAGAGATCGTCGTCGCCCTCGAGCACGACAGCGCCGAACTGTGGGGCGGCGAGGTCACCCTCGGCGACGGTTCCAGCTACTGGATCGAGCCGATCCCCCAGCCCAAACTGCCGATCACCCTGCGCGCCAAGCGGGCCGGCGAGGCCTGACGGTCATGAGCGCGCATCCCCCCCGGCATGCGCCGCTGCCCGCCCACCTGGCCCTGCGCATCGCCCTGGCCGCCCGTGCGCTCAGGGGCATCGACACCGCCCACCTACTGCGCGCGCTGATCGCCGCGGTCGGCGACCCCATCACCGAGGCCCGCCTGCGCAAGCTGCGCGCCGCGCGCCTGCAGGCCCGCCTGCAGGACACCGCGCCGCCCGGCGCCG